>JAQWTV010000065.1 GCA_029242545.1 Roseibacillus sp.
AGAAGGGGGAGCACCCAGTGGACCGAATTCTCTCCCCCAATGATATCTGGGCAACAATGCTTCATCATCTGGGGATCGATCCGGGCATGCGGTTCGAGGATCGTAGTGGACAACCGCACCCTATCCTTTCCTCGGGCAAGCTCGTTAGGGAACTGCTGCGAGCTTAATTGCGAGGCGGAATCTGGCAACGGGGTCTATTTGTTCGCCGTCCTACCGAGGGAGGAGAGATAGGCCAGAAGGTCCAAGAGTTCATCCTCCCGCAACCCGGCCACCAGTCCGCCAGGCATCATGGATACCGGGCTGATCTGGCGGGAGGCGATTTCCATTTTAGGGATACGGGTTTCCTTACCGAATGGACTTCGGATAACTAGGGCGTTTCGGGTTTCCCGACTGATGGCTCCAGAAATGACGTTCTGGTTCTTCAGGGTGACGATGGACATCCGGTAACCTTCCTTGATCTTCGCACTAGGATTGAGGAGAGAGTCTAGAAGATAGTCGGCAGGGGCACTTGCTCCGATACTGGAGAGGTCGGGTCCAACGAGGCCACCCTGGCCATCCACCCTGTGGCAGACATTGCATGCAAGTGCGGCGCGCTCATAAATAGCTCTCCCCCGAACTGCCTTGCCGTCGGCAATCATCGACAGAAGGGTATTACGATCGCTTGAACTCAGAGCTGGAAGCAGCGGGTCCAATCCTCCGGCCTGCGCCAGCCTGTCCGCGAGTTCAGGGTGTTCCCGGTCTGAGACCTCCAGCAGCCTTGCGGCATGGATCGCAGTGTCCTGATCGATTTCTTTTCCGGATAGGGCGTTGGCGAGATGCCCACTTCCCCCGGGGCGGCGTAGAATCCCGGCCATGAGCGTTTCTACCTCAGCCTGTGACAGGCTCGCCTGCAAGAGCTTCGCAATGTGTGGAGATGCAACGGCGGGATCGATGATGACGATAGCTGCAGTGGCCGCTATCCGGATATGGCGAGATGTGCCTTGGGAGGCAATCGGGAGAAGAGCCTCTACGTCACTCAGCTTGGCGAGTGCGTTCGCGGCATCAGGAGCGAGGAGCGGAGGGGCTGCGAGGAGCCTGGTTCGGATGGTTTGACGGAGAGACTTGAGATTCCAGGCTGCGGCGAGGCGGCAGGCTATAGCGATAATTTCGACGTCATTCTCCTTGAGGAGCCTCTGACACACTGGTGAGAGCAGGCTCTGATCAGACGGAGAGATTCCCCGGTCCTCCGCGGCTTCCGCTAGAGCGAGCGTGGCGGCCTTGGTCAGGGAGTGGTTTTCGCGGTGAGCAAGGTGGAGGACTTTGTTGAGCTCCGCTGAGCTCCCTATTTTACCAACGAGGCGGATGATGGTTTCATCTGCCTTGCCCGAAACAATCATTTCCATCAGGGGGGCAAGGGCTTCCGGTTTCTCGATCGCCTTCAACGCATACCCGAGATGTTCGGCGTTGTCCCCCGGCTTCAGATCCCCCCTCTGGAATGCTGGTAGCCAATAGGGTTCGAGCAGGCGACAGGTGCGCCAAAGGGCAAAATCGAGGTAACTGTCCATAGGTTGATTCAGGACCCCAAGCGCCACCACGAGAGCCTCCGGAGAGGCGAATTGCCCAAGGGCAGTGACAGCTTCCCTGCGGACTCGGGGATCGGAATCTGTGATTGCTTCAGCCAGCGTGTGAGCTGCCCCCCCCCAGTGATAAAGAACTCGGATAGCCGCAGCACGGACCCGGGGGTCTGGCGATTTAAGCACTTCATGGATAAGAGAGGATGAGCGGCGTGTGGTAATGGTCTGGTAGGTCCAGAGTGCTTCGAGGCGATGGTGCTCATATGCAGGATCCGAGCGATCGAGGGAGTGAAGCCATGCTTCCAGAGAGGCGGTTACCTCGGCCTCGTCGCGCATCTTCAGCTCTTGGCGGGCATGCAGTCTCACCCAGTCGGCATCATGCCGGAGTAAATTCATCAGCTGGGGGATGGATTTGGATGCGTAGTCGATTGAGCTGACGAGGGGCCGGCCCTTGGCCGTGATCCGCCAGATTCTTCCATGAACGCGGTCGCGTCGTTTGTCGCGGAAGTCCACCTCACCATGCTGGATGATGGGACTGTACCAATCTGCCACATAGGCGGCACCATCGGGACCCATCACGATGTCAATGGGGCGGAACGACAGGTGGGAAGAGGAAAGAAGATCAGGGTGGAGGGCCGATTTATAACCACTTTGGTCGGTGCTAATGACATATCGGTCGATATTATTGGCGCGGAAATCGCTAGTGAGCAGGTTCCCCCTCCATGTAGGCGGAAAGTGGTTGCCGCTGATGACCTCGAGACCACAGGACTTTGGACGCCCCGGATTCAATCCGTTAAGGCTACGGTGTTCGTTGGGAGAGGCGCGGAAGACCGAGTCGGGAAAAGTATAGTTGATACCCTGCCCTCCGGCTCCATCGGTCTGGAAGGACTGTCCCCACCGGTCAAAGATCATTCCCCAGGGGTTGATGAGACCACGGCTGTAGATCTCCAGCCGGCGGGTCTTAATATCGTAGGACCAGAGCCCTCCACCGTTGAGCCGGCGCGGTCCATAGAGGGTCTCCACATGACTACCGATGTAGTAGCCCTGCAGCATGTAAAGGAGCCCGCCGGGTCCCCAGCGCAGCCGGTGCAGGGTGTGGTGAGTATCCTCGGATCCAAAACCGGAGAGGAGCACCTCCCGTTGATCTGCCTTGCCGTCTCCATTGCGGTCATGGAGGTGGAGAAGCTCCTCTCCATGTGCGACGTAGGCCCCTCCATTGCCATCCGGAAGGACTCCTCCCGGAATGACGAGTTGATCGTAGTAGACCGAGGATTTGTCCGCTCGCCCGTCCTTGTCCGAGTCCTCGAGGATGAGGATCCGGTCACTGGGATCCTGATTCACATTCAATTGGGGATAGGTTTCGCTGCTGGCAACCCAGAGCCTTCCCCTCCTGTCGAAGGCGATCTGGGAGGGCTTGGCGAGGAGAGGGTCGGCGGCCCAGAGGTTGACCTCGAACCCTTCTGCTACTTTGAAGGAGGCTTTCTCGACCCCCGGGTCAGGTGGGGGAATGTCCTTCAGGCCGCGCTGGGCACTCACCTGAAGGCTGAGCCCCACGAGGGCCCACGGAATGAAGTAGCGCAGGGGGTTCATCGCAGAGCCTCTATTTGTTCGCGGATGTGATTCTCCAGCTTCCTCACAAAGGGCTCAAATTGTTCAGGTTCGCCCTGGGCGATCACTTGCTCGCTCTTGCGTTCGCCGTGGACAAAAGCATCGTTACGGGGTCGCCAGCGATGGAAATACAGAGTGTTCTTTTTAAGAATGGTCGCGCGTAGGGCTGTGGCCTCTTTTGAGTCGAGGGCGATTACGGGATCCGGAAGGCGAAGGTCCCGAGCCATGATGGTGGTGATGCTCTGATAACCTCTCGCGCTAGGGTGCATCCCATTGGTGGTGTAGGCGCCCTTGGATTTGTGGAGAGCCTCGAAGAGGTCTACCAGATGGTGGCTTCCTTCCCGGGCGACGGATGCGATGACATCACGGTAGGATTTAAGGATAGAGTTGCGGTCGGCGAGGTAGCTTGTGGAAGGAGGACTGGTCCTCCGTTTCGAAGGAAGCTCGGTGCCGAAACCCTTTTCCAGGGGAACGGGTGTGAGCAGGACGAAACGCCGGGGTGGTGTTCCGGCTTCGCGGAGGAGACGGGTCAGACCGGCCTGGAACCGTGCGAGTCCCCGCACCCCTTCAAAGGCCTCGTTCCAGCCGTAGGCGACAAAAATGACGGTGGGATCAAGTTGCTGGAGATGGGCGATCATTTTACCGAATCCTTCTTCTGGATTACCGAAGACAGATCGGCGTCGACCCCCGGTTCGGGAGTGCCCGAAAACGGTGTCGCCATCCCACCCAAGATTACGGAAGGTGATTGTTCTCTCTGGCCAGCAAAGGGCGAGAGAGGTCTCGAGGTGCCCGTGGTGACGGGCCCGTTCAAAGAATGAATTTCCCAAAAATACGACTCGATCGCCATCTTGCAGCTCGAAGGGTATCGTTTGTTCGGCTTGAAGTTCGACTGCGGCAAGGAATACCCACGCCATCCCGGGGCCAAGGAGACTTCTGCACATACCTGCCATTGAGGAATTGTGAGTGGATGTTGGCCTGGTGGAAGCCTCAATTCGCCAAAGCTCGGCGCCCTGAACCCCTGAACGATCCGTTAGATCTCTTCGTGGGGAGAGCAATTATTGACAGCGGGAGTTAACGGGACTACCACCCGGAACGCTCTGAGATGGCGGCGTAGCCAAGTGGCCTAAGGCGACGGTTTGCAAAACCGTTATTCGTCGGTTCGAATCCGACCGCCGCCTCCAGCGTTTTCCACGAACCGCTTTAATTGCAGGAATTTCCTGAGATTAAGGGGGTTCATGTCTCTCATAGGAAGCGCAGGGAAATGCACCCGAATGCACCCTGAGCGGGCAACAAACTGGCAACAGATTTTTAGCGCCCTGAACTTTTTTTCGTAGCGGAACGATTTTGACCGCTGTGATCCCACAAAATGTGCCAGGAGGCGGAGTGGTCTACGCGCTTCTCTCTTTCGCGTAGAGGTGCTTCTGGAACCCTACGAAGAGCTCCCGGATACTCGACGTATCCCCAAGCTCCTGAGTGGCATCCTGAACCGCCCCATATTTCAATGCGATGAGAGTCGGGAGGTTCTTATCGTCCAGTTCGCCGACCCCTTCGTTGACGTATTGGGAGAGGACGAAATCGAGGAACGCCTGCTGTTTGTCATCGTAGTGCGAGAAGATCAGGTCCTTGTTTTCCACTACCCGCTCTTCGCGCGTAATCGGACTCCGTGCGTAAGCAACACTAGCGAGCACATCGAAGAGATCGCTCTTCTCCGCACAAACAAGTTCCCGCATTTGATTGAGTTGGTCCGCCGTATATCCCTTCTCAGATAATCCCTCGAGGAGCTTCCGACGTGTGTCGGGACGACTCCAGATTTCTCGCAGTTGCTCCTCGTCGCTGAAGAAGTCCGGCAAATCCCCGAACAGTTGCTGAAGGAACTGCTGTGGTGACAGAGGAGTGCCATCCGGTCCCCAATACCTCTTTTCTACCATGTGCTGGATTTGTCGTGCCTTGCCGTCTGCAAGGGTAACTCGTACCATTCGCCGACCCTCTGGGGGATCCTCGGGCGTTTCTGTGGGTTCTGGAGGTTCTGCTGGATCGTCTGGTGAATCCGGTCTCGGGCGTGGAGGGTCGGGTTCCAGCGGTTCGCCGTCCCATTCCTCATCGGTGAAGTGGTCGCTCGCCCCCACGAAGTCGTGGATCGTGAAGTAATCCTTCCCGTCATAGAGGCGCGTACCCCGACCAATGATCTGCTTGAATTCAATCATTGAGTTCACCGGGCGCATCAGGACGACGTGGCGGATGTTTTTGGCGTCCACCCCGGTGGAGAGCTTCTGGGAGGTGGTCAGAATCGTGGGAATGGTCTTCTCGTTGTCCTGGAAGTGCCTCAGGTGGAGCTCTCCGCGCGCTCCATCGTTCGCGGTTACCCGTGCACAATACTCAGGGTCAGAGCTTTCCTTCTTCTGATTAATCAGGTCCCGCACCACCAGTGCGTGCACCTGTGACGCGCAAAAGACGATGGTCTTCTCCCGCTGGTCGATCATGCCCAGCAGAATCTCCACCCGTTTTTCCTCCCGCTCCTTGATCTCGATTTCTCTGTTGAAGTCTTGTTCCTCGTAGCGTCTGCCTACCTCAATATCACCTTCTTCTATATCGTCATCCGGGGTGTAGACGTAGTCGTCGATGGTGGTTTGAATTCGGTTCACCTTGAAGGGAGTGAGATACCCGTCGTTGATGCCGTCCTTCAGTGCGTAGGTGTAGACGGGTTCCCCGAAATACCTGTAGGTATCGGCATTGTGCTTGCGAAGCGGTGTCGCAGTCAGACCCAACTGCACGGCGGGGGAAAAATACTCTAGGATACCGCGCCAGGAACTCTCGTCCTTCGCTCCCCCGCGGTGACACTCGTCGATCACGATGAAGTCGAAGAAGTCGCTCGGGTAGTCACCAAAGTAGGGCGCAGGCGTTCCGTCTTCACCTTTCCCACTCATGAAGGTCTGGAAGATCGTGAAAAAGACACTGCCGTTCTTGGGCACGCCGCCCTTTTTACGCACTTCGTCTGGCGCGATGCGCACTAGCGCATCCTCATCAAAGGCGGAGAACGAGTTAAATGCCTGGTTTGCGAGGATATTGCGGTCCGCTAGGAAAAGAATGCGGGGGCGCCGTCCCGGTTCGCGACTGAGGTTCCACTTGGATTGGAACAATTTCCACGCGATCTGGAAGGCGATGAAGGTTTTCCCGGTTCCTGTTGCCAATGTGAGAAGGATACGGTCCTCGCCGCTCGCCATCGCATCCAAGGTCCGCTGAATCGCAAGATCCTGGTAGTAACGTGCTTGGAATGTTCCCCCCTTATCCTCGAAGGGAACCCCCGCAAAGCGGTCCCGCCACTGGTTCTCCTCCGCATGGGTCATCGCCCACAATTCCTCAGGCGACGGGAAGGCATCGACCTTGCCTTCCTCACCGGTCTCCATGTCGATCTGGTAGATCTCGACTCCGTTGGTCGCATACGTGAAGCGCAGCTGCATTTTCTTGGCGTATGCCTTCGCCTGCCCAACGCCCTCGGTGTAGTGCAGGTCTTTTCGCTTCGCCTCCACCACAGCGAGCTTCAGATTCCGGCAGACCAGAATGTAGTCGGCAATCTCTTCCCTGGTGCGCTGTCCTGATCCCAGAAGACGCCCTTGGGAGATCAGGCAGGATCTCTCCCGCAGAATACGACTACCCTCAACCACGCCCCAACCTGCCGCCTTTAGGGCGGGGTCAATCAGTTCGGCGCGGGTTTCTGCTTCGTTCATCTTAACTCTCAAAGAGCTTAAAGCTCACCTGATATCGGTAAAAAGCAATCGTTGGCACCAAGCTCAGGGCGCGGCGAATCCTCCTGTCATCCTCGTGGGCGATGATCAGTCCGCGCACGCTTTGCCCATCCTCGGCAAGTTCCTCCTCCACATAGCTCATGTAGCGAAGTGTTTGTCCCACCACAGCATCACTAGCTCTTCCCTTCTTTAGCTCCACCACCAGCAGCGTCTTTTGATCTTTGCTGATTGCCAAGATGTCAAGCGGCCCAGTATCGGTCTGGTATTGCTGAGCTTTTTCACCCTCCACCTCATAGATCTCGTATTCCTCCCCGAGCTGGGTCCGGTCCCAGTTTTCCATCAGGAATTGCTCCAAGTGTTCCTCCAGGGCAAAGCTGGACGCATCTTCCACCGTTTCATCAGTGGAGATGAGCTTCGGTGCTGATACCCCACCGGTAAGCTTCTCCAGCTCATCTCGATGCGGCGTGATATTGCTCACCGTTCCAATGGACCCACAGGAGTTGCGCAGTGCCTCGCTCATCGCAGCACGCTCAATCGAGACGTTCAGCCAGGTCACGTTCCGGCGGTGAGGCAATACTCCACCTTGTTGGTAAAAGTAACTTCCGGTGACTTCACCCACGCGGTAATTGCCTGCGCCATCGGGAGACAAAACATAATCCCCGGTCGCAATGCCCTTGCACACATTCCAAAGCGCTCCGCAGGCAAGTCCAGCGGCGATTTTGCTTTTTTCAGGATTGGACTTTAGGAAGACGGGAATGAACTGCTTATTGAAGGTACGCCAGTTCTCAGGCAGATCCCCGTTGAGATCCTTCTCAATCCCAAAGTCCGCCCCGACAAAACCCTCGGCAAAGCATTCATCGGCATAAACACTCTTACGTCCCAGCATCAATCGATAATAACTTCTCATAAAAATTTAGAGTTCTCCGGCGAAGGCGCGTTGCAGGAGGGATTGCTTGAGTTCAGCGAGCGCATCGAACTTGCGCTGGTAAATTGCTTCAAGGCGACGGGTTTCGGCGGCAACCGCATCGAGCTTTTTGACGATAGGTTTTTGCTGATTGATCGGAGGAAGAGAAATCGGAAAAACCCTCAGTGCACCTAAACCGATGAATCCTTGCGCAGCACCCTTGGAAAGCGACAAGACGTGTTTCGCTGCGATAGGCGATTTCAAATAAAGCAGCAGGAAACCTGAGTCTAACTCCGGGCAAGCTTTGAACAGTCCAACGTTCTTGATGCTGAAGGTCCTCTTGTCATCAACCAAACACGCCATTCCGCGGTTTGCACCGATCATCGAAATCAGCACATCGCCAAAAGAAACATTGGATCGCTTGTAAAAACTGTCGTGATCTTTCTGCGATATTTGCCGGGTCTTCTCGAAGGACAACCCATCCCATGTGACGTTCTTCTGCGTCACGAATGGAATGCCCGATTCAACATATTTGGGAGAATCGTGCGTTCCGTCTTTCACGTCGCAGATTTTTCCGATTGCAGTCTCCACCCAATCCTCGCCCCTCTGCTCAAAGGTGGATTGCAGGACGCTCTGGAACAATTCTTGAGCGTTGATGAGGTTGCGCTCGGCGTGTGCGGTAGCGGTCGCGATCCCCTCGAACGCTTCATCCAGAATCCCCACGATCCGCTCCTGCTCGGCGAGGGGGGGGACGGGGATGGGTAATTCCCGCACAGTCGTAATCCGAACTCTTGGTCGAGTAGCACCCTTGGATTGGGTGTTTATGAATGTTCGTGTCTGAGGTGCGTTGAGACAGTAACAGAGGAATCTTGAATTAATCTTCTGAGCTCTGATGCGCACCAGGTCAGCGACAATCAATCCGTCACCTGCGCGGTCAACAATGGCAGACACGCCCAATGGATCCCCGAGCTTGGTCATAACGATGTCGCCTTGGTGATAGGAGTGCCGCTTCAACTGCTGGAACTTCGAAGTAGACACGCAATCGATTTTTTTCCACTCGATCCGAAACTCCTTGATGTTTTGAATCTTGAGAACCGGGTTACCTTTAGCCTGGTAGTCTTCCCGCTTTAAATTTGAACCGAAAGGACCATCAACGATGTCTTTCTTGAAGTCATCGGACAGATCCTGAAGTGGGACAGTCGACCAGTTCATTTCTGTATGAGGGCGCCAATCCCTTTCAAGATTTTTTCGCTCTCCTCATCCAGCACCCTGATCGCCGCAATGAGTTCATCCGGTTCCCGCAGCGGCGCCTCCTCTTCGACATTGGGGTTCTTGACCGAAAGGTCACACGTTCCCTCCTCTACTTCGCCCACATCCACCGACCAACTCTGCTCTGAATCCGCAAACGTCGCCTGTCTCTCCACGAAGTCAGCAAGGTCGTCATCGTTGAGCGGGTTGGTCTTACCCAGGTTCCTGCCGGGATCGAGTTGGTAATACCAAATCTTCTTCGTCGGAGCGCCCTTCTCAAAAAACAGAACCACCGTCTTCACTCCTGCCCCCTGGAACGTGCCGCCGGGACAGTCGAGCACCGTGTGGAGGTTGCAGTTCTCTAGGAGTTCCTTGCGCAGCGCCACCGATGCGTTGTCCGAGTTCGAGAGAAACGTGTTCTTGATGACGATCGCGGCACGACCACCGGCACGCAGGTAGCGGATGAAGTGCTGGAGGAACAGAAACGCCGTTTCACCAGTCTTAACCGGGAAGTTCTGCTGCACCTCCTTGCGCTCCCTGCCGCCGAACGGGGGATTGGCGAGGCAGATGTCGTAGCGGTCCTTGTCCTGAACGTCCTGGTCGTGATCCGCCAGCGTATTGCCCCGAATAATATTGGGCGCCTCGATCCCGTGCAGGATCAGGTTCATGATCGCGATTACGTAGGCGAGACTCTTCTTCTCCTTCCCGTAGAATGTGTCCTGCTGGAGTGTCTTGAGGTTTGAGGCGGTGAGCTTCTTCGCTGCCTTGCCGTCTGCTCCGTGCCGCAGGTAGTCGTGCGCCTCGCAGAGGAACCCTGCTGAACCGCACGCGGCGTCATAGATCCGCTCTCCGATCGTAGGGTTGACCACTCGGATCATTGCACGAATCAGGGGGCGGGGGGTGTAATACTCTCCGCCGTTGCGCCCGGCGTTGCCCATGTTCTTGATCCGGGACTCGTAGAGATCCGATAGCTCGTGCTTCTCCTTCTGGGACCGGAACCCCAATTCATCGATCAAATCGAGCGCGTCCCGTAGCGAGTAACCTGAATTGAACTTGCTCGTGATCTCCCCGAAAATTTCTCCGATCTTGTATTCAATCGTGGCGGGGGACTCTGCTCGTTGCTTGAACCCCTCCAGGTATGGGAAGAGGTTGTCTTTTACGAAATCAATCAGGTCCGGTCCGGTGAGCGCAGCATCGTGATCGAGTGTCCCGTCCGTCTTTTTCGGTGCTGCCCAGGTGGACCAGCGGTGCGCATCATCGAGAATATACTCGTAGCTCTCGCCCTTCAGTTCCGCCTCCTGTGCCTTTTCACCCTCCAGATCATCGAGATACTTCAGAAACAGTAACCAAGAGGTCTGCTCCGTGTAATCCAGTTCCGAGGAGCATCCTGCCTCCTTGCGGAGGACGTCATCGAGGTTCTTGAAAGTCTGTTCGAACATGAGTCCGGGTGCGCGACTTGCTGCCACGTGCCGTCACATTGCAGATTTGCGCAGGGAGAGGCAAGTCTACGCCACTTATGAGCAACTCTGTTTGTGGTTGGATACTACTTCGCGACCGAATATCATGGCAGGGCATGGCAGAACGACCAACACCAGGACCTAACGCACCTAAACGTGCCGCAGACCGTCTGCCAAGGGTTCCTGAGATCCTGTTTTTGCTTGAGAGGAAGAAAGCAGAAAGGCAGGAAAAGGAGGACGCAGAGAAGTATAGCTTAGTGCGTCCAGAAGATGCAGAGACGGTTTCCAAGCCGCTACCTAGTGAGGACGCCTCAACTTCCGCCCAAGACGCCTCCCAAGGGGGATAGGGTGAGTGCGATCCCAGAGCCAATTACCCAAAAAATTTCGGACCTCCCTGACCGGTTCGGTAACGCGACAGTCAGCACCCTGGGACCCCCACCCCCCCTGTCTTAATGTCCTTTTAAGGGGTTTAACGGTCTCTGAAACCGTCGGGCGTCCTGCACGTCCTGAGCAATCGTAGGCAGTTGCCACTTTGTTGCCAGATCTGCTCGTGATCTGTCGCGCTCATAACGCGCACGCGCACTTGGATTGGCGCCTTGCACCGCCCTGAACCGAACATGAGAGCTGTCAGGCACCCCGGAGCTTACTTACGAGTGTCGTAAAGGGTACCCCATGAATCGCTTTGAACTGCTTGCGGAAACTTGGTGCCCGATATTTGGGAGTCTTGTTGGGATCCCAACCCTTCCAATACCGCCTGCCTCGGTTGTGGTGACGTAACCAGAAGCGATACTCGCGCTTTTCACGACCGTCTTCCTCTGCCCTGACGACCGCGTCATTCACCCAAGAGAAGCGCTTCCTCCACCTCTGAAGAGTGCGGCGGTTGATTCCGACTAGCGGACATGCCTCGTGCTTGGGCAGACCCAGACGAAGCTCTCGGCACAGCACCTCAATTGTCTCCCGGTTCAATTTGTGGGGGTTCATATCTCATTCTACTACCCGAAGTCCGGTGGACGAAACGTAGTCAGGAAGAACTCTGGGTTTGCCCCCATACAGACGTTTCTTCACGATGTAGAAGAACGATGAGCGAAGTCTATACGTGTAGGTATCCCAACAACCTGAAAGCTGGGACGCAAAAAATTGAGGCAGAGACTGCAGAGCTTGCCGCAAAGATTTTTGAGGAACAGAACCCGAGTAGCGAATTGGAAGTCGAAACGGTTAATTTCATGAAAGGGCGAAAGCGCTTTCCAACTCGTAAGGCGCGGCAGGCTCTCCTTTCGGCAGAGGAGATGCGTATTTCAGCAGAGGAGATGCGTATCGCGCTTTTGGAGGAGTTGCTCCTTGCTGTCCAGAGTGCCAGCGGAAACCTAAAAAGCATGTCATACTCGGACCTCCGAAAAGTGATCCAAAATTTATGGGAGTTTCCCTCAGTCCGTGATGATCTTAGTTCAGAAGAACATGCTATTAGGGAAAGACTCTACATGGAAGCGTCCTTTGACGAGAGTCTCCATGTATGGTTTCAAAATCAACTGGCGTGTGGGCAGTTTATAGAGACGTTCGGAGAGCCTAGGCAAAGCTCGAATAATACATAGTTATATCCGATGTTAGCGGCACTGAACGATATTAGGGAGAATACGGAATGAAGAAGTTCACTTGTATATACCGAGGACCAGATGGGTTTCCCGTGAAGGGATCACCAAGTGAGAAGGTCGAAGCGGAAACATTTGAGGAAGCAGCGCGAACCTTCGCTTCTAAGTATCCGACTGACCATCCAACGATTTCGATTCAATGGGGAGTTCTTGGCAGTGAGGTTTTGAAAAACCCTCGCCCACTTTCTCAAATGCAGGAGGAGATGGGGAAGCAAGAACACAGGAAGCGGTTACTTCGTCTCTACGAAAAAACTGGGGCATCAACTGGCGCAATCGGGAGCCTACTTGATCTGTCTTACGAGGATATTTGCGATTTGGTTGAAAATATGTGGGAGTTTCCCGCTGTCTGCGAGGATCTAGATCCAGAGGAGCGCGCGATTGGAGAAGAGCTCTACAAGTTGGCGTTTTTTGACAGGAACCTTCAGGCGGGACTCCAAACAATGATTCTCAATCAGATTGCATCAGGCCAACCGAACACTGGTCCTGGCGTGTCAAACACCGCGCGAAATGCCGCTATGCTCGGAGGTGCTGCTCTTGCCCTACAGAAACTCAACCAGATCGAGGAGAACACCGGAGACGTTAGCGACGGTCTCGGGTTTGATTGAAGCTCCTGCTCCTATCTGGGTCTTCTCAGCAGTCCTTTCTTTTCCATTCGGTGCAGGAATAGTCCTGAGGAGTTTTCGACTGGGTTGCCGTCAATGGTCCAATCCAATCGCTCCAATTCCGAAACGAATTCTCGGACCTCGTGCTGAAGAGTTAATCGCTTCTCAGGACCCATGGGCATTTCCCCGTCCTTTTTTGTGGTTTCGATCAACTTTAAGAGCTCAGTCCGAACTTGTTCACTCCGATCCCAATCATTAGGTGCTCTGTAGTCGTCTGCATATCTGATGTGGTGTGCGAGATCGGCGGCTATCGTCATCGGTGGATCGTCATCTTCCGTGGGTGGTGAGTCCTTTCGGTTTGGTTGGGTCTTCTTTTGTTTTTTCTTATTTACTGGGGTTTGGTTTGGTTTGGTAGGTAGAGCGTGTGCTTTAGCGTGTGCTTTAGCGTTCTTCTTTTCGCCTCCACGCTTACCCGCCTCCCTCTTCTTCTTGTAATTGTCCTCTGCTTCCGTGCTGTAAAACTGGACGATCAAATCAGCATCCTCCCATTTCCAAAGGTGCGATTCTGTTTCCAAAACATAACGAGGCACCTTGAGAGAACGGTCAAAGAAGGCGTCTTTTCTATCCTTTGCTCCCACGACACGCCCTCCATTCTCCTGACCAGCGCAATAGTTCATGAGGAAAACCCATGCGCCGACTTCCTGAAAATCCGACTCGGAGAATTCAGCACCGTCGACTGAAACACACTCTGTGATGAAATACTTCATGTCTGGACTCCATCAAGAGGTGGTTACAGCGGGAATGGAGAACCTTTCGGTAAGCTCGGCGCGGACGATGCTTGGGTCGCAAAACACTCGTCCCCCAATCTTTACGATCGAGAAATATCCCTTTGCCCGCCAATCGCTCCAACTTCGTGGAGAGGGACCGGAAGAATCTGGAAACAGGTAGGCACGGGTTGCCTCGAGACCTAGAAATCTTCCGGATTCTGACCCAGTGGTAAAGGTGACCACATTCGCAGTTTCTTGCCCTAGTTTGCTGCGAGAATCCGCGCCGCTATTATTTTCTGTTGCTTGATGTTTCTCTGACATCCCGCAATTATAAAGTAAGGTGTCCGTCCTTTTTTAAGCGGCGTGACGCGAGTGCCAGAATCGGCAGGCACTTGATGCGAAATCCGGGTGTTTCCTCTCCCTCGACTTGTGCGGCGGGACCCCTAAGGTCTGCCCTGTGAGATCCGCGTTCTTTCTCCTCACCCTCTTCCTCTGGTCTTGCCAGGACGCTCCTCTCGCGAAGGAACCGAAGTCACTGCCTGCATCCGGGAGTGCCGAGATTCTCGCGTCCTTAACGGATCCGGCAAAGCTCGATACCCTCAAGGGTAAGCGTGCTGCTACTCCCAGGTTGCGAAAGGCGTGCTACTGGGTTGAGGCGGCGCGGCGGGAAGGGGAGGATGTGGCCAAGCTCATTGAGTCGGCACAGCGCATAAATGGATCCTACGGGACGGAGCGGGCAAGAATGCTTGTGGAGTCACTAGCGCGGAATCGGACGATTCTGGAGCGTCTGGGGTGCTTGGATGAGGCAGGAATGAGCAAATTACGGAAAGGTAATGCCCCAACGATCACCAAGGGACCTTATTCGGGAGAACTCGCTACCGGAGATCACATCATTCCCCGTTCAGTTTGTCCTGCTCTGGACAACGTAATCGTGAATCTGGAATTTATGCCGGCGACTCTTAATCAGAGGAAGGGAGCAAAGGTTGGTGAGCGCCAAGTCGCGGTAGCGCGGAAGTTTCACGCGGTAGGTATCATCGATGCTGCCGAGCTCAAAGCGATTGAGACAGGTTCAAAGAAATAAGAGCACGAATTTAGACCGGGAGTTCAGGTCAAGGTTCTACTTCTTCAGACCCGAAAATAGGTCCGCTACATACTTTTTCAGTTCCGGAAATAAGTCCGTCCTATGAGTGCCATACCGGATGCTTGGTGAGCTTGCTGCAACAAAAGCCACTATTACCGTAACAAAACCGATTCCGGGAATACACATCAACAAAAATGCAAGCCACCCAGAGCAATCGAGGTCACGCAACCTTCGCACGGTCAACGACACCCACATGAATGCATCTAGTATCCATACACAGAAAATTGGGTAAAAAATCAACGGCATGGGTTCACTTGCCCTTGTCCCATCTGCAATCACATAAAACACAAAAAAACTAACCCAGAAAACGGTCGTACTTAGAAGCCATCCTATAAAATAGTCCAACCTCCCAATCCTTCCTTGAAAGGTTGTTAACCTTCTCCAAAGAGGCAGAGAATTTGAGTTATTTGCCTCGTCTAGTAAGTACTCTTCATAAGGGTGTGCCTTCGTCAATGAGACTTCATCCTCTATTTTTCTTGGTGGTTGAGACTTTTCTGAAAGGCGCTTGTCTTCATAGATCCTGTCTCGCGTGTTGCCCGCATAGAGCTCGTTGTCTTTAATGGATTCATCTTTCGCGGAGTGAACGCTTTCTCCGGTAGGATTATCTATATCCGCCAACTGTTGCGCTTGAGGAGGAGCGCCGCAACTCGGACAAGCCTTGGCATCAGCGGCAACAGTTTCTCCACATTCGTGGCAGGTAATTGTCACCCGAGGAGGGGCGCCACATTTCGGACAAGCTAATGCCTCTGTCGAAACTTTATGACCACACTCGTAACATGAAATCAGCATATGCCATTATTATCTACCTGATCACAATAACGAGGCAACTTACTGATTCAAAGCAGGAACTGAAGAAACCCTTCGCTATGCTGCTTCAACCATTCTGACTACGGAACTATTGCGTTCACCTTCCGGAGGGAATAGCTCCCAGAGTTTGTCCGCTTCCCTTTTCTTGATGAGCTTACGGTAGTGTTTCAGAGCGACTCTGACTGAGTTTCCTGCCTGCTTTACGGTTTCATCGATTGACCCGTGGGATTCGTAGTGACACGAAATAAATGTTTTGCGCAGCGCGTTGCGAGACCAAGTCCCTGGCTCCCATCCTGCTGCTCTACGAAGCATCGTGAGTTTCCGCGTAAACACATTGAAACTGTAAAAGTCTGCAATAGGTCCGGACCTCTTTGCGAGGGGACGAATCCATTCTAGGGCGTTTTTTGGGATCTTTACGTGGCGGGCATGCTGATCCCGCTTTCCGTCTTGTGGTTCGACCTCAATGGTGCCGTCTTCCCAATCGACGTGTTTCCATTTCAGTCGGAAGGTTTCACTATTCCTCACGCCGCAAAATAGCATCAAAACGACAGAGGGCAGAAGGTCCTCAGGGGTGTGAAAGAGAAGTCTTTCGCACTCCTCGATTGTGAGAATAACGATCTTTTTTCTGCGGACCTTTGGGCGGGCAACGTGAGTTACGGGATTTGAGTCGATGAATTCTGCCCGAACGGCGTATCCAAAGAGGTTGGATAGGGTCCGTCGGTAATTGATCTTGGTCCCGGGGGCGACCTTCAACCCAAGAATCCAAGCGCTGATGGTATTGCGGGTAATTGCGCTGATTGGATGGTCTCCGTAGTCCCGGGCAAAACGCCCCAAGCGATGCCGTAAATCCTGATAATGGCGTTCACTGACTCCCTCCTGTTCCTTCTCCTCCAGAAAGTCTCGCAACACTTCGTTGAAGGTCGTGGAGTTTCGTTGTGACTCCTCCCTGAGGCGGGCAACCTGGCACTCGGTAGCTTCAGTCAGGGAACTCCCGTATTCTTTCAGGATCTTGGAGCAGCGGGCAGACTCTTCGAGTAGCGCATTGTTGGTGACGACGGGACGGTCCGACTTAGCGAGGTTCTCTATCGCACCCTGGACTACCGTGACATGAGTGTCCCGTTCGGTGACCTCTCCCTGTCTGAAGAACTTACGTGAGCGCTTTCCATTAAGACGGGACTCCACCACCCAACGGTATCCGCGCCTGTATTGAGACGTGCCTCTGGGCAGTTCTCTGACCCTTGTCTTATCTTTGCCTCTGTCGCTATTTGCTTCTCTTAGCATCTTGTCGTCCATTCTACGGAGGTGTGTCTGACCTTGGTTGCTTAGTGGGCAACAAACGGGCAACAAAGGCAAAAATACCCTAGGTATTAGGGGTATCTACGGTTTGCAAAACCGTTATTCGTCGGTTCGAATCCGACCGCCGCCTCCAGCGATTTCCTGCAAATCGCCTTAATGCTGGGAATTCTCCTCGGGGTCTTGTTTAGCGCCGATCGGTTCGATTTTCGCGCTCGCCGGTGGAATCGGTTTCCCCGCGGCCCAGTGAATCCCGTTGATGAACAGCCGGACGAAGTTGGCGTCGGCAAAGGTGCCCGGATGACCTAGAGTCGTCCCGAAAACCCTGCCGCCCCACCGGTTTTCCCAGGTCCAGACCACGTCGTCGGTCATCTCGGCCTTCAGTTCGTGGGTGCCGAACGAATTGGTCACGGTGCCGGTGCGCTTGAACTTGCCGGTACCGGTCATCAGGACAGTGGCATTTTCCGGCAGATCAGAAAGGTAGAGCGTCCCGGCCCCTTCGCGCGGCGCGGCTTGGTTGTATCCGGTGAAAATCTCGTGACCGCGTTGTTTCTGAACCAGTTCGACCGTGGTCGAGCCCTGTCCGTGAATGAAATACTTCGAACCCATGGCGTCTTTCCCGAATCCGGCATTCCATTTTGCCAGCGAATGATCTTCCGGGTAACGGAACGCATGAGTGCTGGTCCGGAATCCGACGACCGGCTTGCCCAACTTCAGGTATGACTCGATATGAGCGAGCTGTTCCTCCGGAAGGGTGAGAAAACGGAGGTAAAAGATCGCCACGTCCGCTTCCTCCAGGGCTTCGAGACCGGAAATGCCGTTTTCGTTTTTCTCCGGATTCCCCTCCGGCTGAATCACGGTGGTTTTCCAGCCGAAGTTTTCTTCGAGCTGTTTTGCCAGCGCCGGAATCGTTTTACCTGGTCTGTAGTGTGTCGTCCCGACGACGAAGACGGCGTGGGGATTCTCGCCTGCGCCCACGAGCGAGGTAATCAGAAACAGGGGGAAAACGAATAGCCGGCTTTTCATAAAGGAGCGCCGCTTCAGTTTCAGCGGCCTGAAGTGACGCATAATCCGGTGATAGAACCCAGAATCGATTCGACCGGAGAGGGAAATAGGGGTTACTCAACTACATTCAGGGATTTGTCAGGATTAGAGATGGTCCGGTTCGAATCTGGCCGCCGCTTCCTTACGGCCTTGGCTCCGGATGTGTGGCTGGGGGCAATCACCTGCCTTTCACCGCGAACAGTTTGGTCATGGTCCGAAGATAGAGATTCCCGTGCGCGATTGCCGGGGTGCTTCGGCAGAGTTCTCCGAGGTCCGTCTGGCCCAGTTCCTGGAATTCATCCCCCGCCGCGATACACCGCACCACGCCATCGGCATCGACACAGAAGATCTTCTTCCCGTCACTCACGGGCGATCCGAAGTAGGTTGCGCCCCCGATGCGCTTCCGCCAGATCACTTTCCCGGTCTGGTGATCGAGACAGGTTCCGATGCCCTTGCCTTCCCATAGGTAGACCCGGTCTCGAATCACGATCGGGCACGGGATGTGCGGGACATTGCGTTCAATCCGCCACACTTCGCTCAACTGGCCATCCTTGAGCTTCATCGCCACGGCGTGCTTCGGCTCGTTGGTGAACCCACAAGTCCCAATGATGAGGTCGCCCGCCATGACCGGTGAACTGACGGCCCGCTCCTTCTTCTTCAAGTTGAATACGCTGACATCACTCAGGACTTCGCCGCTTTTCGGGTTCACTGCGGTGAAGCCATGCTGCCAGTTCGTGAACACGAGGGTTCCGTCCCGGGCCACCACCGGCACCGAGTAACTCAATCGCACGCTTTTGCGCGGAATCTCCCACCGCTTCCGCCCTGTCCTCTTATCCACCGCCACCAGGCTGCTCTTCCCATCCTGGTCGTTATTGACCACCACCAGGTCGCCGTGAACCATCGGGGAGGCTCCAAAACCGTGGCCCCCCTTGATCGGCCCGAGGTCCGCCTGCCAGACCTGCTCCCCGGCGTGCGTGAGGGCGGTTACGGTGAGTTGCTCCCTTGTTCCCCAGGTCAGGTAGACGTTTTCGTTGTCAACTGCCGGCGTTGTTGAGGCCGGGGAGTTGAAGCGATGTCCCTTGAACTTCGCGGTCTGGTAAGACTTCTGCCACAGGATCCTGCCATCTTTGGCGTTCACCGCGATAACGATGCGCTCGCTTGTTCCGGGATCCCCGCAGAGCAGGAAGATCCGCTCCCCGGCGATGGCCACCGAACCATGTCCAACCCCCGGAAGATCAATCTTCCAGATGAAATCATCAGCCTGCCAACTCGCCGGAATGTCTGCACCTGCCACCACCCCCTCACCATTCTTGCCCCGGAAACGCGGCCACTCCGGTTCGACAGCCCATGAAGAAAGGGCTTGGGCGAGCAAAAGGGTGATGGGCGCCAGCGTCCGGACCATGCGGGACCCTACCGTGTCAATTTCGATAGTCCAATCTGGGATCCATCGATGGATTGCTGGAGCCAGCCGCTTGGGCCCCCAAGGGGATCAGGCTCTGGATTTTATCGGTTAGGTTCTGCCAACCTCACCCTTACCTTGCATCTCCATGCCTTCTTAAATCGCTGTTTCAGCATGGCGCGCCGATCTTGATCGGTGCTTGTGGATTCGTCGCTTTGCGGCGCGTCTCTTTTGTCGCCTCGCAGAGGATTTGCAGGTATCTTGTGCTTCTTCGACCGGCTCCAACCCCCTGCCAATGAAGTCCCTCTTCCTTCGCGCCCTCCTCGCACCCGCGACCGCTGTGATGGTCTTGCAGTCTGCCCCGGCGGCCGACTTTCATCCCATCTCCTCAGTTACTACTTCCACCACCGCCGACCTCTGGCCGGTTTCCAATCTGATCCAGGGGCCGGGCAACGGCTACGCGGCAGGCGGGGAGCACGAGCAGTTGGGAAGTGGAGCGTCACACCGCTGGGTCACTGCCGCGCCGGGCGGATTTCCCTCGGACTATATCGAGGAAACAGGAAAGCCGGTCCTGATTTTCGATTTAGGGGAGGATCGGCCCCTCTCCGAGATCAGTGTCTGGGGATACACGACCACGAATGCGAATGGGGTGAGCCGGTTCAGCCTGCGCTTTGCGACGGCCGCAGAAGGCGAGCAGCAGCTCAGCGCGTCAATCTCCTACAATCCGTTTTTTGATTCCGTGATCGATGACACGCCGCGGCAGAGCTTTGCGTTTTCAGAAGTGGTGATAGCTCGCTATGTTGAGTTTACCTGCGAGGACAACTTCCACGCGAATGGAGGCAGTGGTCCGCCCGGAGGAGGCGACCGGGTTGGGTTGGGCGAAGTGGCGTTTGCGGACGCGGTTCCGAATCCTCATCCGATTATAGTGGTACAAGCGGCCCTCGATTTTGGGAATGTTGTGAGCGACCCCGGTGCGGTCACCCTTCCTTTGAGCATTTCGAACGCAGGGAGCGATCTCCCTCTGGAGCTCACCTCCACCACGATCTTGGCGAACGTAACTGGCTCGGAGCACTTCTCGGTGAGCGGAATTCCGGATTTCATCGCAGCGGGGGAGGTGCGTGATTTCGTCGTCACTTTCGATTCCGGCGGAGTCGAGGGCTGCTTCAATGCGCAGCTTGAACTCGGGTCCAATGATCCCGCTCAGCCGCTGACCAGTGTCTTGCTGAAGGCGGGGATCAACTGTGTGTCGCCGGAGCCCGTGAAGCCGATGTTTTCGGTGGAAGGAGGCACCTTTGTCGACGATTTCGCTCTTGAGCTGAGCACGCCCACTCCGGGAGCGCAGATCCTCTATACTACCGACGGGAGCTTGCCCTCCATTGCGAATGGCATGGTCTATGACGGGTCGATCCCGATCACCGAGACGGTTCAGATCCGCGCCGCCACATTCAGTGGAGATCAACCACCGGCCATCGCGACCGAGAGCTTTGTGCGACTTGCCCCGGATCTCGCAGGCTACGAGTCAGGATTGCCGATCGTGATCATCGAAAACTTCGGGCAGGGCTCAGTGCCGAATAAGGGATGGTCCACCGGAAGCCAGACCGGAGGGGGGCTGATCCAACCGGAACGGCAGTCGGCCTATCTACGGATCATCGCGACTGATCCCATGACGGGGATAGCGTCCATCTCGGCTTCGGCCGATACCGATTCGCGGATTGGCATTCGGGTGCGTGGAGCCTTCTCGTCGACCTGGACTCCGAAACCTTACAGCCTGGAGACTTGGAAACAGCATGGTGATGATGACCGCAGGGTGAGTCCGCTCGGGTTGCCAAAGGAGTCCGACTGGATTCTCTACTACCCGCATCCCAACTATGATCGGAGTATGCTCAACAATACGTTCATCTGGGCCCTCAGCCGGGAAACGGGGCGCTACGGGACACGCTTTCGGTTTGTGGATGTCTTTGTGAACGAGAGCGGAGGAAGCTTGCGTGCGTCCGACCGGCAGGGCGTCTATGCCTTTGCCGAGAAGGTGGCGCGCGGCAGCGACCGAATTGATTTCGAAGCGCTGAGTGAAGATGGCCAAACGGGCGGCTGGCTGCTTGGGATCAATCGCATGGATCCCGAACCGATCAGCGGATATCCCACCGAGAACGGGGCGACCTCACCGCAGTTCTTCCACACCGCCGGCCCCAATCGTGACCAGCAGACTGCGGCCAACGTAGCTGGACGTGGCGATGATATTCCGCGCCAGTACAATGCCTTTATCAACTTCGAGAATCCCAACGGCTATCGGATCAATGGACTGCAGCGCCGTGCGATTGAATCGTGGTTTCGACGGTTTGAGAATGTGCTCTACAACGAGGCGCGCTGGCGGGATCCCGCGGCGGGCTACCGGAACTATCTCAACACGCGCGACTTCATTGACTACTTCCATCTGCTGAACCTGGCCAAGCAGGGCGACGGGATGCTGCTTTCCATGTTCCCGTGGGTTTCGTCGGGAGTGCGCAAGCTCCACATGGGGCCGATGTGGGACTTCAATAATGGCGCCTTCGGGAACTCGCCGACCTCGACCTTGTTCTTTCGCGCGGATCGTTTGTGGTACCCGAGGCTCTTCGATGACCCCGATTACATGCAGGAGCACGTCGATCGGTGGTACGAGTTACGCAGAGGGCCGCTGGCTGACGACAACATGTCCGCCATCATCGACCGGCAGTCTGCTCAGATTCCAGCCGCCCTGGTGAGAGCGCAGGGATTGTCGGTCAATAATTGGAATAGTCGTTTGCAGTCGATGAAGTCGTATCTGACCACCAGAGCGGCATGGATTGATGGGCAGTTCTTTGCGCCACCCGACTTCAGCGAGGAGGGCGGAATCGCAGGTGCCGGAGTTTCGCTCGTCATTCGCAAACCGGGCAACGTACAGGGGGTGATCTACTACACCCTTGATGGCCACGATCCGCGCTTGCCGGGGGGCGGAACTCTGGCTGGAGCGCGAATCCATGGTGCTCCGATTGCATTGTCGAATTCGGTGCAGGTGAGGGCGCGCATTCGCACGACTACCGGTGAGTGGTCAGCTCTCAACGAGGCGACCTATGTGGTCGGGACGCCGGCCGATTCGACCAACCTGGTGGTCTCGGAGTTGATGTATCATCCTGCTGCGCCCAACGGCCTGGCGGAGTTCATCGAGTTGCTCAATATTGCGGACACGCCGATCGATTTGACGGGAGCCTCATTTACGGATGGCATCGCGTTCAGCTTTCCCCCGGACTTGGTGCTCGCTCCCGGCGAACGGATCCTGCTTGTCGCCGACGAGACTGTGTTCGAGTCTGTCCACGGCCTCGGTCATCCGATCGCCGGTCAGTTCCAGGATGGCACCCGGCTCGAGAATGCCGGCGACCGGATTGTCCTCACCGGGGCGGACCTCAACCCCATCCACGACTTCGAGTACAATGACCGTTCCCCCTGGCCGAGGGCATCCGACGGTTCTGGATTCAGCTTGGTTTTGATCGAGCCTCTTTCAAATCCGGATCATGGCAACGCCGCCAACTGGCGGCGCAGCGGCGGGATTGGGGGGCGACCCGGGATGCCGGACTCCACTGCTCTCGTGGGGGACCCGAACGCGGATCACGACGGAGACGGGCGCAGTGCGGGTCTCGAATACTACTACGGGACTTCTGATTTCGATCCGCGCGATCACCTGTTTGGATTGATGGTCACACTGGATCAGTCCGGCGCGATTTCGGTCTCCTTCCCTCACGATGCCTCGGCAGATGACGCCGTCGCAATAATCGAGACCTCGAACGATCTTCAACAGTGGACAACCGCAGTGGATCCCAGTGGGCCGGAGGTGATCCCTGGATCTCCCACCATCGAAACCTGGAAACTTGGACCCATAATCTCCGGAACACTCTTTGTCCGGCTGCGTATCACGATCTCATCCGCGGATTGAGAGGCACCTTGGTCTTTAATCATTGGCGAGGGGTGATCTGCGACTGTATCGTTCAGCTCCGTTCCGCCTGATGAACCTGCGTCTTCCAATTCTTGTCGTCGTCTTGGCGCTCCTGTCCGGTTGCTCCGGGAAGGACAGGGAGAAGGACGGGGAGAAGGAAGTCCAGAGCGGGGGGAACTGGGTGCAATCTGCTCTCCCGGCTGGATCAATCGAATCGCAACCGCTTGAACGATCGATTCCGGCGGCAGTCGAGGGGGAGGCGTTGTTTGAAAAACTCGACGCCGGGGTGACGGGGATTGACTTTGTTCATCTCTGGGCCCCGGACAGCCCGCACGAGGAGTTGTTGCAGAAGACAGGCTTTACGGGGGGCGGGGTGGCCTTGGGCGACTACGACGGGGATGGCTTGTGCGACATTTACCTCACCCGTCCCCATGGCGGTGGCCGCCTCTACCGGAACCTCGGCGGCTTCAAGTTTGCGGATGTCACGGTGTCGGCCGGGCTCAGGGACCACGAATCGTGGTGCACCGGGGCGAGCTTTGCGGACCTGAACAATGACGGAATGCTCGACCTCTATGTCTGTGCCTACGCCTCGGAGAATCAGCTCTACATCAACCGGGGCGACGGAACATTTGTGGAGCGGGCAAAGGCTTGCGGGCTAAGCTTCATCGGCGCGAACGTCAAAATGGCGTTCGCCGACTATGATCTCGACGGCGATCTCGACGCCTACCTGGTCACCAACCGGCGTGAACCGATCGGCAACCCCAAGGTTGAGTACGAGGGAGGACCCGGAACCTACACCGTGAAGGAACCATACCGCGAACTGGTCAGCGTCATCAACCTGCCCGGGGGCGAGCAGAAGTTCACAAAGTCCGGGCAGTTCGATCACCTCTTCAAGAACCTCCTCGTGGAAACGGGAAGGCTGGACTTTGTGGATGTAAGCAAGAACGCCGGCATCGAGGGACCAGACCACGGACTGGACGTGACGTGGTGGGACTACGACGCGGATGGATACCCCGATCTTTACGTCTCGAACGATTTCACCGACCCGGACAAGTTTTACCGCAATCGTGGGGACGGGACCTTCGAGAACATCCTTGCCACTGCGCTGCCCCACACCCCCTGGTTCACGATGGGCTCCGCAACGGGAGACCTGAACAACGACGGCCGTCTCGATCTGGTGGCGGCCGACATGTCTGCGACGACCCATTACCGGGAGAAGGTTTCGATGGGCGCGATGGAGGCCGTGGCGTGGTTCCTCGACACCGCCGAACCCCGCCAGTACATGCGCAATGCCGTCTATCTGAACACGGGGACCGAGCACTTCATGGAGGTCGCCCATCTCACCGGTCTGGCGAGTTCGGACTGGACTTGGTCGATGAAGATCGCGGATCTCGACGAAGATGGATTCGAAGACGTCTTCGCGACCAATGGATTCCCCTTTGATTACCTCAACAGCGATTTCGCGGCCCAGCTTGCCAGTAGCGGTCGCGCCACCGATCCGAGCGCCTGGCGCAAGGCCCCGCGCCTCCCGGAGAGGAACCTCGCATTTCGAAATGATGGCGACTACGGATTTCACAAACAAGGCCCCGCCTGGGGAATCGACGAACTCGCGATCAGTTTCGGTGCAGGGTTGGGCGACCTCGACGGTGACGGGGACCTCGATCTTGTCGTCAACAACTTCTCCTCGGCGCCGAGCCTTTACCGCAATCGCGCCACACTTCATCATCGGATCAGGGTCCGTCTGCAGGGAACCCGCAGTAACCGCTCGGGTTTCGGCGCCCTGGTGCGAGTGACGACCGGCTCGGGCCAACATGTGCGCTTCTTCAATGGTGGAGGTGGCTTCATGTCCGCTGATGAACCGGGAATCTGTTCCATCGGGCTCGGAAGCCAGGACCGGATCACCAGCCTGAGTGTGCACTGGCCGAGCGGCGTGATCCAGGAGTTCGAGAACCTCGCAGCCGACCGTCTTTACACCATCGCCGAACCGACCGCCGTGGCGCCGGCCGAATCGCCTGCCCCGCCTCCTCCTCTCTTTGAGAAATCCGAGATGCTCGCGGCCGCGCGTCACGTCGAACGTCCATTCGACGACTTTGCCCTGCAACCACTGCTCCCGAACAAACTCTCGCAGTCCGGTCCGGCCATGGCGTGGGGCGATATCGATGGCGACGGCGACAAGGATCTCTTCTTGGGAGGCGCGGCCGGGCAAGTGGGACAGATTTTCCTGTGCGCGGAGCCGGGGAAGTTCGTCAAACTCGAGGGCAAGACCTGGTTCGCCCCGGACCGCGAGTGCGAGGACATGGGATGCGCGTTCCTTGACGCTGATGGCGACGGCGACCTCGATTTGTATGTCGCAAGCGGGGGCGTGGAAGCTCCGGTGGGCGATGCCAGTTACCTCGATCGCCTCTATCTCAACCAAGGCACGGGTGGGCTACCGCGGTTTGTGAAGGCTGGAGGGGCGGTGCCCGACCTGCGTGAGAGCTCCGGGCCGGTTGCGGTTGTCGATTTTGATCGCGATGGCGATCTCGATCTATTTGTCGGTGGACGGCTGGTGCCCGGAGCCTATCCGTCTTCCCCCATGAGTCGCCTGCTGAAGAACGAGGGCGGAAACTTTACAGCAACTGGTGGGTCGCTAGCGATTGGCATGGTAACGGATGCTCTCTGGGCGGATGTCAATGGTGATCGCTGGCCCGATCTGCTGGTGACCACCGAATACGGACCGGTACGCTCCTTCATGAATCAGGAAGGCGAACTCATTGAACGCACCAAGGATTCGGGGCTGGCTCAATTGTTAGGTTGGTGGAATGGGATCGCGGGAGCGGATATCGACGGGGACGGCGATCTTGACTTCGCGGTCACCAACTTTGGTCAAAACACCAAGTATCACCCGTCTGTCGAGAATCCGCAGGTGATTTATCATGGTGACCTCGCGGCATCAGGGAGAAAGAATATTGTGGAGGCAAAGCCCGGGGAGGGAGGCGGACTGCGCCCGGTGCGGGGCAAAAGCTGTTCGACCCAGGCAATGCCACATCTCCGGGAGAAATTCCTGACCTTCCATCAATATGCAAGTGCGAAGCTGGAGGAGATCTATACTGAAGCCATTCTTGAGGATTGCCTGCGCTTGGAGGTGAACACCCTTGAGAGCGGCATCCTCATCAATGATGGCATGGGGACGTTCGCCTTCCGCCCGCTCCCGCGACTCGCCCAAGCTTCCCCGGGATTCGGCGTCGCGTTTCTGGATGCCGACGCCGACGTGCACCCGGACCTGATCATCGCGCAGAATTTCTTTGGTCCGCAGCGTGAGACCGGCCGCATGGACGGCGGCCTGAGCCTCCTGCTGAAGGGCGACGGAACGGGAGGATTTCTCCCGATCCTGCCCGCTCAGAGCGGTATCATAATCCCCGGAGATGCTACGGCAGTGGAGATTATCAATCTTAATGGAGATTCCCGGCACGATGTCGTGATCGCCACCAATTCTGGGGCAGTGCAGGTTTTCTTGCAGGGATCCAATTAGATCCTGACTTCTCCCTCCGAGCCGGTCCTGAAAATTTAATGTTTTCCCACATATTTTTATTTTCACGCGGAAAGAATACCCCTAATAAGATAGATCAAGAGGTTTAGCTCGTCACCCAAAAATGAAAAAGCCCTTAACTTTACTAGCAGCGATTCTTGCGTCGTCTGCGATGTCTCACGGTAGTCATGTCTTAATTTCGCCGGTCTCGGCGACAACTACCACCACCGGTGACCTCTGGCCGGTATCAAACCTCGTGCAAGGACCTGGCACGGGCTTCGATGCCAACGATCCTCACGATCGGCTTGGTAGTGGGGACAACAGTCTTTGGGTGACGTCAGCTCCTGGTGGTTTTCCCTCCGACTTCATTGCTGTGGCTGGGGAGCCCGTCCTGACATTTGATCTGGGCAGCGATACGCCCATCAACGCGATTCACACCTGGGGCTACTCCGTCAGCAATGCCAACGGGGTCAAGGACTTCAGTTTACGCTTTGCCACGGATGCTGACGGAACCGGTGGATTCGGAACTTCAATCACTTCGAATCCCATGCTCTCGATGCTCATCGATGATGTCTCCATGCAGACCAATGGATTCGGAGTGGTGACTGCGCGTTACGTCGAGATGACGGTGCACTCAACCCACCTTACCAACGGTGGGAATGGCCCACCAGCGGGTGGGGATCGCGTCGGGCTTGGCGAGGTTGCCTTCAGCGTTCCGGAGCCATCCTCCGCGCTCCTTGGATTCCTCGGGCTTGCCGGGCTCGCCTTCCGTCGCCGCCGCTAGCCGGGCGCCTGCGGCCAACGATTTATCGACAGCGCCCTTTCCGGTCAACAACGCCGGGAAGGGCGTTTTCCTTTCCCCCCAATCACTCTCCCTACCAACCATGAGATCCTTCCAAATCTATCGAGGCCGGCAGCTGGTCCTGGCGGCAAGTAGCCTGCTCTTCGGCACCGTTGGTCTGCAGGCCGCCAACTTCCACACCATCGATGCGATTGGTTCCAACATGAACGATGGCAACCCCGGGGGAAATCCGATCAGCAACATCATTCAGGGGCCCGGCATCGGCTTCGGAGTTGCTGAACCCCACTCTGGGCCGAGTAGTACCTGGTATACCGATGCTCCAGGGGGCTTTCCCTCTGACTATGTCGCCGTGCATGCCGGGCCAGAATACCTCTGGTTCGATCTTGGGTCGGACGTTACGGTGGCCGAGATCAGCTACTGGGGCTACTCCACCAACAATGCCAATGGGGTGAAGGGTTTCAACGTAAGTTTCGCCACTGAGGCCGAGGGTGGCGCCGCCGGTCTCGGAGACGAAGCCTACGGCACGTCGATCACGGCCAATCCGTCTTTCGAAGCGACCATTGAAACTGCGCCTCGCCAGAGCTTTAGCTTCAATCCGGTGACGGCTCGCTACGTGCGGGTGGAGGTGACTTCCACGCACATCACCAATGGCGGGAATGGCCCGCCAGCGGGGGGCGACCGTGTGGGTATCGGGGAGATCGCCTTTGAGGAGGTGCTCATCTCGTCTGATCCACAAATCTCTATCGAGTCGGAGATCTCCCTTTCTTTGGTCGCCACGGTGGATGTCTTCGACATCCCGGTGGGCAATGTTGGGAATTCGGAACTACTGATCAGTTCGGCCAATTTGATAGGTCCCAATGCGGACGCCTTTCAAGTGCCCTCTTTCCCGCCTAGCCTCGGGCCTCTCTCCGATGATATTATTGAAGTGCAATTCAATCCTGCTGGATTGGTGGGGCCGGTTTCCGCAACGCTGCAGATCTCCAGCAATGATCCGGATGACGCCGTCCGGGAGGTGCTCCTGACCGGAACGGTCCCTCCCACCGAGCAGGATATAGTGGTTCCGGGAGCAGTTGACCGGGGCAGGATTTTGTCTCTTGATACCTTTGGTCTCACCATCACGAATGGCGGAGGATCGGATCTCACCATCAGCGGGGTCAGCTTCACGGGACCGAACGCGGGAGCATTCAGCGCGATCAATCCACCCGGTTCGATTCCGATGCTCAGTGACGCACTCTTTCAGATCGAAATCGATCCCGCAGGATTGGACGGGCTGATTTCAGCCACGCTCCAAATTGAGAGCAACGATCCCGACACGCCTACTGCGGAGGTTCAGATCAGCGCTGAAGCTCTTGGCGATGCGGATCAGTTCTATCCGATTTCGAGCGTGCAATCCTCAACCTCCGCCAACGATCTCTGGCCGGTCTCCAACCTGATTCAGGGACCGGGCGCGGGGTTTTCTGATGTGCAACCGCACGAGAAGACGGCAGCTGGCGCCGGAGGGTTGTGGGTGACCGCGGCCTGCGGTTTTCCCTGCGACTACATCGAGACGACGGGGCAGCCGAACCTCATCTTTGACCTTGGCGAAAACGTTCCGCTCTGTGAGATCAGCATCTGGGGATACTCGGCCTCGAATTCGAACGGATTGAGCGAGTTCAGTCTGCGCTTCGCCTCAGAGGCGGATGGACCGAACGGATTCGGGACGAACATCGATTTCAATCCCAGCTACGGGGGAATCGATTCCGGAGCGCTACCCAATGAAGACGACATCTCGCGCTTCAGCTTTCTCTTCGGTCAGGAGATCACTGCGCGCTATGTGGAGTTGACCTGTCTGGACAATCACTTCATTGCCCCGGGCAACGGGGCTGGTGGTGAGATTCCAGGAGGTGATCGCGTCGGGATCGGTGAAGTCGCCTTTGAGATTAGGACCTGTGAAACGCCCACTTTTTTCTTCAATGTCGAGGATTCGGGCGACGACCTGATCCTCACCTGGGACAGTCAGGCAGGCTTCCTTTACAACATTCGGAGTGAGGCCGAACCAGCCGATGGCCCGCCCGCGAATTGGCCGATCTACGATGGGCATATGGAGATTGCGGCGACTCCTCCGCGGAACACGCTCATCATTCCGCGTCCGGTTGATCCGCTACGGCTCTTCGTGGCTGAATCGTTCCCGGTCCCGCCCGTGGAGGTCTTTGCTGACGATTTCGAGAGTGGCCCGGGCGACTGGGAAGTTGGCTCCTCCGGGGCAGTCGGGACAGCTTGGGAATTTGGAGCACCATCCCTGGGCGGTCCTTCGGCGGCCAATAGTCCGGTGAATTGTTTCGGAACGAATCTGTCCGGGCGCTACGAAATCGAAGCTGATATCTGGTTGCGTTCGCCGGCAATTGACCTGACCTCGGCCGCCGAGGCGACCCTGAACTACGCGCGCTTTATTGATATCGAAGCTGATTTTGATTTTGGCTCGGTCTCGATTCTGGATGCGATCGACAACGCTCTCATCGCAGATATCGAGACGGATATCGATGGTCTTTCGAGCGAATGGGAGAATTCCCGGCACTCCTTGCCGGCAGCGGCCATGGGTAAGATGATCAGGATCCAGTTCCGTCTTGAATCCGATGACTTCGTGGATCCCACCCAATATTTCGGGTTTTACGTGGACGATGTGCAGGTGACTGCCCGCTAGATTGATCAGCGCGCCTACTTCGCCTTGCAGGCACGCGATTTTGCGGCGACCGTGCCCAAGTAATCCCCCCAATCTCGCATCCGTCTCCGGGGTGTTTTCGCCCTAGATGCGGTTGGCTCACTATCTCATGAATCACCCCGATTTTATTAAGGCGGCTGTCGCCGTGGTCCTCGGTGTTGTCGCCGCTTCTCCCGCTGGAGCGGCCAACTTTCATCCGATCAACGGCATCACAACTTCATCGACCGACGACCTCTGGCCGGCTTCCAATCTTATCCAGGGACCGGGATCGGGATTCGCGAATGCTGAACCTCATGACCAGACGGGGAGTGGTTCGGGAGCTCTCTGGGTTACTGGTGCGCCGGGTGGTTTTCCGTCTGACTACATCGCGGTGGCAGGGGTGCCGGTTCTGGTCTTCGACCTTGGGAGCGATGTAGCCCTCTCCGAGATCAGCGTCTGGGGGTACTCGACTACCAATGCCAATGGCGTGAGTCGCTTCAGTCTGCGCTTTGCTACCGCGGCGGAAGGGACGGGGAACTTCGGGTCGTCGATCTCGATCAACCCGACGTTCAATCCCATGATCGGGGCCACCGCCCGGCAGAGTTTCTCTCTTGGTCAATCCGTGACGGCCCGTTACGTCGAGATGTCCTGCGAGGATAACTTTTATTCGAATGGCGGTGACGGACCACCACCGGGAGGTGATCGCGTCGGGTTGGGGGAAGTCGCCTTTGAAATTGACGCCCCCCCCACCGGTCCTCTCATCGATCTGCCCGCCAATATCGGCCTGGATCTCGATGGCTCGGTGCAGACTTTCGATGTTCCGATCGGCAACCTTGGAGCGACCCAGGTCCTCACCATCAACGGGATCTCGTTCACGGGAGCTCATGCAGGGGCCTTTTCCGAGTTGTCAGCACCTGCATCCCTGGCACCGGGCGGGAATGGTATCATCCAGATCAGCTTCAATCCGACCGGGCTCTCCGGAACGATCTCAGCTGGCCTGCAGGTGCAGAGCACTGATCCGGACACGCCGACTGTGGTGGTGGGCTTGAGCGGCTTCCTCCACGACCCGAAACTGGTGGTGGCGAGCAGTTATGATTTCGGGGAGTTCGCCGCCAGGGAGGGAGCTCAGAGCGGGTCCTTGCCCCTCTCAAATGGCGGAGGAGGACAGACCTTGACGCTCTCCAACACCTCCATCGGCGGTGCTGACGCCAATCATTTCACGGTCACCGCTGCTCCCGCCAATCTCCTGCCCTTCGCTGCGGGCACGATTGGACTGAGTTTTGATCCGCTCGGAGAGGAAGGGGTATTCGACGCTCAGTTGACGATCACGTCCAACGACGCGGCCGATCCTACGAAGGTCGTGAATCTCACCGTCCGGGTGGGTGATGTGATTCCAAATTCCGGAGTACGCATCAACGAGTTCATGGCCAGCAATGGGCTTACCCTGGCCGATGGCGATGGCAACTCCTCAGATTGGATTGAAATCTACAATGCCGGTCCCGGAGTTGCCGATCTCGCCGGGTGGCACTTGACCGATGAGGCGGACAATTTGGAGAAGTGGCGGTTTCCATCCACCACTACCATCCCTGCAAATGGCTATCTGCTAGTCTTCGCATCCGGCCAGAACAGCGATGACCATGTCGACGCCGGTGGGTTCCTTCACACCAACTTTCGTCTGGGCACGGGCGGCGAGTATCTCGCACTGGTGAAGGGAGATGGAACGACCATCGTGACCCAGTTTGCTCCGCTCTTCCCGCCTCAATTCAATGATGTTTCCTATGGGATCTTCCAGACGGGCGGCACTTCCACCAATCTTATCGGGAGTTCCGATGCCGAGGTATTGATTCCCACCAATGGATCGCTGGGGAACACTTGGCAGGTCGATTCCTTCACGCCCGGCGCGGACTGGATCTTCGGAACGGGGCAGGGCGTGGGATACGATACGGGGCAGGACTACGACCAGTACATCACGACCGATGTGGAGAGCGAGATGCGGACTCAAGGGACCTCGGCTTTTATCCGCTTGCCGTTCACGATTGCGAACGCCTCGGCGGTGACGGCGCTTTCATTGTCCTTTCGCTACGATGACGGATTCGTGGCCTATCTCAACGGCGAAGAGATAGCCAATCGCAATGCCCCGAATCTCCCCGCCTGGGATGATGTCGCCAACGGCAATGTGAACGAAAATGCCAACACGGGAACGATCGATGTCTCCGCCTTCCTTGGAGAGTTGCAGAATGGCGATAACGTATTTGCGATCCACGGCCTCAACCGCTCGACCGGCAGTTCGGATTTCCTGGTCGACGTTTCACTCGAAGCGAGCGCCACGGGTAGTGGTCCATTGTCCTTCGGCTACCTCAGTTCTCCGACGCCGGGTCTTCCGAACTCGGAATCTACCACTCCCGGGCCCGTGATTCAGAATGTCTCTCATTTCCCTGCGCAGCAGCCGCTCTCGCTGGAGAATATCGAGGTGACCGCCGAGGTGGCGCCTCGGCTCGCTGCGATCACGACGGTCAACCTGGTGTATCGGGTCGACTTCGGCGCGGAGGTTGTCATTCCGATGACCGCCGGAGCGGGCAGCTATGCCGCCACCATCCCGTCGTCGGTCTACCGATCGGGTGATATGGTGCGCTGGTATGTGAGCGCTTCTGATGTGGGTGGAAATGTCGGGCGCGCTCCCATCTTCCTCGACCGCACGGGCAACAATCAATCGCCGGAGTATTTCGGCACGGTGATCCGGGATGCCCGCCTTACCTCGCCGTTGCCCATCTTCCAGTGGTTCGCTCAAAGCGAGTCGGCCGCCAACACGCGTAGCGGGACGAGGGCCTCGGTGTATTTCGACGGAAGATTCTATGATAATATCTTTGTTCGGAAACGTGGTGGATCGACCAACGGGAGTTCCCAGAAGTTCGACTTCAACAAGGGTGACGGCCTCTACATCAACAGCGAGATGCCCTCGGTGGGCGAGATCAACATGAACGCGCGGGGATCCGACAGCAGCTACGTGCGGCAGACTCTCGCCTTCGGGGCCTACCAGGCGGCCGGGAATGCGGGTTGCAATTCAGCTCTTTGGTACATGCAGTTGAACGGGGCCTTCGACCGCGTCGGTGTTTTTATCGAACAGGTGGATGAAGACTTTCTCACTCGCAACGGATATGATCCGGACAGCGATCTCTACAAGTTCGTCCAGCGGAGCAACTTGAACCCGGTGTTCTTCGACACAATCACCGGGATCGAAAAGAAGACTGGCGACAAGAACGATCTTACAACCGTGCAGAATCTGGTGGCCGGCCTCAATCGGAGAACCAGCACTGCGCGCCGCCGTTACGTCATCGACAACCTGGACCTGCCCCAGATTGTGAACTATCTCGCCGTGCGCTCGATCACCCAGGACGCTGACGATGTCCGCAAGAACTTTTACGGATACATCGACAACCGGGGCGATCAGCGGTGGCGAATCTTCCCGTGGGATAAAGACTGGACCTTCGGCGTGACCGGAGACGGTGGCACCCACCTGCCGCATCCCTTTTTCGGGGACGAGGAACACGCCAAGCAGAATGCGAATCAGTGGAACGTTCTCTACGATGTCCTCTTTGAGGAAACCACCACCCAGCGGCTCTACCTGCGCCGCTTGCGCGCGGTGATGGACGAGGTGCTGCAGTCGTCTGCCACTCCGCGGGCGCGGCGCTATTTCGAGAACCGCGCAGCGGAGATCATTGCCCCGGCCAGTCCACCGTTGAGCTCCAACATCTCATCGATCAACAACTACCTGAACAGCCGGCGCAACGTGCTCTTTAATAATTACCCCGGCCTGATTCCGGCTTCGCAGCCGGCGAATCCCGACATCCGCATCAGCGCCGCGGAACATAATCCAGTTTCCGCCAATCAGGACGAAGAGTATATCGTCCTGACCAATGACGAAGCGACCGAGATCGACATTTCCGGGTGGAAGCTTACCGGGGGTGTGGAGTTCACCTTTGCCCCGGGCACGGTCATCGAGCGGGGGGGCGACCTCTACGTCTCTCCGGACACGCTCGCTTTTCGTAATCGGGCAACTTCACCAACCGGAAACGAAGAGCGCCTCGTGGTGGGGCCTTACGCCGGACATCTCTCCAATTTCGGAGAGACTCTCAACCTCCTGGACACTGCGGAGGGAATCGTTTCAGCCTTCCAGACTCCGACCAATCCCAGCGATCCGCAGCGCTACCTCGTGGTTAGTGAGCTCATGTATCATCCCGCCGATCCCAATCCCGATGCCGAATTCATCGAACTGATGAACATCAGCGATTCCGTGACGGTGGATTTGAGCGGAGTGCATTTCACCGCCGGCATCGATTACACCTTTCCCGGGGGAACTATGCTGGCTCCCGGGGCACGCATTGTGGTCTCCTTCCCCGGTTTCCAGAATGGCTCCCGCCTCAATAATGGCAGCGATAGCATCAAGCTGGAGGATGCCACCAGTAGTACCATCCGGGAGTTTGCCTACGACGACGAAGCGCCCTGGCCGACCGGTCCCGATGGTGGTGGGGTCAGTCTGGTCTTGAGGAACCCGGTCGGCAATCCCGATCACAATGACCCCGCAAACTGGCGGGAGAGCACCCGACTGGGCGGCAATCCTGGCGGTAGCGATGCCGTTTTCTTTGCCGGGAATCCCAATGATGATCTCGACCGCGATGGACTTGGCGCCTTGCTGGAACACGCGACGGGTTCATCTGACCAGGTCCCCAATGGCAGCCCGGTCGCCCTTGCAACCACTGGGGACGGTCGCTTCGCGCTCACCCTGCAAATGAACCAGGCGGCCGATGACGTGACCCATCGGATCGAACTCTCAAGCGACCTCGTCAACTGGACCGATGCCAGCGCCGGATTTTCCCTGCTCTCGTTCACCAATCACGGCGATGGGACCGTCACCCTGACTTATCAAAGCGGCCCCGGGCTGGTGAGCGCAGCAGTGCCCCGGCGTTTTGTCCGGGTCGAGTTCTCCCGCGTGCCCTAGGGGTTGTCCCGGCTGCTTCTTCGGGAAGCTCAGCCGGATCCCCGGATATTCCAGTTGCGCTTCCAGGTCCTTAAACGGTTTTTGTGTATCGCTCTCGCCTGAAATTTATTTTGCAATCCCGGGAGAGAACCCGGACACTTTTTCCTGAGACTCCGGAAATGATAGATCATTCGTGAAGGTTTCTATCCCATTTTTTTTCGGGATTGTTCTTTTCCTTGCCTTCGGGCCTTCCCGCCTGGCGTTGGCTGGTGACTCGATCAGGGTCCTCATCGTAGATGGGCGTAACAGTCACGACTGGCGCATTACGACTGATGCCCTGCGGGCAACTCTCAATGCGACCGGCCGATTCGAGGTTTCGGTGTCTACTGCTCCAGGACAGAAGTCGCCAGGAGCGCTCCGGAGGCCGGACTCCAGTGATCCCGGGGTGCAGTCTGCCTATAAAAAGGCCCTGGAGGACCATGCGATGGCGGCCCGGATGTTGAAGCCGGCTGAAGACAAGGCATGGCAGGGATGGAGGCCGGACTTCGACAGTCATGACGTCGTCATCCTGAATTACACGGGACAGGACTGGCCGGCAAACGTGCGCACCGCCTTCGTGAATTATGTCCGGAGCGGCGGGGGAGTATTTCTTGTCCACGGGGCAACTAATGCATTCCGCAACTGGGAGGAGTATAATGAAATCATCGGTCTTGGCTGGAGGCCCGCCACCCATGGGAAGGCGATCAAGGTGGATCCGGAGAGCGGCGAAGAACTCCAGGATGAGACCGCCGGGAGTTCCGCCCACGGGTCGAAGCATTCTTTCCAGGTGACGGTGCGAAAACCAGATCATCCGGTCATGCAGGGGTTGCCGGGCAGGTGGATGCACGCGAAAGACGAGCTGTGTCATGACATGCGTGGGCCGGCGAGGAACCTGAGAATCCTTTCCTCCGCGTGGTCTGACCCGGCGCAACGGGGGACCGGACAGCATGAACCCATCACGTGGGAGGTCACCTACGGCCGGGGCCGGGCGATCGTGACCTCCATGGGCCATTGTTATCACGACGAAAAGTTCTGGGAGAGCCTGCATTGTGTGGGGTTCCAGACCATCTTGGCCCGCAGTTGCGAGTATCTGGCCACGGGGAAGGTGACCCTGCCGGTTCCCCAGGTATTTCCTGGAATTAACAGAAGTTCGGTTCTCACTCCCAGCGCCGTGTCCTGGAGGGAGGGGCGGCAGGGGGGAAGGCCCTCGGAAACAGAAGAACGCGCCAGCCAGAAAAAGGAGGAGAACCCCTATGTGCTGCTCTCGCCGGAGGAGGAGGCGACAACCTTCGAGGTGCAACCTGGATATCTCGTGGAGGTGGTGGCGGCGGAACCAGAGGTCGAGGAACCTGTATTGACGGTCTTCGATGGGAACGGAGCGATGTACGTCGCCGAGATGCGCAGTTACATGCAGGACGTGGAGGGCACGGGAACGAAAACGCTGAGGAACGGGAGGATCAAGAGGATGGAAGACACCAACGGGGACGGCCGGATGGACAAGGTCACCATCTTTGTCGATAACCTCAACCTGCCCCGCATGATCCTTCCACTGGATGACCGGATTGCGGTGCGCGAGACCGACACGATGGACGTCGTGGCCTGGCGGGACACGGACGGGGATGGTGTCGCAGATGAATCGACCCCCCTCTACAAGCGTGGAGCCTACAGTCGAAACGGCCCGAAGACCTCCGTTGAGCACCAGGACTCCGGACTGGTCTGGAATCTCGATAACCACATCTACCTTTCCTACAATATGGAGCGCTATCGCTTTACCGATGGTGAGTGGAGGGCGGAGCGGCAGCGTGGGCACTGGACCCAGTGGGGCCTGGCCCACGGGGATATGGGAGACCTTTACTGGGTGCATAATTCCGATCCCGTGGTCTCACCCTATCTTCACCCGAAGTACTGGTCCAACGTGGGGCGTCTCGCAGGGCGGGAGATTTTTGGGACTCCGGTCGAGATGGCCCCACCTTACGAACCGGGGTTCCGCATGGTGAAAAGCCTCTGCCTGCTCAATGACCGGGGTGGCCGGGCGGCCGAGGACCGGGGATTCACCTCCGCCTGTGGCCAGTCCATCTTCCGCGGGCACGCGCTGCCCTGGGAGAATCAGGGCAACCATTTCGTCTGTGATCCCACCATTCATGTCGTGCGCCGTTCAACCGTCAGCAGGAAGGATGGCCTGGAATTCTTCGAGAAGGCCGAAACGGGAGATGGTGAGTTCCTTCGTTCGTCGGATATCAATTGCCGGTTCATCAACACGGCGACCGGTCCGGATGGGTGTCTCTATGTCACGGACATGTACCGTGGGATCATCCAGGATGCCCCGTGGCTCTCCCCGGGCCCCCGGAAGGCCATCGTAGAGGCTGGTCTCGACCGGAATATACGGCACGGACGCATCTGGAGGATCCGGCACAGGGATCATTCCCCCGGTCCTCGCCCTCGTATGCTGGAAGAGACAACGGTTGAGCTTGTGCGCCACCTTTCGCACAACAACGGGTGGTGGAGGGATACCGCCCAGAAGCTCATCATCCTGCGTGAGGACCGTGAGGGAGTGGTTCCCCTCCTGGAGGGAGCGGCTCGCTTCGCGAAGAACCCCCTCTACCGGGTGCACGCGCTGTGGACCCTGGAAGGCATCGGTGATCTTGACCGCGGATTCGTGGAGGCTCTCTACCACGATCGTGATCCCCGGGTCCGGCGTGCTGCGATCCAAGTCTCTGAGCGCTGGATTGCGGAGCCTGCGGCGGTTGCAGGTCTCCGTTGCCTTGCCGGGGAACGGGACGGGGAGGTGGCCCAGCAGCTCGTGCTCACCCTCGGGATGAGTGGCGGGGAATCGCGCGTGGCTGCCGAGGAGTTGATCCAGGAGGTGGCGCAGCACCATCTGCGGAGTCGCGGGATGATGCTGGCCGTAGGGGTGGCGCTGTGGGGTAGTGACGATCTTCCCCTGATCCGGCAGTTACAGAACGGGGAGTATCCCAATGGTGTCAGTGGCGCCCAGTGGAAGGCGGTTCTCACGAACTGGAAACGGGGAATCGACTACCCGAAATCCATGAGCCCGGACCACCGGCGTCTCGTCCGGGATGGGGAAGTGCACTATTTCCGATCCTGCGTGAGCTGCCATGGTCCCGATGGCAACGGGGTCATGATTCCGGGGACGGATGTCCGCCTTGCTCCGCCCCTTACTGATTCACCACGTATTGACGGGGCTCCGGCACCGCTCGTGCTCATCCTGCTTCATGGATTGTCCGGGCCCCTTGACGGGAAGACCTACCAAGGTGGCTTCATGGCTCCCGCTGCCGCTCTCGGCCTGACGAAAGACAGGGATGTCGCCGCGGTCCTCTCTTATCTGCGGTTTCGATGGGGGCGGGGCGATCCAGTGAGCGAAAAGCAGGTTTCTGAAACACGGGCTGCTGACAAGGAGCGTGACAGGCCCTGGACCCAGGCCGAGCTGGAATCCCTAGGGGGACGGTGAGATCGAAGGTCAGCCCACCCGATAGTTTTCTTGCGGAGTGAACGGGATTGAGAAACAAGGAGTGATGTCCAAGCAAACATCTTTAAGCCGGCGGGGATTTCTCAAGGGGTCGACGGGGGCGGGTCTCCTGCTCTGCAGCAGCCAGGTGGCCTTCGGTTACAAGGCGAACGAAAAACTGAACGTGGCCTGTATCGGGGTGGGGGGACAAGGAGTCAGTAATACTCGTGGGGTTTCCGGGGAAAACGTCGTGGCGGTTTGTGATGTTGATGAGAAACGCGCGGCCCAGATGCTGAAGCAGTATTCCGGGACGAAGCGGTACACGGATTTCCGGCTGATGCTTTCAGAGATGGATAAGGAGATCGATGCGGTGGTGGTCTGCACCCCGGATCATACTCATGCCGTCGCCGCGGTTGGTGCCATGAAGCAGGGGAAGCATGTCTACTGTGAGAAGCCGCTGACTCGTACCGTGCACGAGGCCCGCATGATGCGCCTCACCGCTGCCAAGCACAAGGTGGTGACTCAGATGGGTAATCAGGGATCGGCTTCCGAGGGTGTGCGCCGGGCTACCGAATGGGGCGCTGCCGGAACGGTGGGACCTGTCGAGAACGCGTATCTCTGGGTAAGTGATGGAAGCGCCACCATGACCCGCCCCAAGGATACCCCCGCGGTTCCCAAGAACCTCGACTGGGATCTCTGGCTGGGTCCAGCGTCCGAGCGGCCCTACCATCCCAGCTACCTTCCTTTCATCTGGAGAGGATGGCGGCATTTCGGGAGTGGTAGTCTGGGAGATATGGGCTGTCATACCGGGAACTTTCTCTTTCGTTGCCTGAATCTCGGGGAACTCTGGGAGTCTGGTGGTTCCAGCAAGGCCAAGCGGATCCGGATCGAGGGCGAAGCTACCGGAGTTCATGCGGAAGGCTACCCCGCCTCTACCCGGGTGCATTTCCACATTCCCGCCCGTGGTGATCTTCCGGCGGTGAAGTTGACCGTTTCCAGCGGCGAGAAGATGCGGCCTTCCGCGGACTTGCTTCACGGAAAGCAGCCGGGGTCCTTTGGGTCCTTGCTCATCGGGACTAAGGGAAGCATTTACTCCTCAAACCCATGGAACACGAGTTCGGAAATTCTTTCCAAGGACAAGGGTTCGATCAAGGAGCCACCGAAAACCCTTCCGCGTGGGGTTGGCCATCACCGGGAGTGGATTGAGGCCTGTAAAGGAAAAGGAGAGACCTTCTCGAGCTTTGCCATTGGAGGTCCGCTGACGGAAATGATCCAGCTGACCAACATTGCTGGGATTGTAGGGGAGGCCTTCCACTATGACACCCTGACCGGCGAAATTCCGGATCATGCCGGAGCCAGCGCTCTTTTACACCGGCCTTACCGGAAGGGCTGGACGCTCTGATCAAGCAGGCCGGGCCTGGTTCCGGTGGCATGGAGCAGATCACGGGAATAAACGGGAAACTGGTATAGCGTGTGAAACGAATCCCTCTTTTCCTCCCGGTTCTTACGTTTGGGGGCCTTATGGCCTCCGGCTTATCGGCGGTGGAGGTCCCGGAGGAGGCGGCTGACGCCCTCAAGCACTACTGCTTCGGATGCCACGACAGTGCTACCAGGAAAGGGGGCCTCGACATGGAGGAACTCCTGGGGGGAGAAGAAATTGATGGGACACTGATCTTCGAAAATCTTCTCACCGGCAAGATGCCGCCGGCTCAGAAGGATCAACCGGATCCCGAGGAGAAGCGTGCGGTTCTTGCCTGGCTGGCAAAACGGCAGGGGGGAGTTGCCCAAAAGCCGTTCAGGCGAATCAGCCGGCATGAGTTCGTGCATTCAGCCAATGACCTGCTGGGGACGAATCTGGACCTGACCGACTGGATTCCTGAAGACCGGGGCTCGAATGATTTCGATTCCGACCGGAAGATCCAGCTCAGCCGACAAATGCTCGGGTCCTACTTTTCGGTGGCAGATGAGATGCTGGACTTTGCCTTTCCTGATGGCGGGTTTCCCGCGGAGCGGACGTGGGTGACAAACAAGGTCCGGGATAGTCACGAGACCTACCGGATCTACCACCGGCCCTACCGGGAGGGAACCTTGTTCTCATGGACCCGGGCTAACAACGGGAACAGCTATTCCTTCTTTTACGAAGGTTTCAGCCCCCCGGTCGCAGGATGGTATGAACTGACCTTCGATGCCGCCAAGGTGTCCGGGATTGCAGAGGACATGAGCCTGCAGGTCCATGCCGGCAAATACTACTATGCGGACGACCGGCCGCAGCCGCAGCGCCTTCTCGGGGTGATCTCCCTCGGGAGCCCGGAGCTTGAATCGAATACCATCCGGGCTTTTCTCAGGCCGGGGGAGAGCATTTCGGTTCACTGCTTTTCCCGACACAACTTCCGTAGCAAGAGTCCGAAGGAGGGTATCTATATCAAGCAACTCAAGGTGCGGGGCCCGGTCCTGGATTCATGGCCGCCGACTTCCTACCGGACGGTTTTTGGCGATCAGCCGATGAAGGTCGCTTCCCGAAAATCCCGCAAGGTTGAGGGGTTCCAGACGAATCTCCAGAAGATTGGTGGCAGGGTCACGGTGAGCAGCTTCGAGAAGGGAATGGAAAAGGAGAGGATGCAGGATGGGTCAAACCTGACTTTCTGGCACACGCGCTTTAATCCGACCGTGGCGAAGCCCCCTCATTATGTCACCCTTGAGAATCCCGGCGGGGCGGAGATCGAAGGGCTCTCCTTTGCCACCTGGCAGGGCGGTAACGGAAACGGCCTGGTCAAGGCCTACGAGATTTACGTTTCCGACGATGGAGAATCCTGGGGGAAGAAAATCATGGCAGGCGGCCTCGATGTCAGGCTGGCCAACGAGCAACCGATTGTCTTTCCCCGCGGGACGTCCCGCCGCTTCATCAAGTTCCTTGTCACTGATGCGGTGTCACTGGATGGCAAGTCGATCGCCTCGATCGGCAAGCTGGACGTGATCACCACGGTCGACAATTCCCCGGGGACCTCAGGGGTTACCGTAACCACCCGGGCGCCTGAGGACTTGAAGCAGGTCATCCGGGGGTTCGCGGAGCGGGCCTTTTCCTTCAAGCCCAGGGATGCTGAGCTTGCTCCCTACTATAAGGTCGCGTTGGGCGGGCTCGAGCAGGGTGGGGATTTCGTGCAGGCTGCGAAGCTGGGGATGAAGGCGGTTCTCTGCTCGCCCCGGTTCCTGCTGGCGCCCGGGGAGCATGGCAACCGTTCTTATGCCCGGGCTGCAGGCCTTGCCCGCATTCTCTGGCTTGCGACTCCGGACCGGGGACTTCTCACCCTCGCGGCCTCCGATGGCCTTCGGGGTGACGCCCTGCGGAGGCAGATCCGGCGGATGCTGGAGGATGCACGCAGCCTGCGGATGATCCGTTCCTTCAGTGATCAATGGCTGAACCTGCGCTCCCTGGACAAGGTGACGCCCTCGCTCAAGCTCTACCCACTCCATGACGACCTGCTGAATCATTATCTTCCGCTCGAGACGAGGAGCTATCTCCATCACCTGTTGAAGGAGAACCTGCCTGCGGCGACCCTAGTCGATTCTGACTTCAGCTTCCTGAACCAGCGTCTTGCCCGGCATTACGGGATTGAGGGGGTGATTGGCCAGGAAATGCGCAGGGTGAGTTTCCCGCCCGAGGTGCCGCGTGGAGGCTTATTGACGATGGGGAGTGTGCTCAAGGTTACCACCGACGGGTTTGATACTTCTCCCATCCTTCGGGGGGCCTGGATCTCGAGGAATATTGTAGGAACCCCACTGTCACCACCACCCGAGAGTGTTCCGGCCCTCGAACCGGAGCATGGCCATGCCGAGACGCTCAGGGAGCAGATCGAGCAGCATAAGGAAAACAAGACGTGCTACGCCTGTCACAAAAGCATCGATCCTTATGGTTTCGCGTTGGAGAGCTTCGATGCGGTGGGGGAGTGGCGGGAGAAGTACAAGATCAGGCAGCCTCATCGCGGCACGTTCCAATACCGGCCCGGAGGATATTTCAAGATGGGCCGGGAGGTTGACTCCTCAGGTGAAATCGGAGGGGACAAATTCGGGGACATCTTCGGGTTGAAGAAGCTCCTTCTCGCGAACGAACTGAAAATTGCCTATAACTTCGCGAGGAAGTATTTCGAATATGCCAATGGCCATGAACCAACCCTCGCCCAGCGCCTGCACCTGTGGGAGTTCCTTGGGCGTGCGCCGGGCAATAGGCGCTTGAAAACACTGGTTACTGAGGTGATACACTATTCACTGAGCGAAGCGAACGAATGAGCCGGTATCGCAGAAGAGAATTCCTGAAGTTCGGGGCGGCCCTGCCTCTGGCGCTCCAGTCCCTGGAGCTGCGGGGTGCGACGGAGCCTGTTGCGAAGGCTTCGCCCCGCCGGATCATCTTTATCTGCAACTCGCTGGGATTCTACGAACCGAATTTCTTCCCCGCGAGGCGCGGTGATATCGAGACCTCGCCCTACCTCAAGGACCTGGAGGTCCGGGAGAAGATGACGGTCTTCCAGAATCTCTTCCACCCGGGGATGGACACGAGCAACCATGACTCGGAGAAGTCCTTCCTCACGGGAGCACCCAGCCCGGAAGCCACCAATTTCACCAATACCATTTCGCTGGACCAGGTCCTTGCCCGTGAGATGGGAGGAGACACCCGTTTCCCTTTCCTCTCCTTCAGTATCTACGACCGGGGCTGGGGCTGTTCGTGGAACAGCCGGGGAGTGGCGATCCCTCCCATGCACGATGAGCAGGAGATCTTCGACAGGCTCTTCGGGGAGGAAGATCTCACCGCCAGGAGGCGGCAGATCGAGGATGACCAGCGTGTCGTCCGAAGCCTCTACCGGGATATGGAGCAGCTGCAGAAGCGCTCGGTAGACAGCTCAAAGATAGAGTCCTACCGTGCCGTTATTGCGGAGCTGGAAGCGCAGCTCAGGCACGAGGAGTTCTGGCTCAGGACGAAGAAGCCGGAGGTTCCCAACACCCTGAGCGCCGACCAGGAGTTCGCCTTTTCCGCCAAGGTCGGGAACCTTTTCGAGCTGGCAAAGCTGGCCTTTCAGACGGACTCGACACGGGTGATCACGGTGTCACTTGATTGGATCTACGGGGCCATCAGCGTGCCGGGGGCAACCGGGGGGTGGCATACCCTTTCTCATCATGGAGGGAGGGCTGACGTCCTGCAGAAACTCGGCCGGGTTGAGATTGATATCGTGAAGCGTCTCAATGAATTCCTCTCGGAACTCGACATGATCGAGGAAGATGGAGGAACGCTGCTCGATCACACGACCGTGATGGTGGGAAGTAACTTCGGCGATGCCTCCAACCATACTCATAATAACCTCCCTACCATTGTTGCGGGTGGAGGATATCGCCATCAGGCCCACACTGTTCTGGACCACCCCACTCCTCTCTGCAGCCTCTACCTCGAGCTACTCCACCGGCATGGGGTGGATGTAGCGGGCTTCGGGACCAGCCAGGGAGACCTGAGTCTGCTGAAGGGGTGACCCCTTGCCGGATTGCCGGTCTGCTACCAGCTGATCTTGCCGCCAATAATGGCGTTAATCCCGGGCTGGTTTACCCCGGAGCCGTGAATCCGGTAGTCTACATCCGTAATATTTTCGAGGGCGGCGGTCAGCTCAAGGTTGTCAGAGACCTGCAGCCCGCCCCGGATCGAGGTCACGAAGTAACCGGGAGTGCCACCGGGAGGGATCCGCTGGGTGTCTCCTGCGTCGCGGGTGCTAAGCTTGTCCTGCCTGCCGGCGGCCGTGATACGACCTTCCACCCACCAACGCTGGTCCGGGGAGTCATAACGGAGAGCCAGGCTCGCCACGAGGGGCGAGAGACGACTGACCGGAGCTTCCTCGCTGGGACCCCCGAGGAAGGAAGGACTGGTAGTGTCCCCTTCCTGCCAGGTGAGGTGGCCGGAGAGGGTCAGGTTATCAAGGAGACGAACAGCGGCCTCAAGTTCGAGGCCGATGATTTCGGCTTCCTGGGCATTTGTCGCTTCGACTGTATCCCCGCCTGGAGCAGTGGGAACACTGATAATGAGGTCATCAACGAGCGTGTAGAAGCCTGCAGCCCCGAAACTGATGTCACCACTCGTGAAGCGTGATCCCAGTTCGAATGTCCATGATTTTTCTGGCTCCAGGTCGAGGGCTCCAAGCTGCTCCTGACCGCTCCTGGAGGTGATATTGCCGCTGAGATCATGTGCATTAGGAGCCCGGAAACCCTGGCTTGCTCCACCATAGAGATTCCAGTTGTCATCGAGCCGGTAGAGGGCCCGTGCATTGAACACCACATTGCTCCAATCTTCACTTGCGGAGATATCCGTCTCGCTATCGGGATCCCAGACCCTGCCAAGCTCTGCCTCAGCGCGGGTAATCCTCGCGCCAAAGGTAGTCTCCAGTTTCTGGCTGAGCGGTTGGCGCAACTGGGCGAAGGCCCCGATAAGGTGGTAGGTCGAGTCGTCAGCGACAGGCCTTCGACTCCGGGGATCACGACCGCTTCGGGTGCCTGCGGAGTCGATGCTGTCGCGGTAGTAGTCGAGACCGTAGATCAGATTGCCGCCGAGGAGATCGCTCTCCAGCTGGATGTCGAGGCCGAGGGTGTCCACGTCGATGACTTGGGTCCGGACGTCCGTGGGGCTGCGGTCTTGAAACGCACTGTCCTGCGAACGTTGGAACGAGAGAGTTGCGCTGTAGTTTTGGACGGGGCTGTCGTTCAGGTCACCCCCGATCTTGAGGTAGGTCAGGCTGCGCTCCTGATCGTAGATACGAGCTGCGTAGGATCCAGTGCTAGTACCGTTCCAGGGAGTGTCGTTGTAGATGGTGCTATGCCAGCGCCAGACATCGTCCTGATTGAGATAGTGATGAGCAAAAGTAAGACGGGTGGAAGGGTTGAGGAGAGTCTCCACCTTGAGGTCGAGATTCTGTTCGGGATATCCGGTGTTCTTCATCCGGCCCACCCCGCTGTCCCGGATATCGCCGAAGTCTTTACCTGTCAAACCGAGCGAAGCGCCCCAGATGCCACCCTCTCCGAACCGGGTCTCAAGACGTCCAAGGTGACTGCCGCTGTTGGAGTCGAAGCGGTATTGGGCATTCCCCTGCTGGAACCAGCCTGAATCCGCATCCAGGTATCCCGTATCAGCAGTCAGGATATTCATCGTTCCGCCCAGAGCGTCACTGCCGTATTGAACCGAACCCTGACTACGGACGAGTTCAAGGCGGTCCATGGAAAATCCGTCAACAGTGTTCCAGTATTGGACGGGACCACTTCGGTAGGTGCTATTATTAATCCGAACACCATCGACGAGCAGCAGGTTCTGTCGCCCGGTAAAGCCTCTGATAAACGGACTGCCGTGACCGTGGGTAGTCTTTTGGACCATGACCCCCGGAGTATTGGCGAGAGCTTCCGGGACGGTAAGGAAGCCCTGTTCGCGAAAGTGCTCTGCAGTGACGACCCCGATCGAGCTCATGGATTCCAGGGAGTCCTCACCAGTACGGCTTGCAGTGACGACTGTGTCGGGGAGAAGGAGTGTTTCCGCCGAGTGAAGCGAGCTGCTGCATATGATGAGTGAAACCAGGACCAGAGCGATGTGGCCTGCTGCATGTTTCAGGAAGTCCTTAATGTTGCGCAAGCAGACGGTGCAAGAAAGGTGCATGGGAAGGGGAATATGATTGGTCGATCCCCAGAGGCAAGTTCTGGCCAGAGCCACCACAGGATATTTGCCAAACGGATAGATTGTGGCCACGAGCTGTCCACTTGCTGATCACTCAGGAGTTTTGTAAACGCCTCCTAAGGGTTGTGCGATTTGCTTGGAGAGCGGAAGCCATGCGGGCCAGTTTTCCATCATAGCGTTCCAGGAGGCGCCGTATGAGGGTCGCTTCGAGGCTTTCGGCAAGGTCACGGTAAATTGGATCACTTCCTTCGTTGAGTTGGGCGTCCAGCCAGCTGTCGAGGGCTTGGACCAAAAGGGCAGGAGCCTTATCGTCGACTCTGGAGCTTTCTCCCTTGAGATAATCGGGAAGATCGCTGCCCTCGATCGCCCCGGCACCGGAATTTACGGTGAGAGCAAACGCAATGGAGTTGTGAAGTTCTCTGAGATTTCCCGGCCAGTCGTGCGACATGAGTTTGACAAGAGCGGGATCTGTAATGGAAAGATTGCGGTCAGGTATCAGTTGGCCGATGAAGTAGGAAACGAGAGCGGGCAAATCTTCCATACGGTTGCAGAGGGAAGGCAGACGCACTTCGAGGACCTGAAGACGGTAGAAAAGATCACTGCGAAATTTTCCATTCTGCGCCAGGCTCCGTAGATCTTCTCGCGTGGTAGCGATTAGGCGAGGAAAGTCAGCAGGAGCCCCGGACTCAATTTGCCGAACTAGTTCTGATTGGGCCTCTGGATTCAAAGAGGCGATTTCCTCTAGGATAAGGACCCCTCCGCGGGCTCCCTTGAGCGCGGAGTTTAGGGGCCCGGCTGAGGTCGATGGGCCAATAACCAGCGTCTCCGAGGGGCCATTTCGCAGACTGTTGCCCTGGATTAGTCGAGCCGCGTGAGACTTGCCGGTCCCGGTGTCTCCCCTTACGAGAACAGGATCTTCGGAGGCACAACAATGTGCGATCTGCTGAAATACCGGGCGCATGCTTGGAGCAGCTCCGACAAAGGCGACCGCCTCGGGAGATTGATCTGCTGACTCATGTGTGCTGGGGGTTGGTTTTGCTACTCGACGAAGGACATCTTGAAACTCCGCGAAATCAAGGGGCTTCGGGAGGAAGTCAATAACCCCAAGTTTTCGCGCGGTTATCGTATTCTCGATTTCGCCATGGGCGGTGATGACAATGGTCGGCGGTCTTTGCGCCGCGGGGAGAGACGCGAGAAATTCCAAGCCATTTTGATCGGGCAGGCCGATGTCTAGAATCATAGCGTCGTAGTTCCTTTGGGATTGAATAGCTTCCCTGGCTTGGGCTGCGGAGGGAGCGGTATCGGCCTGGAATCCGGCCTGTTTCACTGCGGCGGCCAGTGCGAGGGAAAGAGCATGCTCGTCTTCGACGATAAGGATGTAGGGTAATTCCATTATGACCTGTGATGTTATGTTGAAAGGGGAAGGGTGACGCTCACCAGAGCGCCCCCTCCGGGATGATTGGAGACCTCGATCGCTCCGTCATGAGCCTGAATGACTTCCCGGGCAAGGGTGAGGCCGATTCCCATGCCACCCTCCCTCTCTGAGAAGAACGGCTCACCGAAACGGTCGAGGGCTTCGCTGCTGAATCCCGATCCAGAGTCTTGAATGGTCAGACGCGCTTCGCCTGCGGCAAGCTCCAGGCGGGCGATAATCGGGCCCCCTGCGGGCATAGCCTGGCTGGAATTTACGATCAGGTTACGAAGCACTTGTTCGATCCTGAGTTTATCACATTCGATTAGAGCGGGCTTTGGAGCGTTTATCTCAAGATGAGTGCCTGCGTGAGTGAGGGCAGGTTTTTGCCGCCGACCGACGTTTTTCAGCATTTCGACTAAGTCATGCGGTCTGCGTTCCGGGGGCTGAGCCCGGGCGACGAAGAGCCACTGGTTAACGAGGTCGGTAATTCGCTCCACCTCTTCCCGAATCAGGTTTATCGATTCAGACCCTTCCGCTTCAACCCGCGGTTCGATAAGATCGGCATGCATGCGAATTGCCGCCGCTGGATTCCGGATTTCATGAGCAAGGCTCGTTGCGATTCGACCGAGGGTAGCTAGCCGTTCGGACTGATGTCTCAGTTTCTGTTCCCGCAGCAGCGATTGATGAGTGTCCTTTAGGGAGCGGGCGAGCTGTCCAAGCTCATCGCTACGGGCAGTGAGAGATCCTGGGATAGGATTTGCGGGCTCCTCATTTGTTTTCAGATTAGGGAGCCACCGGGTTAACAGGGTAAGTGGACGAACGATCCGGTCAGCAAGGAGAAAGACAAGGCCACCAAAAGCAGCGGTGAGAAAGAGGGTAGGAATCAGAATCCAGACACCGATCCCGGTGAGGCCTTCCTCCGTGTCCCGGACCAGAATAAGGTGGTCTTGTGAGCTTTCCAGTGGGGTGATAGCCAGGTCGTAATCCCCTATCCGGGTAGCGGTGGTCGAGTCTCCGGAAAAGGCCTTGAGTTGTTTCTCAATCTCGGTGGGCCATCGCTCTCTCGAGGAATGCGTGATTCGCCCGTCCTCGCTCAGAAAAGCAACTCGGACCTCGAGGATGGTGGAGAGCCGATTCGCCATTTCGGTAGACCGCGGTAGTGGCAACTGTCCCATGAAACCCGCATTATTAATTGCGGTTCGCTCGAAGCGCCTAAGAGACTCGCGCCGTTGAAGGGAGGAAATCCAGATCGCGAGGCCGAGCGAGGCGAGGAGGACAAAAGCGGAGAGGGGAATGACGAGCCTTTTGTAGAGACTACCCCGGCGGACTGAATCATAGTTGGCCACTTGTCTCGACAATGAACATAAAATGCTCATTTCCGAGTGCTAAAGTTTCGAATCGCACCATTCATTTTGGGGTGGTTCAGGATAGCTCTGGTCGCGACCTCGGGGCGCTCCCTTGTCTCTTCTACGGCGCTAGCTGCAGACCACGCTTCCTCGGAAATATACCCGGACCCCCGGAAAGATTCTTTAAGTTCCGTCGACCTCAGGACCAGTTTAAAATCACCTTACCACTTTTCCCCGAGAGCATGGTTTCAAATGCTTTCTCAAAATCAAGGGCATCGAATTCATGGGTAATTACCGCAGAGGGATCGAGGCCTGCGCGGACCATGGAACTCATCTTGTACCAAGTCTCAAACATTTCCCGACCATAGATGCCTTTTAGGATGAGGCCCTTGAAAATGACTTTTTCAAAATCGATCTCTAGCTTGTCAGGGAAAATGCCGAGGAGAGATACGCGAGCTCCATGAGCCGTATGCTCGAGAATATCGGAGAGCCCGAGTGGATGTCCCGACATTTCAAGAGCGATGTCAAAGCCCTCCTTCATGCCGAGTTCATCTTTAACGGTCCCGAGACACTCCTTGTTAATGTCAACGGTTCGCGTGGCTCCCAGTCGCTTAGCAAGATCAAGCCGGAAAGGGTTTGGGTCTGTAATGACCACATGGCGGGCTCCCGCGAAGCGACAGACCGACGCGGCCATACATCCGATGGGCCCCGCGCCAGTGATCAGGACATCCTCTGCAACGAGATCCCAGGAAAGGGCGGTGTGAATGGCATTACCGAGAGGGTCAAAGGTTGCGGCCAGATTTTCGGGAATTGCGGGGTCCAGCTTGTAGACGTTGCGGTAGGGCAGAACCAGAAAGTCGGCGAAGGCTCCAGGGCGGTTGACTCCGACCCCGACAGTATTGGGGCAGAGATGACGTCGCCCGGCAAGGCAGTTACGGCAACGACCGCACACCAGATGACCTTCTCCGGAGACATAATCGCCCGGGTTCAGGTCGGTCACTCCTGACCCGGTTTTCTCTACGTAGCCACAGTATTCGTGGCCCACAGTCATTGGGATGGGGATGGTCTTTTGCGCCCAGGGATCCCATTTCCAGATATGGAGGTCCGTGCCGCAGATCGCGGTCCGGGATATCCTGATAAGAACATCCATGGGGCCGATATCCGGGACTGGAAGGCTCGCAAGCTCGAGACCGGTTCCCGGCTTGCCCTTTATTAAGGCGCGCATCGTTTCCATCCCCCGGGCTAAGTCCTATAGGGAGTGATTGCAATCGACTTCGACGAAGATTTCGATTTTCAGGAGGACGAATCCGGATGAATCTTGGGGCGAAATGACGCTGGAAGACCTGGGTTGGAATGAGGCCTTTGCTGAGAGGTTTGCACCTTTCGCGGAGCGTGGCCTGATCCCGGCTCGGCTGGTGAGAGAGACCAAGATCAATTTTTCCGCCTTGCTGGAAGGGGGCGAGGAGATCGATTGCGTGCTTGGGGGAAAGGTCTGGCATGAGGCGGTAGACGATGCGGATCTACCTGCCGTGGGGGACTGGGTTGCGCTCGATAAGGGAGAGGACGGCGATGAAGTGATCATCCGGGAACGCCTTCCAAGGATCTCCCGCTTCTCCCGCAAGATGCCGGGGAAGAGTGCGCAGGAGCAAGTGCTGGCTGCTAACGTGGATATCGTCGTTGTAGTGACGGATCCCGGCCCTGACTTCAACCCCCGGCGGATGGAGCGTTATCTTACCCTGATTGAGCGATGCGGCGCCCGGCCGGTGGTCCTCCTGAACAAGGCCGACCTTTTCCCGGAGAAGCACTGCATGGATGCAGTCGGTGAACTCAGGAGCTTGAGCCGGGTAGCGGAGATTCACGTAACTAGCGCTTGGGAGTGCCGGGGATTGGAAGTCCTGCGTGGCTATTTGCAGCCCGGAGTGACTATTACGCTTGTTGGTTCCAGTGGAGTGGGAAAGTCAACTCTGGTCAATCAGTTGCTGGGGGGAGAATGGCAGGAAACCAGCGAGGTGAACGAGGTTACGGGAAGGGGGCGACATACTACCAGTCACCGTGAGTTGGTTGTCCTTCCTGAGGGGGGGCTTTTGATCGACAACCCAGGGGTAAGGGAAATCCAGATGTGGACTGACGAGGAAACCCTGAGGGAGAGTTTCGCAGATGTGGAGGATCTTAGTGCGAGGTGCCGCTTCACGGACTGCAAGCACGAGGGAGATGTAGGGTGTGCGATTCAGCTGGCAGTTGAGGAGGGGAGTCTCGACCTGAATCGCTATCAGAGTTATCTCAGGTTGGAGGAGGAAATTGAAGAGCTCAATCGGAGACGCCAGAAGCGGCGAATGGCTACAGAGCGGTGGGCCAAGCGCAATCGCCGGGTGAAGGCCCGCAATCTCGCTGATCGGATCGAGCTAGAAAAAGAAGAGAGGGGTGAAGCTTGAACCCGGGGAGCCTGTCTTGTCGCGAGCAACGACGAGACTCAGCTACCTGAGCTCAGGGGATGCGAAAGATCCCCCCCGTGCTCGGATCCCGGGCGAAATCACCTTTTTGGAAGGGTTTGCCTGTCTTGGGGTTCCGACTGATATCGATCAGGTTATGGGGAGGGAACGGACTGATAATATGGTCCGGATTTTCTGTCTTAAAGCCTTTCTTGTGGCTCCCGGGTTCTGAGATGGGGATGGTTTGAGATGATTCCTCGGAGCTCTCTTTCGAGGCCTGCTCGGTGCTACAGGAGTTCAAGAGGAGCAATGAGGCGGAGGTAAGGACAGAGAGAACTCTACGCCTTGGAAAAATTCGAGGGAGGGTCATGACGGAGGTGGGATTTGATCCCTTCTGGTGGAAGATGATAGGGAAATATCGCACGCCAGGCGACCCTTATTTGGCGGTCAGCCGATGCATTGGCGAACCATAATTCCGAACTTCCGCAGCGTGGAAATGCGATATCTTCTGTCGAAAACCCGGAATTGATCGCGCCTCATCTGCTTCAGGAGGCTGTGGTATATTTTCCGCATCACCTCAGCGGCTCGCAGAGCTTTACGATCGTCCGGTGGCAAGAGATTGGCCGTTTCCTCGAAAATGCGTTCAGCGCGCTCAGCTTGAAAGTTCATCAGGGAGAGGAACCGTCCGTCGTAGACACGGCCGGCGAGGTCACGCTCGGTGTATTGGAATCGGTGAAGGTCGGCGAGTGGCAGATAGATCCGGAGTCCATTTTCGAGATCCTCTCCCACATCCCTGATAATATTGGTGAGTTGAAGGCAGTGACCAAGGCTGATCGAGTAGTCACGAGCTGCCTCACTGGCACCGAAAAGGGGTAGAAGAATCAGACCCACAGTTGATGCTACCCGGTAAGAATACTGCTGGAGATCCTCCCAGGTTCCGAAGCGTTGAGGGCTAAGGTCCGATTCGCAACCGCGAATGATCTCCTGAAGAAGGGAGGGATCGATAGAGAGGCGCTTGCGCATGTCCACCACCTGTGCTTCCAGGCTATTCTCTGGATGGTCATCTCTCTCAATCGCCTGCATCCAGTTCTGCAAGGATTTACGTTTTTCGTCCGGCGGGAGGGAGGTGTCGTCGGCAATATCGTCAACTACCCGGCAGAACGCGTAGAAGACGTTAAGATCTGGGCGGCGATCCTGCGGTACGCACATGAACGCGAAGGCCAGGTTGGACTTGGCGCGGCGGGTTATTTCGGCAGGTTTCGTCATTCTGCAATCAAGTTCTTATCTGATCAGCCCCCAGTGTCCCGTGGTAAACGGCCACAGGGAGAGAAAAGCCGGTCCAACAAGGTTGTATTCCCGTACCGGCCCCCAGTAGCGGGAGTCGAGAGAATCATCGGTATTGTCGCCGAGGGCGAAATAGCCGCGTCTGAGAGCGAGCAGGGCGCCAGTATTTCCCTCTGCGCGGAGAGCCTCACGGGTTTTCAGCTCCACGCGGTCACCTCGCTTACGGATGAACTGTGGCAGGGGGTCGCGATAATTTCGGGTAGGTTGATAGCCGACCCCGACAGGCCCGGCATAGACTCCCTCCCGATTTCCAATCATTCGAAGATATTTCTCGGTGGCGGGTTGGCCATTGATCACCAGAAGAGGCTCCTCAATTTCTACCTTGTCACCAGGTATGGCAGCAAGGCGCTTGATGTAATGAGAGCCCGCGCCCTGCTCCCTTTGGCTGCGTTGATGGATGCCCTCGATACCGCGGGTGTCGAAGACAAAGACTTCACCCCTGCGAGGCCGGCGAAAATTGTAGGAGACTTTGTCTACAAGAACTAAGTCTCCAGTCGTGGAAAACCCTGAAACGGTTGTATTCGGGGGGACATAAGAAAGGCCCATTTCGTAGTCGGTGTTGATTCTGAGTCCCATCTCTGTGAGGGCGCTTCGGGGAGCTGGCAACCTAAGTATTTCCGGACCGCGGCTAGCGTCGCTCCGGAAGTGAAGCTCTGTGACAGTGAAGAACTGGAGGTGCTGCCCTTCGCTTATGCGCTCAAGGTAGCGCCTTTCATTTGAGCTGTTGATTACCTCGTGGATGTAGCGTCTTCCATTCATGACGGCTTCCCAGGTCCTGACAGGAATGGAGGGAAACTGGTCCTTCGCAAGCTCATGGCCAACGATTCCATTTAGAGTAGGCTGCATCGACCCGGTCGGGATACGAAAGGGCTGAAGGAAGTAGCCCCGAATCCCGAGTGCGATCACAATAGCCACAAAGAGGACCTCGATGTTCTCCGCGATGATTCCAGGGCGACGGTAACCAGAGAGAGCGCTTTCACATGCTTCTGTGAGAAGTTGGCTGCTCTTTTCGACCCGTTCCTTATCACCCGCTTTAATTGCAAGGTTGAGGCCGCAACGGGCTTCTTCTATGTTTAACTCTTTTTCCTCCGCCAGCAGGTCTCGCTTATAATGAAGAAACTTGCGGGCTCCCTTGGAAAGGAGTTTGGCTTCTTTCTTCCAGCGGGGAGAGAACATGACATTCCGGGTTTTGCGGACAGGCAGGAAAAACTGCTCCACCCTTGGAAAGAAGTCCAGCGCCAGCAGGTCTATTTTATGAGACCCCAGTGACCCGAGGTGAGAGGCCAGAGCGAGAGCAGGGCCGGGCCCACGAGGTTGTAATCCCTGACATGTCCCCAGTAGCGAGAGTCAAGAGAGTTGCCGGTGTTGTCACCCATAGCAGCATATTCTCGGTAGAGGGTGGCCTCGATCGGGCCCTTCCCAGCGCTGAGCTGGTCCTGCCGGTTCTTAAGTTCTAGGACGTCCTCCGGGTCGTCAAGGTAGCGGCGCCATCGAGTCCGTCCCTCGCTGGCAGCGAGTTGGTACCCGGGCCAACCCTCGTGGCGACCCTCTCCCCTCATAACCTCACGAATCTTCTTATCCTTGGCGGGCTCGCCATTGACATAAAGGTCGCTGCCAACGACTTGAAGGTTGTCTCCCGGAACGCCAACAAGACGCTTGATGTAGTGGGACCCTGCTCCTTGGGGGCTGTTGGATCGCTGTTGGATTCCCTTGATGCCGCGCGTGTCGAAGACGAAAACTTCTCCGCGATTCGGCCTCCGGAAATGGTAGGAGACCTTGTCGACGAGGACGAGATCTCCACTGGTCGTATAACCGGAAACAACGGTATTTGGCTCCAGCCACCATTTACTCCCATCAGGGCTATGCCTCAGGCGAGACCGGTCCAGCGCTCCCATTTTTTCCAGAGCGGTTCGGGGAGCCTTGATTCTCGTAACGCTACCGTCCGCGAAATAAATCGTGGTTTCGGTGAAAAACTGCCATTTCTGTCTTTGCTCGATGTAGGGCATCGGAGCTCCGCGTGGGTCTTTGCGGAAAGGGTGAGTCATGATCTCGCGCCTCTCGTTTCCGCTGAGCCTTTTGTAAATGTATTTCCTTCCTCCTGTGACCGCCTGCCAGATCTTCGCGGGGAACGCGGGGAATTCGCCCTTCTTCAGATTATGGCCGATGATCCCGTTAAGGGTGGGTTGCATTGACCCGGTTGGAATACGGAATGGCTGAAGGAAATAGGCCCGAATCCCAAGAGCGATGACAATCGCAACGAAAAAGACCTCAATGTTTTCCGCAATCGGGTTCGGGCGGCGGTAACGGGGGAGTGCTCCCTCGCAAGCCTTGCTAACGAGTTTCTCTGCTGCCGTGGCTTGATCTCGATTACCGGCCTTGATCGCCGCCTGCAATGTATCCCGAGCTTCCTCAACCGCCTTAATTTTTTCCGAGTCAAGGAGGTCCCGTTTATAGTTCAGGAATTTCCGGGCGCCTTTGTGAAGGAGCTTGGACTCTTTTTTCCAGCGGGGAGCAAACATGGCGGGTGGTTCAGGAGGAGGATCAGAGGCCTTTAGGGGCCCCTGCAGCGTTCATCGTGTGACCGCTTTTCCGAGGCGGGGAAGTACCTAGCACGGTGATCCTGCCGGGGCAAGGGGAAGACGGGAATTTGCCGTGCGGGGTCGCGGGAACAGGGTGGAGCTAGTCACCGCTTTTGAGGACGCGAATGAAAGCATCCTGAGGAATGTTGACCTTTCCGATGGCCTTCATCTTTGCTTTCCCCTTCTTCTGCTTCTCAAGAAGCTTTCGTTTCCGGCTAATGTCGCCCCCATAACACTTGGCGGTGACATTCTTGCGCATGGCGCGAATGGTTTCGCGGGCGATAATCTTGCCGCCTATGACCGCTTGGATGGCGACGGGAAAGAGCTGGGGGGGAATCACATCGGTCAGTTTTTTCGCCAGGCTCCGCCCGTAGCCCGTGGCCTTCTCACGGTGTACGATGGTAGAGAAGGCGTCTACGGGTTCTCCTGCGATCAGGATATCCATTTTGACAAGATTTGCCGGACGGTAGGTATGATGCTCGTAATCCATCGACCCATAGCCGCGGGTGGCGGACTTCAGGCGGTCGTTGAAATCCACGAGGATCTCTGACAAGGGCAGAATGGTATGTAACATGACCCGGGTGTCATCGACAGTTTCTGTATGTTCGACCTGGCCTCTTTTCTCCATAACGAGGGCCATCATGTCACCGATGAATTCGGAGGGTGTCATGATGAAGACTTTGACCATGGGTTCCCGGATTTCGTCAACTTCAGAAAGATCGGGGAGAAGACAGGGGTTATCGACAAGCAGTTGTTCGCCACTTGTCTTGCTCACCTCGTAAATGACGGAAGGGTAGGTGGAGATCACGTCCATGTTAAACTCCCTGCGAAGTCTTTCCTGGACGATCTCCATGTGCAGAAGGCCGAGAAAGCCACACCGGAAACCAAAGCCCAGTGCGACGGAGCTTTCCTGTTGGAATGTGAATGCTGCATCGTTGATCTGAAGTTTGCCCATCGCGGTCTTGAGAGCCTCATAATCAGAGGATTCGACCGGATAGATGCCCGAAAAGACCATGGGCTGGACTTCCTTGAAGCCAGGTAGCGGGTCGGAACAAGGGTGGACGTTGTCGGTGATGGTATCCCCGATTTTAACCTCACTGGCAGACTTCATGTTGGCGATGACATAGCCAACATCACCTGCTTCCAGAGTGTCTTCACTGGTCATCTTGGGGGTGAAGTGTCCGACCTCCTTGACTTCATAGGTCTTTTCGGTCGCGAAGAGCTTGATGCGTGTCCCGCGCTTCATGGAGCCTGAAATCAGGCGTACGTAGGACACCACGCCCCGGAATGAATCGTAGACAGAGTCGAAGACCGAGGCACGAAGAAGGCCATCTTCGGAAGCGGTAGGAGCCGGGACCCGTGCCACGATGGCTTCCAGAATTTCCTCGATTCCGATTCCTGCCTTAGCCGAGGCCGGGATCGCATCCTCGGCAGGGATAGCGAGAATGTCCTCAAGCTGCCTCTTGCATTTATCCACGTCCGCTGCTGGAAGATCGATCTTGTTAATCACCGGAATGATGACGAGGTCCTGCTCCATTGCGAGGTGAACATTGGCAACGGTCTGCGCCTCTACGCCCTGAGCGGCATCGATCAAAAGTAGCGCTCCCTCGCATGCTGCGAGGCTTCTTGAGACTTCGTAGGAAAAGTCAACATGACCAGGAGTGTCCAAGAGGTTAAGCTTGATGCGTTCGCCGTTTCCGGCCTGATAATACATTGTTACCGGGTGGGACTTGATCGTGATTCCACGCTCACGTTCAAGATCCATGGAATCGAGCAGCTGATCCTGTTTCTCCCTCTCGGAGATCGTCTGGGTCTGCTCGAGAAGGCGATCTGAAAGAGTCGTCTTTCCGTGATCGATGTGAGCGATGATGGAAAAGTTCCTAGTCAGTTGGATGGACATACGATCCGGGAGGAAATGACGCTCGGACTTTTTCTTTCCTGTGGCGCCGAGGCTGAAGGGAATAAGAGAGAGACTCTAGCCCAATAGCACGACAAAATGAATTGATTTGGCTTTAAGCAATCAGGGCGGCTGGGAGTTCTCCACGACCTCGCCAGCGGGGTCTCCTCTCAGATAACACGGTGCTTGGCCATCCGAGCCATGATGCCTTTCTGCACGTGAAGGCGGTTTTCGGCTTGCTGGAAGATTGTTTCAGCGTGTTTTTCGAGAATATCTTCGCTGATTTCCTTTCCTCGATACGCGGGGAGGCAGTGGAGGACAATGTGTCCCTCTGAGGCTCCGGTCAGTAGCTCGCTATTGACCTGATAGGAGTTGAATTGGGTCTCCTTGTCAGTTTGCCCCTCCTGCCCCATCGAGAGCCAGACATCGGTGTTGATGACATCTGCCCCCTCAACAGCATCGGCAGGGTTTGAGGTGACAGTGATGTTAGGGGCATCGATTTTACCGAGAAAATCCGCCGTGGGCTGGTAATCCGGGGGTGATCCGATCGTCAGGTGAAATCCAAGGTGTTTGGCGGCCCAGCACCAGGAGCGGGCCATATTACTGTGGCCGTCTCCAACGAAGGCGAATCTCCGGCCCTCCCACCCCCCAAGTTTTTCCCTGACGGTGAGCAAGTCGGCGAGGATCTGGCATGGGTGTTCTTCGTCTGTGAGCGCATTGATGGTTGGAATACCTGCAAAGGAGGAGAATTCCTCAACATCACTCTGGGCATAGGTGCGGATAATTGCCCCGTGCACCATCCGGCCGAGAACGCGGGCGGTGTCCTTGATCGGCTCTCCCCGGCCGAGCTGAATATCGTTCGAGCTGAGAAAAAGGGGTGACCCTCCGAGCTCGCGGATGCCGACCTCGAACGATACGCGGGTACGGGTTGAGGACTTCGAAAAGATAAGAGCCCAGACTTGTCCGGCAAGGGGGAACTCCTCGTGATTGCCCCGTCGGGTCTTAAGAGTCACTGCGTGGTCAATATACTTTACGATGTTCTGGGGATACATCGACTCGATGGAGAGAAGGTGGTCCATTTGGTATAAATTTTTCGTATTCGCTGGATGGAGGAGCCAGAAAGCACCAACCATAGGAAATGAGGAAGAGGAACCTTGTCGGAGAATCGGCAGAGAATCAAGGAAAGCAGAAGAAAATCCCGACCCGGTTAATGGCAAACCCGGTCGAGAGTGTGCCTGAAAATCTCGAGAGATTCGTGGATTTCTTCGTTTGAAACCGTAAGCGGCGGCATGAGGCGAACGGTGTCAGGCCCAGCGGGAGGGGCCAGGAGACCGGCCTTCGCTAGTTCTGTGGAGAGGTAAATCGATGCCGGCGTGCCCTCAGGAGCCTCGAAGGCTCCGGCGTGGAGACCGACTCCCAGAAGAAGGCCCTTTCCCCGAACTTCGGTGAGGGCATGGTGCTGCCAGCCTTCGATGGTCATTCGGATTTTTTGCCCGTGTTCGATCGCCCGCTGGGGCAGGTTCTTGTCAATGACTTCACGGAGCACAGCCAACGCTGCGCTGCAGGCGAGGGGGCTTCCGCCGAAGGTGGAGCCATGAGATCCGGCCCCGAGCAGTTCAAAGAGGGGTTTGTTTTGAGAGGTTAGTCTGTCGGATATCCAGAAGGCCCCGACGGGAAAGCCCCCTCCGAGGCCCTTTGCCCACGAGACCGCATCAGGAGTCAAGTTGGGCTCGATACTGCGCCAGCCGGCCATGTCCCCCGTCCGTCCGAGACCGCATTGGACTTCATCCAGAAGGAGAAGAAGATCGTTCTTCTGACAAAGCTCTTGCACTCCCCGGAGGAATTCTGGAGTCGCCAGATGAATACCCCCTTCGCCCTGAATGGGTTCAAGCATGATGGCGCAGGTGTCAGGTCCTATGGTGGAGGCAAGAGAGTCGAGGTCGTTGAGTGGGCTATGGTAAAATCCGGGAAGCAGGGGATCGAATCCTTCCTTCACCTTGCTTTGTGCAGTAGCGGCAATCCCTCCGAGAGTTCGGCCATGGAAGGACTGGTGAAAAGTGATGATCTCATGACGAGACTCGTCTGAGCCCCCGGACCCCAACTTGCCGAAACGTCGCGCGAGCTTGACGAGGCCGTCATTTGACTCCGCACCGGAATTGCTGAAAAAGACCCGGCCTTGAAGCTCGAGACATTCTTCCACCAGGCATTCAGCAAGTTCTGCCTGTTTATCGATCTGGTAGAGGTTGCAGCAGTGAATTAATTCCCCGGCCTGTCGCGCAATTGCACGGGAAAGTGCATTGTCTCCGTGGCCAAGGGTGCACGTGGCTAGCCCGGAGCAGAAGTCGAGATAGCGGTTACCCTGCGCATCCCAAAGCAGGGTGCCCTCACCTCTTACCGGGCTCACGGAAAAGCGCGAATAAGTGGGAAGGACGTATCGGGCGAGTTTGTCGGCCGTGTTCATCGGAAGAGTGTCAGGGTTGGAAAAGGTAAGCCTCAAAGTCAAGTGTTGGGAGTCGCGAGGCCGCTCCGGGCAGGGAGGTGGAGCTAGGAAGTGATTTCGGTCCCTATTCCCTCGGGCGTAAAGATTTCAAGGAGGACGGTATGCGGAATTCGCCCGTCAATGAAGTGAACCTTCTCTACCCCCGCGCGGAGCGCCTCGATTGCAGACCGAACTTTCGGGATCATTCCACCGGAGATAACACCAGAACTGGTAAGGGTAGTGGCCTCCTGAGGGGTAACGGAGGGGATGAGACTGGATGGGTCCTGTGGATCACTGAGAAGTCCAGGGACATCCGAAACAAAAAGTAACTTGGCGGGCTTGAGAGTACAGGCAAGTGCCGCCGCGGCGAGGTCCGCGTTTATATTGAGCGTCTTGCCGGAGTCGATTTCACAGCCGAGGGGCGAAACAACAGGAATCGCGTCCGAGGCAATAGTCTTGAGGATTTGATCGATGTGGCAGGACTCGACCTCACCGACCCGGCCGATATCAACAGGGACCAGACCTGATTCCGTGATGCGCGTTGCCTGGAACACTTCGGTTCCTGCGATTCCGGTGGCTCGTCCTCCGTGCTCATTCAGAAGTTCCACCAGTGCCGGATTGATGGTGTTTCCGAGGGTCGCCTCCACGATCGAAATAGCCTCTGGACTGGTGACGCGAAATCCTTCCACAAATCTTGCCTCGAGGCCGGCGGACTCCATAGCTGCTGAGATTGCCTTCCCGCCCCCATGAACCACAACCGGATTGATGCCGGCCACCTCAAGGAAGACGATGTCTCGCATAAGGGAGCTTACCAAGTCGGGGTTGTCCATGGCGGCGCCCCCGACCTTAATGAGAAACGTTTTCCCGCGGAAGCGCTGCAGGTAGGGCAGGGCTTCAACCAGAGTTGCGGCTTTTTCTTCGGTGTTCACAGGAATCAGGCCATGGATACTGAGGCCTTTCTTTGGAGGGTGAGATGCTCTCTTCGGGGAATAGACCTAGGGGCGGTCCGACCTGGCGAAAAGTGGAAAATGAATCCAAGGGGTCCTAATCGGCTATCGCCGTTGCAGGAGGTCGGGCCTTAGACTGTCTTTTCGATCGCTTCCGGGAAGGTAGGTAGCGAGCCATTCGCATGGCGAGGATCCACCCGGTCATTGAGGTGGCGACCGCAGGTGCAAAGAGAGTCCAATGTTCGGAGCCTTTATGCATCAGGACAAGAAGCGCAGGGAAAGCAACAAGCAGAAGGAGGTAGCAAAGATGTCGTAGAATAGTGGGAAAGCCCACTACGAGGCCTGCAATAATAGCAATCGCACCTAGCAGGAGGACTTCGTTTCGTGCACTCATCCGGTGATGCTGCTCTATTCTTTCGGGGCGGGGAAGGGTATCGATTGTTGCGATGGTTTGCAGAACTGAGTTTCTCGCGCGGGGGGAAGGGCCCGATAGCTTGTCTGCAAAGAGGACGGAGTTGGGAAGCGCGCCAACAGACTCGGTGATGGCCTTGCGTGTATCTTCTACCTGACTGGGTGAATAGGCTTCGGCCGCAAGGCGTTCGAGGTAAAGGGGGCGCTCTGCCCGGGTAATCTTGAATGCTCCGAATTCGTCAATCGGAACGATGGGCCCATCTCCCAAGCGAAGATGATCGCCCAGAGAGATATGAACCTCTTCAGGGGATATGTCAGCCTGTGCCATGGCGACCGCCAAAGGAAAAGAGGGAATAATGTGTTCGCCCCAGCGAAGGATTGCGAGTTGGTCAGTGCCGATGCTCTCATCCGGTCGGAAGGAGAACTGGGTGTTTGAATTGAAGTCGATTGAGGTCGGGAAAACGACACTGTTGACTTGCCGCAAGCCGTCAGCTCCGCCCAAGATATTTGAGATCGGGATTGCGCTGGCCTTTAGATAGGAGGGGATCGTCTGAGAGCGCGGCAGGCGCTCGAGATCAACCGTTACGATGACCTTTTCGAACTGGGTGAGTGCCGTGTTGAGGCTGGCCAGGCGTCCAATGTGAGCCAAGCCCTCTCCTTCCCAGGAGAGGGGTTCTTCGATCGCTGCAATACGGCATCCAACGGCGTGAGCATGATTGAAAAGGCCCCACCAGTCCTCCGGTTCGAGCGGATAGTGAAGATCCTCCGCGGCCTGTTCGTCGACGGTGATCTGGAGATAAGGCTGGGAACGGCCTTCCACAAGGGGGCGGACAACGCGGGTCCTTGGATCTGGCTGGGTTTTGTCGACAAGCAAATTTTCTTCTTTGCGGGACTCGGTGAGGAGCTTTTGAAAGAGAGCGTCCTCCCGATCTCGCAGAGGCTTCCAGTCTTCCGAAAGGAGGGTCACGCAGATCCCGACCTCAAGGGCAAGGAAAGCAAGAACCAGGCGGACGATCCAGGAAGTCATGATGGAGGAGTCGGGCGAGCCGCATTCCTACGAGAGGGAGGGGGGGCACAATGAGGCCGAATTATGAAAAACGAAATGTTATTTCTCGACAGCGCCTTCGAGAATTGGGCGGAGCACCTCTTCGAGGGGAGTGTTCTCTATCTGAGCCAGAAGCAGCCGAGCTCCCGCTGAGATGTGCTGAGCGTACCAATCAATTCTTTGCTCATGGAGAATATACGCGTAAGCCCCCAGAGCCTGCATGAGTCTCTGGGTGGCGCAATCGCGCAGAAGTTGAGGAACGGGACGCTCCTCTGAGATCTCCTCCCATAGGTCGAGGAGTTTATCCTGGTCCTCTGCTGAGTGATCGAGGTAGGGGTCATATATCAGCGACGCAAGGTCGTATTCCTGACGCCCGAGTCGGAGGCCCTGGAAGTCGATGATCCATGTTTTTTCCTCGTGGAGGATAAGGTTCTGGGACTGAAAGTCTCGATGGACGAGGTTGCGGTGGGACGCGCCAAGGTTTCTGCTGAGCCGGGAGAGTTCTTCGTGATCTCGGAGAGCTGCACCATCGAGACCAAGATGCCTCTCAACAAAATTATCGATGAAGTAGTCCTGCTCCCATTCGTAGGTCTCGGGGCCGAATGGGGGGGAGAGTTCGAGATCTCGAGGGAGACGAATGTAAAAGAGGCGATCCAGCTGTTCGAGGGCACTGCGGTAGTAGGGTTCCCGCACTTCCCACGGGTGGTCGGCTAGCGAGAGGAGATCTCTCTCACCGAGGTCCTCAACCAGGGCGATATGACGTCCCGGGTTATCGTAGAGGACCTCGGGGACATTCAGGCGGTTCTTCCTCAGAAAGTGCGCTACAGGCAGGAAGAACTGATTATCCTTACGCTCCATCGTATAGTGAATCCCGATAAAAGGAGGATGCCCCTCAGCCTTTAGGCGGACCACGGTTCGCCCGGAGGCTCCTCGTTTAATAGGCTCGAGGATTACGGTGTGATCCGGTTGGAGCTGGAGGTGGGCACGAACGGCAGTGAGCAGGGTGTCGGCGGCCATGGAGAGAGGTCAGGTCAGGAGGTTTTGAGGAACGAAGAAGGTAGAATCTGGACTCAGGGAGCTCAGAGGTCAGAGTTTTCCCGGGTGCCTGTCACAGGAGTGGAAGAATAGACGATACAGTTTGTCAATTGCGCACCTTCCTCAACTGCTGAACCAGGCCAGAGTATGCAGGAGTGGACACTAGCATTCCTGCCGACTCTCGAGCCGGCGCCAAGGGCGGAGTTTTCCACCACCGCAGAAGAGGCAACTGAGGATTCGGGATGCCGCAGCGTTCCCAGCCCAGAACATAGATGGGCCTCAAGGTAGGATCTACGGGTGCCAAGGTCGAGCCAGATCCCCTCGTCGTGGAAGGAGGCCCCCATCTTACCGGACCGAATGATCTCGAGAAAAGAGGGGATGATCGACACTCGCTTATTTTCGGGGATGTGGCGAAAAATTTCAGGGTTGGCGCAGTAAACTCCTGTAAACTGATAATCGCCCTCAGCCCGCCCTAGCATACCCCGGATATCAGTTACGCACTCCCCCTCGATAGCAACGTGTGTCTCGTGGCCAGCCGAGCGCAGCGCCATTGTTACCGCCCTTCCTGAGAGAAGGTGGGTTTTCAGAAGCCTCCCAAGATTCAAGGTAGCCAGAATGTCTCCGTTGTAGATAAGAATGGGTTGCCCCTCAGCCCAGTCCTCGATGTTTTTCAATCCGCCCCCGGTTTCGAGCAGGACGGGTTCATGAAAAAATGTCAGGGGTGCTCCGCGGTAGGACTGGTCAGGGAAGCATTCTGCCCATTTGTCGGGCAGGTGGTGGGTATTCACTGCGAATTCCGTGACCCCTGCGGCGAGGCATTGGTCGAGGGCATATTCGATCAGGGGTCGATTAAATACCGGGATCAGGGGCTTTGGAAGAACGTCAGTGAGGGGGCGTAATCGTGTTCCGAGCCCGGCTCCTAGAAGGAAGGCTTTCTTAATCGCGGAGCTCACGGGGCAAGAGGTGGAGGCTCAGAGGAACAGATGCAAGATTTTGTCTCTTTACCTTCCGCCAATATCCCCTGCGAGGAGCCTTGCTAGCCGTTACTTTTTGGGTTGGCCGGGGTCCCTGGGTGTAAGGCCCACAACTAGATCCATTCGGGCGGTGAGTTCTCCAATCTTGGATTTAGCAATTGGTTTAAAAGGAATGGTGACCAGTTTCTGAAGTTTTGGATTCCCGCCCCCGATTCTCCGGTAGAGGACGTCCTTTGCATTCTGTTTCTCTCCTTCGATGTAGAGCTGGGTTGTGAGAATTCGCTTCCCCCGGTAAGTGACTCCGTAGTGAATGTGCGGAGTGCGCCCTGGATAAGCAGGAGGCCTGATGGTGCGAAAATGGTAACGGCCCTTGGCATCGGTTAGGAAGCGCCCGTAACTCTGGAAGTTGCTGTCTCTCTTGTCCTGGTTTGGGGCCTTGGAGTGAAGGTAGATTCCCTTATTGTCGACTTGCCATATTTCAACGAGCGCATTGCGAAGGGGGAGGCCTTTTGTATCCATAACCACACCGCCAAGGTAGGTTACAGCGCCGACCGCAGGCGTGATCTTGTCGTTTACGACAAGAAGGTCATTGTCAGTATCCAGAGGCAGGTTGTCCGGGTAAAACGGGCCTTCAACATCAGTAGGAGTTCTTTGCAGGGTCTCGGCGAGAGCACCTGGAACTGTGAAAAGGGCAGCGGCTCCTGCCGTTGCCCGGCGTAGGAAATGACGACGATGGCAGATTTCGCAATCTGAGCGGGAATTGATGGGTATCATGCTTCTCTAGGGTTAGCGGCCCTACCCCTCGTGTAACAGCATGATCTGCCTTAAAAGAGGTTATGCCTGAAGAAGCTCCTGAAGGGCTTTCCGGAAAGGAGAAGGCATAGGGAGGTCGCTGAGTTCCCGTGAGGAGTGGAATTTTTCGGTGGTTTTCTGCTCCGAAGGAGGGAGCTGAGATGGGCTACAGCGATAGATATGCATGGTCACTTTGTGGTGGGTAATGCCGTAATTACGAGTGCCCAGGAGAGGGAGGTCGGCGAGCTGACCGTGGCTTCGTTCGGGCAGCTTCCAGAGGCCCTTGCGGCGTGTTCCGTCTTCTTGTGCGAGAAGAACCGGGCCGCTGCGCTTGCGCACGAAGAGGACATGCTCGTCTACCTTCACAGGCGTGCGGCGGGGTTTCTTTAGAGGGAGCTTTTCTGGTTCGCGGGTGACACAGAAATCCCTGACGGGACATCGCGGGCATGCAGGTGATCTTGGCGAGCAGTGCGTTTGGCCGAGTTCCATCAGTGCGGAGTTAAAAGACCGCGGCTCATTAAAGTCGAGGAGTTGGCTTGCCCAGGACCAGAGCTTGGTTTGGCTGCGGGATGTCTGAATCTGTTCGCGCCAATCAAAAAGGCGGCTCAGCACCCGTGACACGTTCGCATCGACAATCGGGGCGGGATAATCAAAAGCGAAGCTTGCGACAGCGCCGGCCGTATAACGACCAACTCCTGGCAGGGACTCCAGCCCTTCCGGGGTGGCCGGGAATGTGCCCGCGTGCTCCGCGAGAATGACCTGCGCAGTCTTCTGGAGGTTTCGAACGCGATTATAGTAACCCAGTCCTTCCCAGGCTCTGAGGAGATCACGTTCCGGGGCCTCAGCCAGAGAATACAGATCAGGGAAAGTATCGAGGAATCGTTCGAAGCGACGATTTTGAATGACGGACCCGATTGTCGTCTGCTGGAGCATGATCTCGGACACGAGGATCGCGTAGGGATCGGTCGTGCACCTCCAGGGATAGTTTGCGCCATGCTGGGTAAACCAGCGAAGCAGCGCCCGTCGGAAAGCTCTGACGTTGCGGAGGGCATGACGTGCGGCTATGGGTTTGGACACGTCTTGAGGATCGGATATTGCGCAAGCCAGGTCGAACCTAGAAACTACGTGAAGTGGGATTAACGACTTACACTCAGGAGATCGCAGAGGGGGATGTGGAAAAGCTGCGAGAGCTTCTTCTGCTGGGGGGCTTTGAGATGCTGGAAAAGCCCTATGCCTATTATGGCGCGCGGAAGGGAAAGCTCAATGTTACGGTCTACGAGAAAGGGCCAAAGGTGCTGGTTCAGGGGAAAGAGACGGAAGAGTTCGTAAAATTCATCCTCGAACCCGAGATACTTGGAGAGGCCCGTCTGGGTTATGAGGAGGTGCACAATCCTGAAATGTTCCAGCCTCATTTCGGGATCGATGAGAGTGGAAAGGGGGACTATTTCGGCCCTCTGGTTATCGCAGGGGCCTATACCAATTCAGAGAGTACGCGGGCTCTGATGGAGGCGGGGGTCATGGATTCCAAGAGAGTGAGCTCGAGGGACCGGATCGCCAATCTGGCGAGCGTCATCAGAAGGACTCAGGGTGTGAAGACTTCGGTGATCTTGATTGGCCCCAAGCGCTACAACGAGCTCTACGAGAGATTTGCTAACCTGAATGAGTTACTGGCTTGGGGGCATGCAAAGGTGATCAAGGAGCTCTCCGGCCTCGTCCCCGAATGTCCTAGGGCCCTGAGCGATCAGTTTGCCAATCCTCGCGTTCTCGAACGAGCTCTTGCGCGCCAGGAGGTGAATATGGAGCTTCAACAACGCACAAAGGGTGAGAGCGATGTGGCTGTTGCAGCGGCATCCATTCTAGCACGAGAGGCTTTTGTGAGATGGATCGAGAATGGCTCTGAAGCATGGGGCCTATCCTTCCCTCTGGGTGCCGGTGCTCCGGTGCTTGAATCGGGTCGAGATTTTATCGATCTCCACGGTCAGGAGCAATTGGCAGAGGTTGCTAAATTACATTTCAAGACCACAAATCAGTTGACCAGCAGTAAAAATGAATGAGTTCTTAAGTGAACTCTCTTATGTCGTTACATGCGGCATGGGGTGTGCTGTATATAGAAATTGTAACAGATTAATGGCTACGATTACAAAACGAGATTTGGTTGTCCGGATCAGCAATGAGACGGGATTAACGCAGCAACAGGTTTTTGACGTGGTTCAAAAGACTCTCGATGCTGTCACCTTGGACCTGGCACAGGGAAACACGGTGGTAATGAGGAATTTTGGAACCTTCGAGGTGCGTCAGACCAAGGCCAAGGTCGGGCGGAACCCGAAGGATCCAGGCAAAGATGTTCCGATTCCCCCCCGAGCGGTGGTGAAATTTAAGCCGGGGAAAGAGATGAAGGAGAAGGTCGCCCGGATTCTTCCGGTGATCCAACAGCAGATCCAAGTCGACTTGGACTAGAATCCTGTCTGGAGAGTCTCTCTAGCGTCTTTGTGGGGTCGGTTTTCCTACCCTGAGAAGAATTGTATTGGTAATCCCGCTCTGCCAGTCTGACGGCATGTGGAAATACCTCATTCTTGTTGCAGCACTCGGGTCGTTAGGGTTGACCTCCTGCGGTGGGGGAGGCTACAGCGGCTATATGACCCGTCCCTATACGATCAAGGGCGTGCGATATAACCCTATGAGCGTCCAAGAGGCTTTGAGCTATAATGAGACCGGGATTGCTTCGTGGTATGATGAAAGTAGTTTTTTTGGCTTCAAGAGAGGTAATTCCTCGCTCGGCGAAAAGGTAGGCCGTTTTCATGTTAGTGGTGCTCACAAGACCCTCCCGCTTCCGTGTCGGGTCAAAGTGACCAATCTGGCAAACGGTAAATCTGTAACGATGCGGCTTAACGACCGTGGGCCGTTCATCGCGGGGCGTATCATAGATGTTACTCCTCGAGCGGCAAAGAAGTTGGGGTTCAAGGCGAAGGGTCTGACGAGGGTGCGGGTTGAATGTCTGAGCGTTGGTGACGGGAGGTACAAGCGAAAGGCGAAGAGCTCCCGGGGAATACCATTTGTGCCGTTTTTGTAGGCGGAATGTGACTGTTCCCTCCCAGCGGGAGGCGGTAAATTCACTGGTCCACCGCGAGGAAAGCTGTTAGGAGCTGCGCCCCCGACGACAAATGGCTCAGGAAGAAACAGCGGAAGTTCGCGTATTTGCCCCTGCAACGGTGGCAAATGTCGCGTGTGGCTACGACGTGCTGGGCTTCGCCATTGAGGCTCCCGGAGATGAAGTTGTGGCAAGGCATTCGCCTGAACCAGGTTTGCGAATTGTAAAAATCACAGGAGATAACGGCAAATTACCCACGGAGGTATCCGAGAACACTGCCGGGGTGGCGGCTCAGGATTTACTCCGCCATCTTGGAATGCTGGACCGTGGTGTCGAACTGGAGATTCACAAGAGGATGCCCTTTGGGAGCGGACTGGGTTCCAGTGCAGCCAGCGCGGTGGCGGGGGCCTACGCGGTTAATAAGCTGATCGGGGAGCCTTTGACCAAGAAGCAGCTTCTACCTTTTGCAATGGCTGGAGAGTCGAGTGCGGATGGGGCGTGGCATGCAGATAATGTGGGCCCATGCCTCCTTGGAGGAATTGTATTCATCCGCTCGAACCAGGAATTAGACATGGCGCAGTTACCGGGACCGAAGAATCTCTGGGCCACGGTCGTCCATCCGGATATTGAGATTCTTACCAAAGTGGCACGGGATATTCTCCCCCGCGAGGTTCCCCTCGACAACGTCACCCAACAGGTAGGAAACCTCGGGGGATTGTTATGCGGATTGATCCAGGATGATTACGAGTTAATCAGCCGGTCGATACACGATGTGATTGCCGAGCCGCGCCGCCAGAAACTGATCCCTGAGTTTTACAGGGCCAAGCGGGATGCCATTGCCGCAGGGGCCCTGGGCTTCAGTATCTCGGGTGCAGGGCCGAGCGTATTCGCCCTGTGTGAAGGAGAGGAAACTGCTCGGCGTGTGGGCGAAGAGGTTTCGCGGGTGTTCACAGAGGCTCCGATTGAGAACCAAGTCTATGTTTCGAGAATCAATCCTCGTGGAGTTCATGTAGTGGACTAAGGCTGCGCAAGCGGAGGGCTGCTTCCGTGTCTTGAATTAGAAACGAAATATCCAGCCCTTGTCCGTGGCCCAGAAATTCTACAGCACTGCATCAGCTGGCAGATTTGTCGACCTCAAGCAGGCCGTCCTGCGGTCGCTCCCCTCAGATGGCGGTCTCTACATGCCCGCCCAGATGCCGGGACCGGATGAAGTCTTGAAGCCGGGATGGCGAGACTGGTCTTTTACGGAACTCAGTTACCGGATATCGTCATCGTTTTTCCGTGGTTCCGTTCCAGAGGAGGACCTGCGTGAGATGGTGGGACAGGCTATTAATTTTGATGCGCCGCTAGTGAGGATAGGGGATGGAATGAATATTCTTGAGCTCTTTCATGGACCTTCACTGGCGTTCAAGGATTTCGGGGCTCGCTTCATGGCGCGCCTGATGGGATGGCTGAATCGCGAGGATGATCGCGAGTTGACTGTGCTGGTGGCGACCTCCGGGGATACCGGGGGCGCAGTAGCCAGTGCTTTCCACCGGGTGAAGGGAACAAGGGTCGTGGTGCTTTATCCCAGCGGGAAAGTCAGCGCCCTTCAGGAAAAGCAACTTACCACCCTCGGCGACAATGTCATAGCGCTGGAAGTGAGGGGCACCTTTGATGACTGCCAGCGACTGGTCAAAGCGGCGTTTCTGCACGAGCATCTGTCCGAGAACCTGAACCTGACTTCTGCCAATTCGATCAATATTGCCCGGCTGCTTCCACAGGCCTTTTACTACTTTTATGCTTCTCAGCAGTTACCTGAAGAAACGAGGCCTGTTTTTGTGGTTCCGAGTGGAAATTTTGGGAATCTGACTGCTGGGCTTCTGGCCCGCCGGATGGGGCTGCCGGTCAGCCATTTTGTGGCAGCGACAAACGTCAATGATGTGGTTCCGAACTACCTGCGGAGCGGTCATTATGAGCCCCGGCCCAGCCTTCCCACCATCTCCAATGCAATGGATGTGGGGGCTCCCAGCAACTTTGTCCGGATTCTTGATTTGCATGGCCAGGAATATAGCAAGGTCGTTGACCAGATTTCTGGCTTTCACTTTGACGATTGCGCTACTCGTGAGGCCATCAGAGAAGTGAGGGAGACCACAGGCTATGTGATCGATCCTCATGGAGCGGTGGGATATCTTGCCGCGCGCGAGTGGAGGAGGGATCGCCCAAACGATGAAATGGTTATCCTGGAAACAGCTCACCCCTCCAAATTTCTGGGTGTGATGGAGGAGGAACTAGGCGTTGAGGTGTTGGAAATCCCAGAGCGCCTTGCATGCCTGGCCGACCGGGAAAAAATAGCGGTCCAGATGGCAGCTGAAGAGAGCCCGTTCCTCGATTGGTTATCTGGAATGGCTCCCTGAGCCGGACCATAAAATCAGCTGCCGAAAGGAGCAATGATAAGCTCATCTCCGGGGTTGATCTCAGGGGATTCGCCGTCGGGAAATGTGCCCCGGACGGGATTAGCGGAGGCCTGATTCTTGTCTTTGTAGATGTGGTCCACCATGAGACGACCATAAATGCCGGATTGCCTGCGAATCGCGAGGACTGTGCCGGGCGGCATGTCCCGGTGGAGTTCAATGATGGCAAAGCCTCCGGACTGCTGATCTGGCTGCTTTGCAACCCACTCGATAACCTTGGCCTGAAGCCAAGCCTGCTTGACTGTCGAGGCCCGGGCTTTTTGCTTTTTCGCGGATTCGATCATGCTTTTTGAGATCAATCCTTCCCGGGCTTCTTGTTTCAAAAGCTCATTTTCCTGCTCTGCTTTTGCGAGTTCCTCTTCCAGCTGGGCTCGAGTGGGAGCAGATTCCCCGGCCGTAGGGTTTGCTGCTGTAATGGGACCGGAAGGCAGGTCCTCGGAGTTGGCCTCGGCCCCCTGAGGAGTGGATGTGGGTTCGGGCAGATCAGGATCAGCCCCAGTTGGCGAGGCAGTCCCGCCGGATGAAACAAGGCCCTCGGGAGAGAGGGGAATTGGGGCTGGGGGAGAAGGCATGGGGGTGAGCTGGCTCTGTTGCGCATTCAGGAGATCGAGCTCCGCACGCAACTTCTTGATCTCGGCTTGTTCGTCACCTTTACCCATTTTCATAACGGAGAGAGCCACGGCGACCACGAGAAGTAAGCCGGTTGCGCCCAGGAGCGTGGTGATCAGATTCATGCCTAAAGTCTGGGGTATCCTCGTGAAAAAGTCAAAAACCCAACCGTTATACCTGCGATCACGGGGCACGCAGGGCTTGCGGCAGTGGGAGCGCGCCGCTACAGGAAGGCTGATGAGCGCTCCGGAGAAGGGCTACAAGGGTACATTATCGCTGCCACAAACAAGTTTCCCCATGCGGGGGGATCTCGTGAAGAACGAGCCCAAGCGCCTCGCGCAGTGGGAGAAGGACGGCATTTACCATAAGATCATTGCCCGTCGTCGGGCAGAGGGAGCACCGAGATTCATTCTGCATGACGGTCCTCCGTTCGCGAATGGAGATGTCCATATGGGCACTGCCCTCAACAAGGTCCTTAAGGATCTCGTGGCGAAATCACGAACCATGTCGGGTTGCGAAGTTCCATTCATTCCCGGTTGGGATTGTCATGGCCTTCCTATTGAATTCAAGGTGGTCCAGGAGGCCCGCGATGAGGAGCCTGCTGAGATTCGGAGACGTTGTGAGCGCTTCGCGCGGAAGTGGATTGATACTCAGAGGGAAAGTTTCCAGCGCCTTGGAGTATTTGGAGACTGGGCGCATCCTTACCTCACTCTCGACCCCAGCTACGAGGCGGAGATTATTCGTGTCTTTGCCAGGTTGGTCGAAAAGGGAGCAGTTTATCAGAGCAAGAAGCCGGTGCAATGGTCCTACGGTGCTCATACCGCCCTCGCGGAAGCAGAGGTGGAGTATAAGGAGAAGCTGAGCCCTGCGATCTGGGTCACCTTCGCCTTGACCGAGCAATCGGAAAATAAGTTCCGCGAGGCCACAGGTTCGTTAACGGAAGAATCGCATAAGTTTGTGATCTGGACGACGACTCCATGGACCCTCCCTGCCAACGTTGGGCTGGCGGTGCACCGGGATTTCACCTATCTGGCCGGACGCTTTGGGAATGAAGACGGCGTTAGTCACCAGCTTGTGATAGCGAAGGATCTTCTGGAGGATTTCGTGGCAAAGACTGGGTTTGCGCCGCAGGGGGATATGGTTGAATTCAAGGGAGCGCTCGTCGAGGGCCTTGAGGCTCAGCATCCGTTCTTGGAGCGCTCCTCGAAAATTATCCTTGGATCTTTCGTCACGACGGAGACCGGAACAGGAATTGTGCATGTAGCCCCCGGTCATGGAGCGGACGACTACGTGGCGGGTCGCGAGTATGGGCTCGAGGTAGTTTCTCCGGTAGATAATGATGGCAGATTTACAGAAGAAGTTGGTCTCCCGAATCTCGTTGGGCGGCATGTATTCGAGAGTAATGAGGAGATTATAACCATGCTTGCGGGCCTCTCTGTTCTTCTGGGCCGAGAGGACTACCGGCATGATTATCCGCATTGCTGGCGCTCCAAAACGCCGATTATCTTTCGTGCCGTTGAGCAGTTCTTTATCTCGCTGGATGGGCTTCGAAATCCTGCCCTCGCAGAAATTGATAAAACGAATTGGTTGCCACATTGGGGGCGAAATCGGATTTACGGAACCGTGGAATCACGTCCGGACTGGTGTATCAGTCGCCAGCGGACCTGGGGAGTCCCACTTCCCGTCTTCTTTACTGCGGAGGGTGAAGTGCTCCTTGATGCGGACCTTGCTCGAAAGGTTGCAGACCTCGTGGAAAAGGAGGGAACCAATATCTGGTTTGAGCTCGACGAGGCTGAGCTGGTCAGCCGCCTCGGACTACCTGAGGGGACCCGTAAATGCAGGGATACCCTGGATGTGTGGATTGACTCGGGCAGCAGCCACGTAGCGGTTCTGGACCGTCATACGGAGTTGCAGAGCCCGGCAGATCTGTATCTTGAGGCAACCGATCAGCACCGGGGATGGTTTCAGAGCTCCCTGATGTTGAGCGTGGCCTACCGTGGGTGTGCGCCGTATAAAACGGTGATGACCCACGGATTCGTGGTTGATAAGGATAAAAAGGGAAAACTCTCTAAGAGTGAGGCAGAGAAGTCCGGAAAGCCAATTGATGCTGCACACTATTATAACAAGTACGGCGCTGATATTCTTCGGCTCTGGGTCAGTAGTGTTGACTGGCAGAGTGAGGTGCCCTTTGGCGAAGATCTCTTCAAACAGGTTGCAGAGCCCTACCGTCGGATTCGTAATACTCTCAGGATCCTGTTGGGAAATCTGCACGGGTTCGATCCGGACCGGGATTCGGTGGACCCGAATGAGATGACGCTGGTGGACCGGTGGATCCTTGAATGCCTCAATGAGGTAGTGACAGAATGCCGGCGAGCCTACGACGCTTATGAGTTTCGGAAAGTATTCACGGTCATCAACCAATTTTGTGCCCGGGAACTGAGTGCTATCTATATCGATCTCACCAAGGATCGGCTCTATTGTGACCGGGAAGGATCTGGGCGCCGTAGGGCAACCCAGACGGCCATGAACAACGTTGTTGACGTTCTCACAAGGCTTCTGGCGCCCATCCTCGTTTTCACTGCGGAGGAGGCATGGGAGCATGCGGGACGAAAAGGAAGCGTGCACGAGCAGGACTTCCCCGTGCCGGATCAGCGCTTTGCCGGGAGAGAGGGCACAGGCGAGGTCGGTCAGCTCATTGAATTACGGGAGGTCATTCAGAACGCGATTGAGGTAGAGGTGCAGGCGAAGGCCTTTAACAAGAATAACGAGGCAGCGGTTGAACTGACCCTTCCCCCCGACCATGAGCTACGTGGACTCCTGGGCGATCGCGATTTCTTCACGGAGTTCTTTATCATTTCGGACCTGAAGCTCGTTGAGAGTGACCGGATTTCCGCAAAGGCGAGAAAGACGGAGTATCCAATGTGTCCACGTTGTCGTCGTTATGAACCACTTTCCCCTGCAGGTTCCTCCGGGGAAGAAGGAT
>JAQWTV010000067.1 GCA_029242545.1 Roseibacillus sp.
AGGCAATGAGCGTGCAGATGCAGCAGCTCAATGCGCGACTGAACGACCAGCAGGCCTCTATTGAAGAGAAGGACCAGCAAATTGCCGAACTCTCACAGCGGCCAACCCTAGAGCAGGTGCAAGACGCCCGTGCTGGATCACTGGTCTTTCGCGCCGACGAGGAAACCAATGCCGTCACCCTCGAGTTTGAAATTCAGAGTAGCGAGAACCTGCAGGATTGGGTTGCGCAGCCAGAGACGGTGACTGCCACCGTGCCGCTAGATGCCGAGAAGAAGTTTGTCCGGATTGCGCTAGCTCAGGAGTAACCCCCCGCCGCCCCCGGTAGCCACAAGCCCCGTGCTTGCTCACCGGCGCCCAGTGACCTGTGCGAACCTATATTTTAATTCTAACCTGTTTGTTATTATAGTGTTGAGAGAACTTTCAGATAGGCTTCACACAGCATGGTTCATTGTTGGTATTTTGCTTATTCTTGTAGGGCTGTGCCTAACTGCATTCGCAACAACAGGGCAGTTCGGCGGCTTTGGGTTTCTCGCAATTCTGGTAGGCGCTATTGCAACTTGTTGGTGTCCCTTTCCCGAGCCCGAATCGGGAGAAGAAAAAAGACTTAAGGAATTAGAGGAGGCTCTTGCCGAAGAAGAAAATTCACCCTACCCCGACCAACAAGAAATTAAGGGGCTACGAAAAGCTGTGGCTCACTACCGAGGGCATCTCGGGAAGAACCTGCATGGCCTCGTAACAGAGTGGCACGGGAACGGCCAGAAAGCGGAAGAGGCAACCTACGAAGACGGCAAATTGCACGGCCTCGCGATCGCTTGGCACGAGAACGGCCAGAAGCGGCAAGAGGAAACCTGGAAGGACGGCGAAGTGGTTTCCGCGAAATACTGGAACAGCAAAGGCGAAGAGGTTGAGACGTTAGAGGAGTCCGAGAACTAACCTCACCCCGCCCAGATCCGCTTGGATTGGACCAACCCCAGGCCCGCCGCGGGTATCCAGCCAGCCAGAAGCAGTAGAGCGAAGCTTGCTCTATGGGCGCACCGAAGCCTCAAAATCACCTCCTGACAATAACGCCATACAGAGGAATAACGACCAGCAATTCGATATCATTGGTCGCCATGTAGAATGACTCTCCAGCGATCTCCAAGCTCCGGCCTAGCTGACTCGATTTGGCTCAGGGCGTTAGCCGACTTGATCCCGCCTCTAGCCTTAGCAGAAGTCCCTGACGGAAACCCACATCCACCGGCTGGTCGATTATCATCTCCGAGGAGTTCGCGGTAAAGTCCGAGTCGAAGAACTTGAAGAAGCTGGCTCCGTCAACAGATCCAATCACGTGGTAAAGCTGGCCTACTGCCAAGCCCTCCACCTGAAGGAATGCAACCGTAAATTCCTCATTGAAGGTAACATTGACCAAACGCCCTGAGGGGAAACTGGCAGCGTCTCCAGGGAGAGTGTCGGCATCCACCTCGATACCATCATTGAAGCCATCGGCGTCACTGTCAGGATTGGAAGGATCGGTCTCATAGACCACGATCTCGTCGTAGTTCGTTAAGCCATCCTCGTCAGAATCCCGGAGATCCGGGGTGAATAGAGCTCCAACGGTCTGATTCGCCACCATGACCAAGGAGAGGGGATTATTGTCGCCCGAAGCGTCACCCGTCCAGTTGAGGAAGAGATAACCCAGCTCCGCCACGGCTTCTAAGGTCACACTGCCCCCAAGCGGATAGATTCCGGCGCCAGAGATGCTGCCATCTTCGGATTGGTTGAGGACTAGCTGTCTGGTCGGCACGCTTTCCCCGGCTCCCGGGTCAGTGCCTTCTGCCACTTCCTGACCATCACTAAAGCCGTCTCCATCGCTATCGGGATTGTCCGGATCTGTGCCCTCGACAACGATTTCCTGATAATTCGTTAAGCCATCCTCATCAGAATCCCGGTTGTCCTCGCCAAAGACCACTTCTAGCCGGAGATCGCGATCCACCAGGAGGAGCAGGGGATTGTCGCTTCCAGCACCATCATCACCTGCCCACTCCACGAACTGATACCCGGGAGAAGGAGTTGCCAGCATAATTGCGGGGCGATTCAAACCGTAAATTCCTGCGCCGGACACCGCGCCTGTCTCAGGTGGGATCACCGTGACATTCCGAGTGGGGAAGTTCACTATAGCAAGCGGACTGGTCCCCTCTGTCACCTCAAGACCATCGCTAAATCCGTCTCCATCAGTATCAGAATTGTCCGGGTCTGTTCCCTGAACCGCGACTTCCTCGTAATTAGTGAGACCATCCCCATCCGTGTCGCCGAGATCCTGTTCAAACAAGGCTTCTACCGTAAAGTCCCGATCCATCACCAGGGCAAGAGGGTTACCTATGCCTGAAGCATCTCCGCCCCAACCTGTGAAGAGATAACCCGGGGAAGGGGTGGCCTCGATGACCGCCTCGGTGCCGTTGTCATATATGCCCGCGCCTGTCACCGATCCGCTCTCGGTGTCCGCGATTTGAACCTCAAGGGTCACGATCGGAGGGCGTTCCAGCTCATACAGGTCGCTGACCTCCTGCTCCGAGAGGGCGCGGTTGTAGATGCGGATGTCATCCAGTTGGCCATCCATGTCCGTCGAGTTCTCCCATCCGCCAAACACGAGAGCGCTTGCTTGTCCGGCAGCGCCAGAAAAAGGAGGAGCTTCTCCGACTAAGACACCATTAAGATAGAACCTTGTTTGACGATCACTGAATGAGAGCGTTCCCATGTGCCACTGCCCTGTGGAAGGTCTGCCGATGGTGATGTTTGGCCCACCCACGCAGGTGACGCCTGAGACCATGACGAAGGGGCCACCCTGCCCTTGGGCGGTAGAAAGCTCATGCGCAAAGGACCCACATTCTCCTCTCGTGGAAAAGATGTGATTGTAGTTTGAGCTATAGGAATCGTAAGAGAACCAAACTGAAATTGTGTAGTCCTCGGCCGGAGTTAGCCCCAAGCCGGCGGCTGGCAGTCGGACCTCGATATTAGAGTTCGGGCTATCAAAATCGTAGGCGCTGTCCCCGTCATTGTTACGATCCAGGGTTGGAGTGGCGCCATTTACCACTCCATCATTGCCATTCCCGCTCTCATCATTGGCATTTCCGTTGAACGGGTAGTAGGCCACCAGTCCACTGTTGACGAAGTTGTAGCTCTCGCTGTCATTCGGGTCGGTCTGGTCGGCTAGTTCCACGCCGTCCTTGACCCCATCCCCGTCACTATCGGCCAGGCGGGGGTTGGTTCCGGTGTCGGTGGCGTCCACAAAAGCCCCGCTACCAGTCTCGGCTACATCGAGAACGCCATCGCCGTCGGTGTCGGCCTCGGGATCGATGGTGGCTTGGGTCACGGTGTGGGTGCGGGTGATGACTGGGGTTGCTTGTTGTGGCATCCGGTAGATCCGAGCGAGCCCCGCCTCCACATCATCAGCATTATAATGATATGGAGCCCCAACGGCGACAGTATCACCCCCCGCATCCATGGCAACAGATCGGCCGAAGGAGCTGTATGGAGCTCCAACAAGTGTTTCCCCGATGGGGGTCCAGTCGTCATCTGCCAACTGGAAGATTTGCACGATTCCGTGATAATCATCCTCATTCCCGTTTCGCTCGCTTTCCCCTGATCCAATTGCCACCAAGTCGCCTTTTGCGTTCATTGAAACCGAGTCCCCATAACCGCGATCTACAAGATCACCGTCAATATCTCGGCCGATTTGAACCCATGAATCTTCGAGTAGCTCATAGATTCTTACATAACCACCACCAATGTTCCAGTTTGGAGCGCCGACGGCAATTCGGGTGCCATCGTTGTTCATTGCAATATCATGACCCAACTCGAGATTGTCTTCTTCCTCTACAATTGTCTGTCCAATCTGGTTCCAGGAGTTCCCCGAGAGCTCGAAAATTTGAACGTAACTATCCCTGTTGCCCACATAAGTCGGAGCTCCTACAGCGATACGGTTGCTGCTGGGAGCAATGGAGACAGATGCCCCGAAAAAAGAGTCGGGTGCTTCACCATTGAGATTTTGTCCAAGCTGTGCCCAATCAGCACCGTTGAATGCATAGACTTGAACTTGACCCGATCGAAAGCCGTTTGGAGTTGCGTCAGAGCGCCCAATGACCAATAGGCTCCCATCATGATTCATGGAAACATCATCCAAATTTCCATCTGCTAAGATCCCGTTAATATCCTCGCCAACCTGAACCCACTCTCCTCCAGTGAGTTCAAAAACTCGAACTTGCCCTTCATTATTATCGCCATGACGTGGCGATCCCACCGCAACCCGGGTTCCGTCTGAGCTCAGCGATAACTCATAGCCCGCGTTGTCTCCTTCTTCTTTGCCAGGGATGGTCTGGCCAACCTGAATCCAAGATTCCCCGCTGAGCTCAAAGATCCGGACTGTTCCGGAAACCCGCCCGTTCACGCTGCCGTACTGCGCTCCTAAAGCCACTCGCCGGCCATCTGCGCTGATTGAGACAGATTGGCCAGAATAGTCGCCTTGTCCGGATGGACTTACTTCACCTAGGATGTCCTGTCCAATCTGTTCGTAGATTTGAGGCTTCTCAGAATCATAGAGTTCAGTGACCTCCCCGGCTGAAAGCCCGCGGTCGTAGACGCGAAGGTCGTCTATTTTTCCGTCAAAGGGGATGGCGAAGGATCCAATTTCTGCGCCGATCACAAGGCTATTGCCAGTGGTGGAGAGTGCTACTTCCCTCTGAGCCATCCACTGTCCATTCAGGTAGATTGAGAGGGTGTTACCTGTGTAGGTTGCGGTGACATGGGTCCAATTCCTCACCGCAGGGACACCGGAGGCGAGGTCATTGCCAACCCCACTCGTTTGCCATTCGTTATTGAGAATAAATGCGCCGGTGCCTCTGTTCTCGCCCAAGAGTCCCCACTGGACCGCGACCTGGATCTTGGAAGGGTCATTCGTTCTTGCCCAGAAGCTCAGGGTCCGGGGCGAATCTCCTTGGGGTAGAAGGGGATTCTCGATGGAGATATTGGAGTTTTCAAAGTCATAGGCACTGTCCACATCGCCGTTCCGGTCGGTGGTGAGTGTGGCGCCATTGACGGTCCCGTTGTTGTGATTCCCACTTTCGTCATTAGCGTTGCCGTTGAAGGGGTAGTAGGCCACCAGACCGTCTTCCAGGCTGAGGGAAGGGATTTCTAGGAGATAGGCTCGCAAGTTCCTTGAATTAATATCATTCCAAGCAAAATCAACTGGCTGAAGGGTTCCCTGAATAACGGCGTGATTCTCACCTCCGGCGTCTGCATTGTTTGGCTCCCCCTGAAGCCACGCAGAGGCGGCAAGCGGTTGTCCCGTCGTCCAGCGCCAATCTCCCTCACTCTCACTGTCAGTGAGTCCAATCCAAGTGTCTGGTCTCTCACTAAATCTCCCAAGAAAGGCTTCCGCCATATTTATGCGGGCTTGTGTATCAAGCACGGCGAGCCTACCTCCCCTGGATTCCGCGTCAGCTTTTGCTTCCTCCCATGTGAAACTACCCTCCACAATCTCAAAAGAGCTGTCCGTCCAGTTGGTTTCCTCCGGCTTCTCCAGGTCGTAGAGATCGCTGACTTCTTCTTCTGAGAGAGCGCGGCTGTAGACCCGGACATCGTCGAGCGATCCATTGTAGAAAAAATCGCCCCAACCTGGATGGTGTCT
>JAQWTV010000069.1 GCA_029242545.1 Roseibacillus sp.
CCTCAGTTTAACTTTGTGGGCTCTAGATCCAAACCAGATCAATTACCGCAACTCCATGCAGCGGGTCTACAACAACACCGTCGATGGGCAAATCCACATCGCCAACCGCGGCAGCATCGGCGGCATCGATATTCGTAACAATATCTGTAGCGAAGTAAGAGAATTTGGTGCGGAAATAGATCCACACATCGTTCGGAACAACTTTATGACCATCGGAAAATTTGAATCGCGATGGCCCGGCAATACCGCCGACAACTCCCTCTTCAAATCGGCAACCACCGGGAATTTTGAACTCCATGGGGACGCTGCTGCCATCGATGCCGGGGAGCACATTTCCGGTATCACCACCAACTTTGCTGGAGACGCTCCAGACGTGGGAGCCCTCGAGCATGACGGCTCCTCCAACCCTCACTGGAGCGCAGGTGCCCTGCTCCGCCCCAAAGATGCCAGAGCGCTACGATTTTCCCTGCTCGTGAAACCAAATAGTGACCGCTACCTGGTTGTTTCGGGAATGCCAGAAGGAAGAATCCCAGCCAGAGAATTCACCCTCCGGCTTGGACCAGTGGTGCTGCAGAACCATCGCCTGATTTACTCGACCGAAACCCATCACGCCGAGGCCTACTTCAAGATTGAAGCAGAAGACCTCTCGGGAAATCTCCCGGTCAATTTTTCCCTCGATGGAGAAGCCTTCCAAAATAATGGCGCGGTAATGGCCCTGCAGGGTTCCTCTCTGTTGATCAACGACGTGGACGTTGAAACCACCACCCCTTCAGGGGGCACGATGCACACGATTTCAGGTCGAGGATTTGGCTCAACCGGGTGGACGCTCCCCCTGATGATGGAAAACACCACCGGTGGGGACCTGAACCATGCGCCCGTGCCCGTCATCTTCAACAGCAGAGAGCACATCGAGGCAGGCCGAATGAATCCTGACTGCTCTGACCTTAGAGTCCTGCACTGGGAAACTGGAAGAGAACTGAAATACTGGATTGAGTCCGGTAGAAATTCCGAAGCGACTCTCCTCTGGGTAAAATACGGAGATGACTCCCCCCTGATGAATCGATTCAGTCACCTTGATGAATCCGGCTACTACTTATCATTTGGGGAATCTGGCCGGGAATCCTCCGCTGACCCCGCCATCGTGTATGACTACTTTCCTGAGTTACTCGACGAGGGTCTGAAAGTGTGGGTCTCAGCAAACCGTCTGGCAGAAACCCAACAGGATGGTGACCCGATAAGCTCGTGGGACAATATTGCTTCCCCAAACTCCCTGACTCAGGCGGATCCCTCGGCCACACCCACCCTGAAATTCAATCAACTCAATCAGCTTCCTGCCGCCAACTTCAATGGCTCCGATTACCTGCAAATCAATGGATTTCCTCAGCAGGTATCTGAAGGATTGACGGTCTTTTCTGTCATCAAATCTGACCCCGGCCACGACCCTCAAGGGCGGCTGATCAGTATTGGAAACGGCGAACGAGAAACGGACAATGTAAGGCAGGGCGGAGAACGCGGGTGGAGAGTATTTGGAGTCAAGAGAGCCTATAGTGATAGCATCACCGCTATTGGATCGGGTCGGCGGTTTGCGGGCCATTCTCACTACATGACCGCTGACGTCGCGGAACTCCTGGTATTCGCCAATCTACAGAGTAACTCGACGGGGGTGGGAATGGATCGAATCCGTAAATACCTCGAGAGGAAATATGCCATCGGCAATACCGCCCGAGGAGTGGTGGAAACTAACCGTTTACAAGGCCCAACTCGATTTTATCTCGGGGGCCACCTGATCGAATCAGTGACTATTCTGGACGACCAAACCGCTACCTTTATCTCTCCTTCCTTACCTCCCTCCGGGAATCATGGTGATTTGGCTCCATCAGATCTAAACACACTCCCGATGGGGCCCGTTTCTCTGGCTCTTACAGCCGAGAGAGACGGCGAGACGGCTGGTGCCGGGCAGCCTCTTACTTACTCCCTCCCAGCCTACGACCAATGGGCACGCGACAACCTGCCTCCGGAAAGGCGAGGCAGTCTCGAGGACTCTGATAGAGACGGAATTGTCAATCTGCTGGAATTCGCCACCTCTTCCAACGCCTTGGAGCCCACAGTTGGCCCTCTGTTCTCGATTTCATCCCCCGAAGCCGCCGCCCCTTACATGGAATTCATTCGGAATACCAACGCTACAGACGTTCGCCTGTCCGTTGAGTATTCTTCGAATCTCCGTGATTGGACCACCGTTCCTGAGCATAGCCCGGACTTGTCCGTGATTCCTCCATCCCCACCTAATGACAGTGGCTTACTAAAGATGCGATACTCCCCGAGCGCTCGCTCTCCAGAAATTTACTACCGACTGCGGGCGACGAAAATTCCCATTGCAGATTCCCCGCTTCGGGATGCAAATTAGGAGCTGATGACAAGTTCCGGAATGAGGAGTCGCCGCATCCAAACTCTTCTCGGGGTGGGATTTCTTCTAAGCCCTCTATCAGCCCTCGCTGAAGAACCCTACAATGTCCTGCTTATCATTGCGGATGATTTGAATAGTCGCATCGCGCCGTTGGGAGACCCACAGGCGATCACCCCTCACCTGACCAGACTGGCTCAGCGCTCGGTGACGTACCGGAATTGTGTGAGCCAATACCCGTTCTGCGCCCCTTCCAGAGGATCCTTCCTTACCGGACTCCACCCATGGAACCTGGGCATCCACGCCGCCGGTGGCAACCAGGCCAACGGAGAAAATATTGTGCCAGGGCGAATGCGAATGTCCCAATTCTTCCAATCACATGGCCATTGGACTGGCAGCTACGGTAAAGTTGAACACTACGAACGTGCCGAACGATGGGATGAGCTCATTCCACGCGCTCTCGCCATAGATGGCACCCTCCAATCAGTTCAGGATTTCAGCGCCCACAAGGGGATCAGCGGAAACACCAACTTCCTGATCTATGAGGGTGGAGACCCGGACAAATTCATGGATGGGCTGACGGCCACTAATGCTCTGACAGCCATGGAAAAATGTCTGGAAAGAAACCAGAGGTTCTTTGTCGCA
>JAQWTV010000082.1 GCA_029242545.1 Roseibacillus sp.
AATTCAGCCGGGGGACTCACTTTCGCGGATTGCGCTTAAGCACGGGCTTAGTGCCCGGGTTCTTGCGGAGGCAAATGGAATCACTGACCCGAACAAGATCAGGGTTGGGCAAGTTCTTAAGATTCCGGAAGAGTAAGTTGAAAGGTGCCTGCTCGGTAGAGGCAGTATCCTGTGCCAAATTCCTAACGATGATCAGGATGGCGTGTTCATTAAGCTAATGAGAGGAAAAAGTAGTCATGGAACGTTCCGCAAGAGGAATATGGAAGGTCTTCAGTGGCTATTTTCGTTCCGTTTTATGGTGTCCGTTTTCGGTGCGGTGATCCTGGCCTCCCTGATTTCGCTCGCGTTGGTTCTCAAACGAATGCGGAGCGAGAATATCGTGCTGCGAGATATGGTTCTCACTGAGCAAGGAAATTTACTCGATGGGATCGAGGAAAAGCTGGTTTCTCTAGAGCGCCGGGCTGGAGTGCTGGAGGCTAGATCCATCGAGACGGAGGCGATAGCGGCGAATACTCCAACTGAGGGAGGAGCGCAGTTGCCGGTCGAGACCCTCCGATCCCTCATCCGCCTCTTAGGGCAACATGAGGCTGACACCGCTGATATTGATAAGCTCATGCAGCAGCTCCCAGAGGAGGAGCGAAATGCCCTCTCTGATGAGTTAGAGGCGGCGGAATCCGGTAGTGGACATAGCGATCCTCAGCTGCCTAGTGGAACTTCTCTTTTTCCCCTCACGCCCAATCCGACCGAAGACGTGGACTCGGGGCCTGTTGAAGCCCATGGTTCCGCGCCGATCTTTGACGATGAGGCGAGTATGGAATCGCTTGAGGAGGAGCCAAAACCAGCCAATTTTATTGAGTATAAGGTTAGACTTGGGGATACTTTGTCGGCAATTGCCCTTCTGCACAGGGCGCCAGTGACTGGGATTATGGAGTTGAATGGGATTGAGGACCCAAATCAGATCCGAGTGGGCTCCGTGCTGCGAATCCCTTCTCCCGGGAACACTCCATAAGACGGAGAATCTGGAATTTATTATTTTTTATTTTGGGATAGGCACGTAGCGTTATCCCCAATGAGCGGGTGTGGTGTAGATCGGGGCCCAAGAATGCTGATGGATCCCGGTTTGCACCTGGATAAGAAGCCGGATTGGATCCGGGTAAGGCTTCCGAATAATCCGGCCTTCTGGTCAACCAAGTCCCTGATCACTGACCTCAAGCTGGTTACCGTCTGTGAGGAGGCCCAGTGCCCTAATCGATGGGAGTGCTGGGGTCAGGGAACGGCAACCTTCATGATTGCCGGAGAAAGATGTACCCGCGCCTGCGGATTTTGTGCGGTGAAGACAGCTCGTCCTGAGGCCCTTGAAGCAGACGAGCCGGAGCGGGTTGCTGAGGCTACCAAGCGAATGAATTTGAATCACATCGTGATCACCGCGGTTGCCCGTGATGATCTGAAGGATGGCGGAGCTGAGCATTTTCAAAGAACGATTGAGGCGGTTCGGGTTTCCAATCCGAAGATCATCATTGAGGTCCTTGTGCCCGACTTTAATGATAAGGACTGGGCCCTCGAGATGGTGATGGAGGCCCGTCCGCATATCTTTAATCACAATATCGAAACGGTCGAGCGCCTGACTCCTCTGGTTCGCAGCAGGGCCAAATACGAGCGATCGTTGACCGTGCTGAAGAAAGCCAAGGACATGGTTGATGGTAAAGTTGCGACTAAGAGTGGACTCATGCTCGGCCTTGGCGAAAGGGAGGAAGAAGTTTTCCAGGCGATGGATGACCTGCTGGACCACGGTGTCACTGTGCTTACGATGGGGCAGTATCTGCGCCCCACCGGGATGCACCTTCCGGTCGTGGAATACATCACGCCGGATCGTTTCGAGGAGCTGAGGCAAATAGCCCTTGCAAAAGGTTTCCGGCATGTCGCGAGTGGTCCGCTTGTGCGAAGTTCCTACCACGCAGCGGATTTCCATCCTGAAGACGATGTTCTCGAGGCAATCGAGTCAGATCTTGCAGAGAGGGCCGAGTCCCGTGTTGAGCAGGGAGAGGAAGTTGCCCAGTCAGTGTGGCATGTCGCGAATGCCCCGCCTGTGGGTAGTTCTTGTCAGGGTGCGGATTTCCCTCCGAGAGAAGAGGTTCTCGGGGCGGTCAAGTCGGATTCTTCTGACCGGGCTGAGTCTCAGGTTGAGCAGGGAGAGGAATTTACCTCTTTAGCTTAAAGATGCTGACCAGGGCTCTGTGATCTGAGGCCTTGCTCCAGCCGGGACTGTCGATGATATAGCTTTCCTTCTGATTGAAGAGAGGTCGGAGCGACCTGCTGGCAAGAACGAAGTCGAAGCGAGAGTAGACCTGCTGGTATTCCCAGTAATGGGTCCATACATGGCCTCTGGAATCGGTGTGGTGGAGTGGCTCGAGATAGCGGGTTGACTGGGTTGGCCCCTGAATGGATCTCACTGGGCTCTCTCGCCGGGTATCGTTGAGGTCTCCGTAGACACAAAGGAGAGCCTCAGGGTCCTGCTCTAGAATGTTATCTGCGTGCTTGCGTAGCAGGTAAGCTTCGTGACGGCGCATGAGATCCTGATGCCCATAGGGAATTTCGCGCTTGGATTTGAGGTGGACTCCGAGGAAGCGGATTTTTTGGGATCCTGCTGCAACGGTGGCGTCGAGAATCCCTCTCTGCATGGCGAATTCCTTTGGGCGATTGTCAGCATCGACGGAATTGTAGGTTAGAGATCCATCCGCCCCCTGAGAGTCGGTCGCCACGATAGGATAGCGAGAAAGCAGTCCAAGCTGGCGAGTGGTATCGGCTCCTCCCGCATGTTCACTGTGTTCAAGAGCAAGCCCTCCTTCCACCAGTTTCGTCTGCAATTCAGCGAGGTCCTCACGCGTCCCGATTTCGCAGATGCCGAGGACATCTGGTCGGGCGGCGACAATGATTTCCACGAGTGCGTCGACTTCTCTTGCCGGCTTGCGGCGATCCTTCCGCTCCCCGTCGACATAGCGCGACATGGTGAGGTAGTTCTTTATGTTGTAGGAGAGAAATCGGAGTTCCTGATCTGCCCCCCCCTCTGAGGGCTGAGGAGAAGCCGGACTTGTGGGGTTCGTTGATGGTTTCGGTGCTTCTTCGCCTGTTGTGTTAGCAGGCGCGGACTTTCCCCACTCCGGAGTATTCGATTTTTCATCGCAGCTGCTGAGGAGCAGGATGAGCGAGAGAAAAAGAAACGCCCCGACGTATTGCGGGGCGCGTAGGGAAAGCGTTCTGACCTGACGGTGGAGCATCAGGATGGCTCGGATGCTTCCTCCTTGTGCGGGGCCTCCTTGGTTGTCACCTGAGCCTCTTCAGCCTCATTGGAAACTTCCATCTCAGCCATCTTGATTTCGTCTTCGAAATCATCACGGGCTCGCTTGAATTCCCCCATGCTCTTGCCCAGTCCGCGTGCAAGCTCTGGTATTTTCTTTGCCCCGAAGAGTAGAAGGACGATGATGAAGATGACTGCGATCTCCGGGCCGCCAAGGCCACCGATGAACGCCAAAGTGTTTGTCATGGGGAGATGTTAGTTTGGATTGGCGGATGGTGCAAAGAAATAACTCTACCCGGCGGAGGCTCGATCGGAGGAGTCTCAGGGGATCCGGAGGACTGCCCTAAGGGGCTCGCCGGCATTTGAGGGCGCGAAATAGGGTTTGGATGTCTGGTTAAGAAGACTAAGAAAGGAGCAGTGGAGCTGCCTGTTTTCAAGATTCGGGAAAAATTAGAGAAATGTGTGCAAGGTGGTGGACGCGTCTTGCTGAAGGCCCCTACCGGATCGGGAAAGTCTACTGGCGTTCCCGTAATGCTTTTGGAGACCGGGGAAGTCAGCGGAATGATCATCGTAGTGCAGCCCCGGCGGATTGCCGCCCGTCTACTCGCGGGATTCGTGGCGCGCTTGTTGGGGGTTAAAGTGGGGGACAAGGTAGGTTATGCCGTGCGGTTCGATGCGTGCTACAATGAGAGCAGCAAAATAGTTTATGTCACTGATGGCGTGTTGCAGCGTTGGTTGCGTGACGATCCAGAACTTAACGGAGTGGGTGCAGTCCTGTTTGACGAGTTCCACGAGAGGAGGCTGGCCTCTGATCTTTCGTTGGCCCGCATCCTTGAGCTTCAGGAGAAAAAACGAGCAGAGCTCAAAGTGCTTGTGATGTCCGCCACCCTTGAGACGAAAGAGTTGGTGGATTACCTGCAGCCCTGCGAGGTGCTTGAGGCAGGGGGGCGGATGTATCCGGTTGAGGTTGTCTACAGGCCTCCTCCTACTCCACGGCGAGGAAAGCGTGGGGCGATGGAGAGTGTGCCTGTCTGGGATCAGATTGGGATAGTCTGCCGCTCCGAGATCATGTCGCTGGGCTCTTTTGAGGGGGGGGGAGTTGCAACTGGACCGCGAATACTGGTCTTCCTGCCGGGGGCCTTTGAGATTCGGAGGACCGTGGAGCTTCTTGAGCGAAGTTCGTGGTCAAGAGGCTGGGAAGTGAAGCCGCTCTATTCCGGTCTTTCCCCGGCGGCTCAGACGAAAGCAGTGAGTTCCGGGAGCGCTCCCCGGATCATTGTAGCGACTAACGTAGCGGAGACTTCGATCACGATTGATGGGGTTGTCGCGGTCATTGATTCCGGGCTGGCAAGGATGGCATCTTATGATTCCAGGAGAGCGATTGATACTCTCACCGTTGGAAAGGTTTCCCGGGCTTCCGCCCAGCAACGGGCGGGCCGTGCGGGTCGGACTGGCCCGGGCAGGTGTATCAGGCTCTGGAGCGAGCGGGATCATGCCCGCCGCTCCGAATTTGAAAGACCTGAAGTGCATCGTGTCGATCTGGCTGAAGCAGTTCTCTATCTGAAGTCGGGAGGAGTAGGGCAGATACGTAATTTTCGCTGGTTGGATGCTCCCGGGGAGGAGTCTCTTCAGCGGGCGGAAGATTTGCTGGAGATGCTGGGTGCGGTTGATGAGAGAGGGAGTATTACGGATGTAGGTTTTTCAATGGCGCGCTACCCGTTGCACCCGCGCGCTGCGCGCCTCTTGGAGGCCGCCAAGCAAGAAGGCTGTGTTGCAGAGGCCTGTTTTGCGGCCGCAGTGCTTCAAGGGGAGGGAGTATTTACAAGGAAAGCTACCCGTGCCCAGAAGGAGCGCTTCCGGGAGGAAGGTGACCGGTCTGATTTTGAGGCCGAGTGGCGGGCCTGCGAAGCGGTAGAGGGTCTGCGGTTTGATCCGGTCAGAAGTGGAGAGTTGGGAGTTCATGCGCGCCAGGCCCGCGAAATCCTGCAGTCCTGGAAGCAGCTCTGTGGGTTGGTGGGTAGGCCCTCGATTCGCAGGGGACATGTGGACATGGAGGAACTGCGAATACCTCTGGGCCGGGCTGTGCTGGCAGCTTATGGTGATCACGTCGCAATACGGACGAGTCGAGGATCACTCGCTTGCCGGGTGGTTGCCGGGAGAAGGGGTAAGCTGGATGAAGGAAGTGTGGCCCGCGATGCCGTTTTGCTGGTAGCCGCCGGAATCACTGAGGTGCAGGGACGGGAGATGTCAGTAAGGCTCAGCTACGCTGTGTGCGTAGAGGAAGAATGGTTGAGGGAGTTGTTTCCATTAGGTTTCCGGAAGGAAGAGGGAGCGGTCTTTGATGAGGTCGCTCGACGCGTAGTGGCTCGCCGTAGAGTTATGTTTTATGACATGGCCCTCGAGGATAAGGAGGGAGGAGAGGTTAGCGATGAGGAGGCGGCAATACTGCTTTCAGATCATGTTGTCAGCGGAGCGCTCAAGCTAAAGCGATGGGATGCCAAGGTTGAGCGTTGGATTGCTCGGGTAGGCTTTGTGGCTCGGTCCATGCCGGAACTAGAAATCAGCGCCATAGGCGAGGAAGAGAAAAAGCTGATCGTGACTCAGATATGTATGAAGGCCCGGTCCTACCGGGATATCAAGGACCGCGATGTTTGGCCCGCCCTCAAGGACTGGCTCTCTGCCCCGCAGTCAGCAGCTCTTGAGAGTTATGCTCCTGAGCGGCTTGAGCTGAGCAATGGAGCTGTCGCAAAAGTTAGCTATGAGGAGGGAAAGAAGCCCTCAATCGCGCTCAAAGTTCAGCAGCTTTACGGGGTGAAGGAGACCCCAGAGGTTTCCGGTCAACCGATTCAGGTGCAGATTCTTGCTCCAAACCAGCGCCCCTGGCAGGTCACCCAGGATCTCAGCAGTTTCTGGGAAAGTGGATACCCTCAGATGAAAAAGGACCTTGCAGGGCGCTATCCCAAGCATGAGTGGAGGTAGGAGCGGAAGGTCAGGGGCATCTATTTGGTATCAGAACAACTGGCAATGAGGTAGGGTCAGGCTGTGTCGCGGTTAATTCTGCTCATTTCCCTGGTTCCGATCATTCTTTCCGTGGTGATAAGAAAGCTGTTCTGTGACCGTGGTGTTCGGTCTGCAGGTGATGCGAAGACCTCCCGGACTGGTCGGGAGCTGGCTGACATTCTTCTCTCCAAGGCAGGAATTGCGAGTCAGGTTGAGATCGAGGAAAAACGCCGAGCAGAGGTCAAGGTGGGGAAGTCCGTCAGGCTGATCCTCAGCAAGCGTCTGGCCGAATCCTCCAATGTTCTGGCGTTAGGAGAGGTGGCTCTTCTTTGCGGGCATGCTCTAGTGGCCACGAGTAATCCTGATCTTCTCAAATGGCGGCAATGGGCAGTGAAGTTCAGCTTTGCCTTTCCGATCTTCAGTGTGGTGGTTCTGGTGTTCGCTGTGGTGGTGGCGAAGATTCCAGCCGGGCTTGGGTTAGCCTTTGCGGCCGCAGCACTGGGTGCGGGAAGTCTTTTCTCATTGCTCTCCCTGCAGGTTGAGGTGCAGGGCGCAAGGATGATGGCAACCATCATCGATGAATCCCGCGTCTTCCCGCGCTTGAGAGAAAGTGAAGCAGTCGCTCGGGCATGCAAGTCGCTCGCCTACAGGCAGGCGGTTCCCGGTGCGATTGAGATTCTGATGGGACGAGATATGGAGCGCAAGATTGCCAAGGAGGTTGGTCGCCGGGTTGCGGGAAAGGTATTACGCCGGTAGTCGCTGCTGGTTTTCAGTCCGTGTTCCAGCCTCTTGGGCTCGACCTTATTCCTGCCGCACACGGAGGAACAGTTGCGGGGTAGATTCATTATTGAAAGTGAGGCTCTCTTCAACCGTGCTGCCCTCTGCGATAATTGGGCCCGTGACTTCCTGCCACTCGCGCAGGTCGCGGGAGCTCTCAACGCGATAGGACTCTCCGGGAATACTGGTGAAGATGAGATTGACGGTGGTTTCCTCCGTCGTTGTGCCGCTGGATTGTATCGCCAGAGATGGGATGAAAGTCAGGCTCCCAACGAGAGTGTATTCTCCTGTCCCTCTATTGAGAGGATGGCGAACACGAAGATAGTACGTTCCTGGGTCGGCCCGATAAGTGATGCGAAAGTTGAGCCCATTCGCGTTGTCGTTCTGGACTACAATTCTCCCGGAGGCATCAAACAAGGAACCCAAGGTGTCTGTTTGCCCACTGCTTTCTATTGTGAGAAGACTTTTGCTCTCGATCTCGAGACGGTAAAAGTCGACATCACCCTGTAAATCGAGGTTGGCAACGATTGGTGAAGTAGTGAGATTGATAAGGGTTGCGGTCTCTGCCGTGTCGCCGTGAATGTCAGGATTGCCTTCCTGAGTAACGGCATGAGTTCGTATGGTGTCTCCGTCTGTGAAAATCAAGTCTGCTGACCTTGGGGAGGGGGAGGTGTTGGGTGTTGCGCTGTAGGTAAAAAGTTGAACTCTACTCTGGTTTAATGGCTCTGAGGATGAAAGCCACGTAGCGGTCTCGGCAACTCGACGCCAGTTCCACCCTCCTCTTGATTCCACATCGAGCTCAAAAGATCCACCTGCCGCGGAAATCGATCGTGTAGCAGGTGTCAGATCTAGATTCTCCAAAACGGGAACGCCGTCGATGAGGATTACTCCCTGCGCGGTCTTTCCGGTGGAGTCAGCAGCCGTGTAGTGCAGCCAGTCCGTCCCCGCGAAGTTGGGTGATGCGGTGTAGACGATTCGGCTGCCAAGTTGGGTGGCGGTTCCGCCACCGGTTCCTACCGGGTCAAAGGATGCTAGGGTGAGTCTCTGGCTGTTAGCATCATGATCATTGGTGAGGGGACTGATAATAAGGGGGGCGGCCGGTTCCGCTGAGTCAACGCCTGCGAGGAGTTTGGCTTGAATAAGAAAGTCACTACTTCCTGTGCTTTCATTAAGGCCGTGGATGGCGAGAATGTTATCCCCCTCTTGCAGAAGGTCGAGGTGGTCAGTCAGGTTGAAATCCTGAAAGAGGATAGCCGAATTGTCGGAAACAATCCTAGTGGCTGCTGAACGGTTTGTGGGATTAGTCGGTGCGTTTGCGGACGAAACCTCCTGTCCATTGAGGTAGGCGATGAATCCGTCATCGTATCGCATGCGGAGAATTAACCTATTCCATTCTGTGAATTCCGGCTCGTTGATTCTGAAGGGGATTCGAATAAAGCAGCTCGTGTTATTGGCCATCTGGGAGCTTAGATTGGTTCTGATATAGGAATCATAGCGTACAGCATTATTGCCGTTGCCGCGCTCGTAGCCGACCCCGTTAATTCCGATCTGCCACTCGTCGTCGTCAAATGTGGCTTCGTTGCCGCCATGCCAGACGTTCCCTAGGTCCCGTAGCGGGACAGACACGCGGACTGGGTGATTTTCCGATACGAGAACGGAACCGGTCATGGATCGAGGGATCCGGATCGTGTCCATACTCGCATATGGTGGTAGTTCTACTTCGTCAAAGCGATCTTCTCTGGTGATAACCCCTGCCGAAGCTCTTTGATTCCTGTAATTGAGTATCAGATAATTCTCGCTGCCGCTGATACGCGCGGGTCCCCCGCCGCCCATGATTCCGAGTCCTTCAGGATTCCCCCCGGCGCTATTTACCGAGTTCCAGTTGAACCCGATCTGCCTTCGGAGGGCGTTGTCAAATTCCCCTGCCGATCCGCTTTGGACAGCGGAGTAGCCGTTATCAGTTCCAACTGATCCAAACCATGACCATCCATTATTGAACCCTCCTCCTCCTACCACAGCTACTAGATGGCGAGTAGCATCACTCTGATTTACATTCCACTCCGTACGGCTCCGGGAAGCCATGTTGAACCAGTTCTGGGACCCATTGTAAGGGTCCTGAGAGAGGACCGCTCTGAGGATGACACGGCTCAGGCTGGGGCGGATCAATGCATCCCTCATATAAATCGCTCGCAGGAGGTTTACTGAGAATTCGACCCGCTCGAGAGCGAGGGCTGGATCCGCTCCGATTTGGTTGTAGTAGGCGTTGGATAGGTCGATCGCGAGATCAAACCCATGCAGCTGAGATCCTCCAAGGCCCGGAGTAACCGAGGATCCAGTTGGAAGTCTGTAATCGCTGAAGTTTTGGTATTCTAGGGCTTGCGTGCGGGTGACGGACGAGTCTTGCGTATACCAGGTTGCGCCACGCTCAAAGAGAATGGCTCCCTTGAATGTTCCGTCATCGCGTTGAATGCCGCAGGAGACCGCTCCGGGCCTGTCATCTACTTCGCCAAGGTAAGATCGCTCTGGAACTGACCTCAGCCGTCGGATCGATCCATCGGGTTGTTGCATCCTGAAATCGAATCCGGACCCGCGGAGGTCCAGTCGGGTGAGGCGCATTGTGAGAGTTTGATCGCCGAGGGAGACCTCCTGCACGATCTGATCAGGGGCGGCAGGAAGAAGGGAGGGGAAAAGACAGAGCAGAAGGCTGAGAGCGAGTGAACGTTGCTGCAAGCGGGGGTAACGGGCAGGGGAAAACCTGATGGCCTTGCAGAGTGAGCTGTACCAAGACGTGATGTTCGTGAATGTAATTTCCATTAGATTATGTGTTTCATGCGCCAAACATCCGGCAAAAATGTCACTCTTTTCTTGAGAGGGGCGATTAGATTGAAAGGAGGGATTATGGAGCTCCTCTCTTTTGCTGGTGATCAGTCTGCTGAGCAAATGCTGTGCCGGGCTCAGAAACTAATAATCAGCGGCATTGATTGAGTTGCGTCACTCGACAGGAGCCTCTCGGTGCGGGAGAACCCTATCATCGCAGGGCATGTTAATGCTGCCGGCGACTTGGAATTATGTGACTCCCAGTTGTCCTAGGGTTCGGTCTGCGTCTTTGCGCTGAGTGGGCTTTTCCCAACGTGATTCTTGTAAATGCCCCATTTTGCCTCAATTTCAAAGAGTCCTGCTCATGCCGGAGAAGTCCGCGGGCTTGGCCTCCACGAGAGCGTGGTAAGAGGTGGACTTAGTGATTCTGATCATGTGTGGCGGACATGATCGTGGTAATCACTAGATGCCTCTCTTGGTAAGGCACTAGAACCATAGAGTGGCAGGCCTGTTTTTCCGGTGTGTCTGAGAGTATACCGGAGCTCACCCGTGATGTGGGTTCTACTTATAAAATTACTCGTTTGAGCGCAGAAAGTGGGCCAGCTCCTCGAGTTTGTCAGTATTGATAAGGTCGACACCGCTTTCGTGGAGGGCCTTCCACGATTCCATCCTATCGGGAACGGCCCAGAAACGAAGGATGCGTCCTTGTTTCCGGGTGCGTTTTACGAATTCCTCGAGACGTTGCCTCTCCTCGGGTGGAAACGGTCCACGCCCGCGCCATTTAAAGTGATTGGACCATTTGTCACTGATCAAGGGAATCAGATCAGGCGCAGCCTTGCCGCCGAGGTCCCCGGGTCTGCCGTCGAGGGCGCAGTATCGGGTGTGATCCTTTTCCACCAAGGCCCGTGGCCTCGCCCCGCTGAGGATTGCAGTTACGGGTCCCGGGCGGTGTTTGCCATGTAGAACAGCGGTAAAAAGAGAGCCGTAACTGGTGAGAAGTCGGTCCAGGACAGGGTAGGCTTCATCCCCATTGTCCTTGATATCAATCAGAAGAATGAATCTTTTCTGACCAGGAAAGACGACCCCCTTGTTTCTCTTGATCCGCTCAGCAAGAGGTTTCAAATACATCTCTTCCAAAGTGCGATCCTTCCGGATTCCGAAGCGGGTATGAGCAACGTGAAACTTCTGCCTCCGAAGAAAAATATCCACCTCTACGCTGCAGAACCCCTGATCAAGAGCGTCGAGAAGAGGTCGTTTGTTGAGATAGTCGTTGTGAGCATGGGCGCGAAGCAGGGGAGAAGGAGGTCCCGGAGGAACTTTCACCTGTTCTCCGCACGAGGTGACAGGAATCACACTCACAAAGAGCGCCATCAATAAGACAGAATTGGTGAGGAAATGCGGGAGCATATGCCTGAATTGCATCGTCCGAAAATTGGGCCCGCGTGGTGTTCAGGGCAGGAAGGCGATGGTGCTCGGTACTGGATTTGAACCAGTGACTTCATCCGTGTGAAGGATGCACTCTACCACTGAGTTAACCGAGCAGCAGATTTTTGATTTAGCGCAGTGATGCGAGGGTGGCAAGCGCGGATCATTTCTCAGGGTGTAGACCCTCGGGCTTACCCTTTTTGATTTCAACCCCGCGAAGGACAATGTCATCAAAATAGCCCTTGTCATCAAAGGAGCCAATGCCGACCTGTCCCCAGGTAAAGGTCTTGTCGACGGCCGATTTCACGGGCTTCTCCATATCATCGAAGTAGACGTCGATTTTTCCAGTCTCGATATCCCTTACGATCTTGAGGTCATGGAACTGTCCGTTTTTCCATGGAATCCCCTCCTTGGTGAGAATAAGGTTTTTCCGGGCAGCCTGATTGACGATGAAGATCTGGCTCGAGTTAGGGTCGGGCTTTTCGCCGAGGTGGAGGTAATAAAAGTGGGCAGGATCCTGGTAATTGAAGAAAAAGCAGAGGTCACGATGCCCTCGAGAGGTCTGGGTGGTCTGGATCCGGGCGGTGAGAACGAAGGAGCCCACGATTTTGTCCTTGAGCAGAGCAATGCTGTGGGGGCTACGAAAGGGGGGGCGATATCGGGAGACTCCGAGGAGCTCGTAGACTTGGTTGCCATCGACGGTGGTGAGCTTCCATTTGGTGTCATCGGTGGTCTTCCACGCACTGGCATCCTTGGAGAAGTCTTCCTTGTGGATTACGGGGAGTTCTTTTTCGGCCTGAACGGAAAGAGAGGACAGGGCGGATAAAGCGGTAAGGATGAGTGAGAGGCGCATGGTTTTCACGGCTTCAGTGTAGAAGAGACAGGAAGCACTTGGAAAGGAAGAATAAGGGTGTTTAGCCTGCCTTAGAGGCACGGGCCTCTTCAAGGAGGGAAATCCACGGGCCGACAAAGTGGCCATTGTCATGGTAGGTTCGGCCGCTAATGAGGTTTCCATCGATGACACAGGGTTCATCGACGAAAATGCCCCCGCAAACCTCGAGATCGAACCGGCATTTTGGCACAGTGGCCATCCGCCGGCCTCGGACGCAGTCCGCAAAGGCAGGAATTTCGACCCCGTGACACACGCTGCCGACTGGTTTGTTTTCGTCAAAGAAGTGCCGGGTCATTCTGACGAGATTCTCGTCGTAGCGGATATATTCGGGGGCGCGTCCGCCACTGAAGAAGATGCCCAGATAATCGGTAGGGTTGATCTCGCTGAAGGCGACATCGGCGTCTATGGAATACCCTTCCCATTCCCGGGTAATGGTCCATCCCGGTCGAACCTCGTGGAGGACCATTTGGTAGCGGCGTTTTTCTGGAGCGGCGATCACAGGTTGGAAGCCGCTCTCGATAAGACGGTAGTAGGGGTAGAGAGTGTCGACAGTTTCAGTGGCGTCACCGACGATGATAAGGACTTGGGACATGGCGTGAGTGGTGAAGGTAGTGGATCAGTTCAGGAACCGGTGTAAAGCACGAGCTGCGTTTAAGGGCCGATCCTCAAAGGTTCTGCAGGCACTTCTCAAGATAGGATCGGGACCGCTTGATCTCGGCGGTCACCCCGGCGGTGGAGTTGTGGATGGGGATGCCGCGGGGGAAGGGGTGCATGAAGGGTTCCGTAAAGCCGGTGAAGTTGATGGACTTGAGGCCTTGGAGGAGAGGGGTGAAGTCGAGAGGTCCGCGGCCGGGCATCTGTAGCAGTTCCTTTTCACGTGGTTGTTTCCGCGAGGATCCAGTTCCGTGCTGCTGCCCGTAGAAGAAGGCAACCTTGCCGCCAAGCCCGGCAAGAAGGCGGCCCTGCATTTCAGCATTCTGAGGAAGATGATGAGGGGCAAAGGCGAGGGCGAGGTTTGGATGAGTGGCCAACTCTGTGAACCACTTGATGCCGTCTGGTGTGGCGAGAATCTGGCCGCTATGATTTTCTACTGCAATGGTGACGCCGTGCTCGGCGGCGGCATCAGCATGCGGCTTCATGCGCTCAATGAATTTTTTGACCTCGGATCTGAGATTTGTTCCTGTTGCTGCCCGGTTGCCGGCGGCGCCACAAACGATGATCTGGCATCCGAAGCGCTGGGCGACCGGAAATTCGGAGGCGAGGCCGAAGGGGCCGAGTTTGTATTGAGTGAGAACCCCGAGCTTAATCTTATGTTCCGAGAGGAGTTCCTCGAATTTCGCCAGACCCATCATGGCGACCTGTTCACGATGGTTGGCATGCGGTCGAGGCCAGATGTCAATGAAGGATGTCCCGGTTTTGTGGATCTCGGGTAGAACCTCGTGAAGGGCGGTGGTCCCATACATTGCGGAGGAGACCAGGTAATTGAGCTTGAACGAACCGCCGTTATTTCTGGCCCTTAATGATCCGCAGAGAGCGGCGGCTGAGGCGGTTTGGCAGAGGGTGCGTCTGTTCACGAGAACCACATTTTAAGCGCATCTATCTTTCTGCCGAGCAAGAAGGTGCCCTTTTGCCCGCCTCTTGAGGTGAGGGATCGGTCTGAATGACTTGAAATGTCGCTCCTGCCCGCCAAGCTTCGTCTTTTCCGGAATAGATAGATTAGCAATGAAGCCTCTTGGAATGCAGGGTCTTGTGGCCGCAGTGGTAACCCCGATGACTGATGATGGGGAGCTGAACCTCGAGTTGGTTCCCGGGATCGTCGATCATCTCGTGGCTAATGAGATCCGGGGAATTTATATTGCGGGGAGTACAGGGGAAGGAATGTCCCTGAGCGATGAGGAGAGGATGGCGACGGCGGCGGCTTATCTCAAGCACTGTAAGGGACGGCTGAAGGCAGTGGTGCAGGTGGGGCACAACAGTATGAAGGCGGCGGCAGCCTTGGCATCTCATGCTGAAGAATGTGGGGCAGATGCTATCTCGGCGACGCCCACCGGTTATTTTCAGGCCGAAGGAGAAAGCGGGTTGGTCGGGCTTATGGCTGTTATTGCCGAAGCGGCTCCAGCCACGCCGTTTTATTATTATCACATTCCAATACTGTCAGGAGCTTCCATGAATCCAATGAGCTTTACTGAGTTGGCGGCAAAGGAGATTCCAACCTTTTGCGGAATCAAGTATACGGATGCGGGAACGTCCTACAATCTGTCGTCCCTTCAGAGGGTTGGGCCCGGGCTTGAGTTCCTGAGTGGAACGGATGAAGCGTATCTTCAGTCTCTTGCGCAGGGCTATGAGGGAGCCGTAGGGAGTACTTATAATTATGCGGCTCCGTTGTATCACCGTGTCAGGAAGGCCTTTGAAAATGGAGATCTCGTGGAGGCGAGACTCTGGCAATCCCGTGCGCTCGAAATGCTGGAAGCGATGTTGTCCACTTGTGGGCGGGCCAGTCTCAAGGCGATGATGGCGATGGTGGGTATCGACTGCGGTCCTGCTCGCCGCCCGATCGAGCCGGCTACCGCAGAGCAACTCTCCGAGCTCCGACGCCGGCTTGAGGCGATGGGCTGGTTTGAATGGATTAATTTGCAAGATACCGAAGTCTCATGAAGTTCCACGTCTCTTTATCCTTACTTGTCGCATTCCTGCTTTCTCCTGCCCTAATGGCGGAAGGGGACAGCAAGGGTCCGTTATCCTGGGGGCATCTACCCGCGTTACCCGACAAAGAAGGATTCGCAGGTGCTTTTGCGGGAATCGTAAGCAGTAAGCAGACGGCGAAGGACTATCTGGTGGTGGCCGGGGGAGCCAACTTTCCCAAGGGCCGACCGTGGGAAAAGGAGAAGAATCCAGAGAAGGTCTACTATGATGTCGCCTTCAAAATGGAGATGGGAGCTGAGGAAGGGAAGGGTATTCCTGTGTGGGAGAAATTGGAAGGGCCTCTGGGGCAGCGGGTGGGCTATGGAATGTCGGTGACTCTTCCCGGTCGCGGATCATCGCTCTTTATCGGTGGCAAAGCGGAGGTCGCTACCGATGCGGTATGGGAAGTGGCTGTGGACGGCTCCGGGGCCCTGAGTTTTACCCCGCGGGTCAAGTATCCCGTGCCGGTTGCAGAGGGTGTGGCCGGAGTAGTGGGCAACAAGGTGATTGTGGTAGGGGGCGTGACTAACAACGAAGGGGGAGGTTTCAGGACCGTGCAGGAAGCGTATTTTCTCGATACGAGCAAAGACGAGGGCGAGTGGGTGTGGGAGGCGCTTCCATGGCCAGAGGCTACAGAAACCAAGACGTGGGAGGATTCTGTATGGCCAGAAAAGAAGATGGCCCGGGGTCGGGCCTATGCTGTTGCCGGAGTGCGGTCGGAGCAGTTTTACCTTTTCGGAGGGCGTGATTATGCTGTGTCCGCCGATCTCGCTCCTGAGCGGGTGCATCAGGAGAAGCTTGATATTTTATCTGATTGCTACGTGCTCGACTTGAAGGGGCCAAAACCAGCGTGGAAGCGTTTGGCGGATCTTCCGCGGGGCATGAGCGCAGCTCCCTCAGCAGCTCTGCCAGTGGGGGTCTCACACCTGCTCATGGTGGGCGGGGTTTCCGCGCAATACTGGCGCCAGCAGTTTGAGGATCGTCCGGATCTGAATGGAGCGGGAGA
>JAQWTV010000100.1 GCA_029242545.1 Roseibacillus sp.
CCCGAGGGCGGCGGTGGCAGTAAGGAAGTGACGGCGATCTGGCTGGGGCATGGTGAATTTCTACCCTAGTCTACGTTAGGGTGTAAATCCCCCAAAGTAACCTCTCCGAAATTCCTTCTCCCACTCGCGTCACAGTGGCAGGACTGTGTCATTGGAAGGGAGACTATTTTTGCAGAGACTTGGTGGAGTCAGTGAAGCTTTATCCTGATGAGCCGATATCGAGGGCCCTTGCCTGGCAGGACAGAGCCTGCCGATGATCACTAAGTCAAGGGGGTCGCTGATAGAAATATTGCGGGTTTGCTCGCCGTCGATTTCTCGGAAGAGCCTTAAGACGGCAAGATCGGCATCAATAAGACTTTGGAACCGTGCGGCCAAGGCACCACAACACGGCGTTGCGGTAGAGCCGTTGGACGTTGGGATCCTCAAAACTCTTCCGGGCACCTATGGTGGTCACGAGGGCGCGGCGGTTTGGTATGCTGTCGATCGTCCACACCAGTGGGTGGGGGCTGCCGTTGAGGCGTTCTTGGTCTTCAGCGGAGAGGACCATGACGTGGTTGTGCCCGCCGACCTCTTTAAAGGTAGCTCGTTGACGGCCTTTTAGCCCCTGTCCGACCATGAGAGGGGTGCACTCGATCTCGAGCGGGTTGACCGCGTAATGGAAGTCGGGAGTCCAGAATCGTGGTTCAAGGCCCGTCATGACGGGATGCTTTGAGGCCATGACGTAGTTCACCTGGCTCGAATCGTGACCGTGGTGGCCACGGTATGGTGTTCCAAAGTGGCGAGTTGGGAATGCTCGATTTTCAGCCTCTAGTTTGGAGCCTTTGGGGAAATCAAAGAGGTGCGTGGTAGTACGGACAGCGATGAAAGGTTTCCGGCTGAGATGTTGATCGAGCGCTTTATATTGGGGCTCTTGGAGGTTCACAAAACGAAGGGAGAGAATCAGAAGGCCAGCTTCGGGAAGGTGCTGGGAGAGATCTGGGAAGTGGTGGGGATTTGTGGCGCGGTTTAGTTGGAGATGAGTGACCTTAAGTTGGTCTTCTTGTTCCAGCTTCTTTCCAAGCTCACTGAGGGATGCTCTCGTCCCGTATTCGGGCTCGCCGGTGAGGATGAGCACTTTGGTGTTCGTTTTGTTGGAGGATGACGAGGTCCTTTCCTCACCGACGATCATTGTTCCCTGCATAATGCGCCAGTGGCCGGGCACAGTGCAGAGAAAAGGATAGGAGCCGGGTTTCCGGGGAGTGCGAAAACGGAGGGTCACCTCCTGATAGGGTTTTGCCATCGGAGTGGCATGGAGAACCTCGGGTAGATCAGGAATCCAATCACGATCGATGGCTTTGGGATCAGCGAGGATATTGTCAACCGCGCGCCCGACCTTTTCCAATGAGCCGGGAGCGCACAGGACGAGGTTGTGCTGAATGACATCGGGATTATCCAAGCAAAGCTCGACCGGGGTGTTGGCCGGGAGTCGGATGGAGGGTTTATTGAAGCGAAGCTGATCTGAGACAGTAGAGATCTCCACTGGCAGCAATTGCAGGGAGCGAATCTTGTCGAGAGCATCAGTAGCCTTACGGAGGGTAGCGATGGCGGTAAGGAGTTTGGAGGCGAGCTCGAAAGAAAGAGAGCCGCGTTTCTCTACGGGGGTAGCCTCAAGGGCAGGAAGATGAGTGCGAAGCAGGGTGGCGCTCTCTTGGGGAGGCCAGCCCTCCTTGGGTCGTGCCAAGGCGGCCTCGGCTGCGGCTGCAGTGAGATTCGGATTCAGGACGTGTTTGGCGAGGATAGTGAAGACCTTAACGTCGTTTCCTGGGATGCGACCGAGGCAGAAGAGGGCGGCTTCCTGCACATCGCGGGGAAGAGAAAGGGCTTTTTGAGCGGGTTCGAGATAGGATTTTTTGAGCTCGAGGGAATTGATCCGGGCGATCGATCGGAGGGCGTCGGGGTTGAGAGGAAAAGAGGGGAGGTGGCCGGATCGAAGCTGAGCGGCGAAGGAGGCTTGGCGGATGCTGGAGCTCTTTGATTTCGACAAGGGCTTGAGAACATCGGGGGAAGAGACTGCAGTGGAGTCGAGGATCGTAAGCCAATCCTGAAGAGAGGAACGCTCTTCTCGTTCAAGCTGTTCGATGATCTCAACCAACACCTTCTCCTTTGTTCTGGAGCGCTCCCTGGCGAGGTGGTGAAGGGCCTTGATCCGAAGCTCGGAATCCAGGTTGGGGCGGCGGATAAGAGTCTTCAGGACACGTTCGCTGAGTGGAAGGGTGGCGAGTTTTGATGGCGGGATCGCCATAGGGTGATTTTCCAGAGCAGGGCCGAGGGCCTTGCGAGCATTGGTGGTGGCGAATTTGAGGTAGTTGTCCTGAGGATAATCGCTTGCCTGTTCGATGACCCTGACTGCGATGGCGGGATCCGCCCAGGTGGAAGAGACCACGGTTTCGAGACGAACCTTGGCATGCGCGTCGTTCGCGAGACGCAGGAAGTGGCTATCGGCGCCGGGAAGATCTTCAGACCAATGCCGCAGAAGATGTGCGGCGGCCGCGCGGCTGTGATAGTCACGGTGAGTGGAGACCTTCTGGAAGAGCTCCGCATTGATCCAACCTCTCTGCTGATGGAGCCAAAGTGCTTCAGCGAGGTGGTGAGCATGGTTGTCCTCGGACGGATCGAGCGAGGTTAGCCATTTTTTAAGCGCGGGCCGGAGGGTCTCATCGGGTAGATTCCAAAGCGCGCGGCGAGCGCGGTAACGGTTGCGATCTTCATAGGCTTTGAGCAGGTCGAGGAGTTCTTCTGCACTGGCGTCCACGATCTTGGCAGGGCTGTCCAGCGGACGATCTTTCCAGGTAATCCGCCAGATACGTCCTTTACTTGAGTCCCTCCGTTCGTCGCGGAGGGAATACTGCATGTGGCCGAGCACGGGGTTATACCAGTCGGCGACGTAGAGCGCGCCATCGGGGCCGAGTTCAAGGTCCACTGGGATACACGCTTTGTTGTGTGCTTCAAAGACCTTGCCGAGTCTTTTGTGGTTGTAGGTCGTTCCGTTCTCGTCCCAATCATGAAGCAGAACACCCTGAAAGTTCTTATACTGGTTCGAGAAGACTTTGCCTTGAAATCTATCGGGCCAGTGCCTGCTGGAGATGAACTCCTGACCGCAGTTGCGGGTGTCGGGATTTCCGTAACTGGCGTTGGAGACGTTGCCCGATTCGGGCTGATTAATAAGAGACGCGTTGTTGTGACGAGCGACATAGAGATGTTCTCCCCAGCGGTTGATGGCGTAGCCCCACGGATTTCCTCCGGGTGGGAGCCGGGAAACGATCTCCAAGCGATGGGTTCGCGGGTCGAAGCGGTAGATGGCATTGTCCTTACTGCGGCGTGGCCCGTAGATGGTTTCTACCTGGGTGTGATGAAACACGCTCTCCTGCATGTAGAGCCCTCCGCCTGGACCCCAGACAAAGTCGTGAATGGCGTGGTGGCAATCTTCGCTACCAAAGCCGTGCAGGAGGATGGTTTCTTGATCTGACTTACCATCGCCATCAGTATCACGGAGGAAAACAAGGTTGGGCTCCTGAGAAAGGTAGATCCCGTCCTTGCCAAACTCGAAGCCGAGCGGGAGGTAAAGGTTCTCGGCAAAGACAGTTCGTTTGTCGGCTTTTCCGTCTTGATCAGTGTCCTCGAGAATAAGGATCCGGTCATTGGTTTTGAC
>JAQWTV010000101.1 GCA_029242545.1 Roseibacillus sp.
CAAGGAGCTGACCGAGGAGAACCGTGGGACTAAGGATAAGCGCTCGCAGGGGCTGGTTCAACAGGCGGAAGAGGCACGGGTGGGCCTGCAGGATGCCACAAGTGCCCTCGCGGTCTACAATCGGGCCATTGAAGCGCACAAGCTACTGGAAGCTGAGGAGGTGAAAGTGGCGGATCTGGCAAGGAGATACCGCGCGAAGCATCCTCAGATGATATCCGCAGTGGCGAAGCTCAAGAATTCCAGAGAAAGGTTCATGCAAGAATTCCTGGTGGCCGCCTCCTCGGAGGCCGACAGTTCGTACTGGAAGGGAACAGAGGTTCAGTTGAAAGAGGTGCAAAATAATGAGAGTGAGGGCCTAGCCACCGCGCGCCGTCTCCTTCTCGCGCGGACCCAGGTGCTTGACGGGGAAACAAAGAGTCGAATGTCTGTCTTTAACTCGATTCTCGTGGCGCTTGAAGAGAGTAAAGTAAACAGCATCAATGAGGAAGTCATTGCGGAACTCCACAGCCGGGGGGCCCCCTCGGGTAGCGCGGTATTCCCCGATCGTATTCGGGTGCAAGCGTTGGGAGGTATTGGTGGTGTCATGAGTGGGCTAGGTCTTGTGATTCTTCTCCTGCGGCTTGATAATCGATTTCGGACTGTGTCTCAGGTGGAAGAGGAGACCGGGATGCCTGTTCTCGCGGCGGTGCCGGTTCTGGAGGCGAAGAAGCTTGAGGCTGCCGAGAAGTCAGAGAGCAAAAGTGCGACCAAGACAGACGAGGGAGAGAGGGCTCCAACAGAGATGGGGAGCCTCGCTCCAGATGTAGTCTTTCGTGACGGTCTGCATTCGAGTTTATACGCGGAGAGTTATCGAATCCTACGGGCTGCGGTGATGCTTCTGGGTGATGAGAAGAAGAGAAAGATCAGCGCCTTCAGTAGCGCTCTTCCGGGAGAGGGAAAAACAACGACTTCGGTAAACTACGCCCTCGCGTTAGCAGGTCAGGGGAAGAAAACCCTGCTTATGGATATGGATTTGAGGAAGCCGAAGGTGCATAGGCAATTTAACTTGCGGCGGGGTGACTTGAAGAAGGGAATGTCTGAGATTCTGTCGAGCCAGTGTGATGCGAGTGAGGCAATTAGCAAGACTCCGGGCATCGAAACACTCGATGCCGTTTTTGCTGGAGGGAAGGCTCCGAACCCCGGGGAGCTTCTTCGGGAAGAGGCGATCTTGAAGCTCTTTGCATGGGCCCGGGAGCATTACGATCACATCGTGATCGACTCCGCGCCAATTCTTGCAGTTCCGGACACCCGTATCATCCTTCCCCTCGTAGATAACCCCTGCTTGGTTGTCAGGGCGAACGTCGTGCCCAAACCAGCCGTTTTCCGAGCTCTCGACGTCTTGGAGGAAGATGGAACCCGAGTTGTTGGCATTGTGCTGAATGGTTACCGGGAAACGAGAAGGCTTCTGGGCTACAATTACTCCTATGGATCCTACCGCTATGGGAAATACGGCTATAGCCAGTATGGATATGGTGGATATGGGAGCTATGGATCCTACGGCAGCGACGATGACGAGGATTAGTGGTCTCGGTGGTATTACAGGAATCGAGGGCGAGATGGGTTCTGCCTTTAAGGGCCGACTGTCATCGTAAGAGGTCCGGAAGAGGCCCGGATCTTGCGGCTGCTGGCTCGAGTTCGCTCAGCGATGACCTTAAGGCGATCGGCGGTCGCTTGAATCGCCGACCGGAGAGCAGGGAGTCTGCGAGCCGCTTCCACCGCCTCTATTTCTGCCTTTGTCCCCGCTGGAGAGGCAGGGTTTAGGGACTCAATCCGCTCCTTTAAAGTGCGTTCTTCTGTTTTGAGCTGGGTTTGCTCGGCCCGTGCATAGAGAACTGCGGCGGGACCCGGCTTGTGCTGGAAGGAAATTTCGGTAGTGAGCTGAAACGATTGATCGGTAGTTCCTTCTGGTAGTTGGGCTCTTACTTCCGCGGGAACAAGGAATGTGCCGCTGCTGGAACCGGAGGGAATTTTCAGTTCCGGGATCTTTCCGGGGAGTCCCTCAGCCTTCAGGACGACCTCTCCCTGGTGGGAGTGACGTTGGATGGTTACCGGGATTTCAAGGGCCCCCTCCGCAGGAAGCTCGAAGGTCTTTTGCTTGGGGATTTGGATGGAAAGCGGGTTAGGTGAAGCAGAGACAGAGAGAGGTAAGCTTGGAGCGAGAGCGGTAGAATAGGATTCCTTGCTGAAATCCCTCGCCCGGTGGAGGAGCATTCCAATCCGTGCAAGGGTCGAGTGGCCCTCGCCCGTTCCGTGGATGGTAATAAAGCCATACCATGGGGACATCTCGGGATCGACAGTAAGGGTGAGAGTGGAGTCTCGCCCTTTCCCCATCGAAACTGGTGAACAGTGTATTCCTTGCGGAAGCCCTTCCACGAGGAGTTCGATATCGCCTTCATAGCCGCCCTGACGCAAGGCGAAGACTCGTATTTCTCCGCGTCCACCCGGTGACAAGGCAGGGGTGAGAATATCCACTTCGTTTTTTATGTGAACCGGGCGCCAAGGGATGGCGACCAGCTCAAAACCGGGGGAAGGGGTTTTGATGGCGAGCCGGTAGACTTGATCGATGCCGCCGCGCCCGGCGAGGTTCATGATGATGATCCGGTAAGTGCCATTCTCGGGAGCGGTGAAGGGCAGGGCGGCATCCCCGCAAGGCAGAGGGAACCGGCGCTCTCCGGTGTCATCCGAGAGGTCATCAGCAGTGCCTACCTGCTGGACCGTTCCTCCAGATTCTAGATTGGGAGTTAGTCGTTCGACGACAAGCGTTGCATCGACAGTGGTGCCAATACGCTGGGCCAGCGCCTCGATCCAGAGGGTCTCTCCCTTTTTGGCCTCGAATTGGTAGCGGTCAACGTCACGGGTCCGGTCAAACCTTCCCTGAATTTCACAGGGGATTTGAACACTCTGGGCATCTCCACCTGGTCCGGTCTCCGTTTCCAGAATCATTGGAGCGGTAGCGATGCCGAGGGGCATTACATTTGAAGCGGTGGTGCCGTCCATCAGTCGATATGACTTTGCGGGGATCATGGACTGGCGAACGCGCGTGCTTAACTCGAAGGTTTCGAGGGAGTCGATCGAGATCTGGGCCTCAACTACGTCCACGAGCCGGCCACCAAGGTGAATTCTGCGAGAGGGATCGCTGCCAGGAAGGTTGCGACCGTAAAGGAGATGAGTGGTCGTTTTGCCCATCTCGCCAGCAGCAGGATAGGCGAAAAGGATCTGTGGACCTTTTGCGACCTCGAGGCGGTAGGTGTAAGCCGGCCCTCCGCGGAAGGTGAAGTCAGACACCTGAATGAAATAGGGCCCTGTGGCTGTAGCGGTACCCGCTACCATGGCGTCCCGGTCAGAGTTGTCGCGGTCACGATCAAGCTCTGCCCCATCGGGGCCAGAAAGAGTGAGCGACGCGCTGAGACGAGAGGCGAGAGCTTCCGAGTGACATCTAATCCGGATGGTGTCGCCTGCCTCGAGATCGACCTGATAGAAGTCGCTGGCGCTTTCTTCTGCTCTCCCATTGATGGTTGTCTCAACGGAGATCTGCATAGCCCGGTCTTTCATGGAATTGATTCCTGACTCGGTGACCTCCGGCTTGGTGCCCACCACGAATCCACGGGGAGAGCTCAATCCTTGGGCGCATCTCACGTGGACTCCGTAGCGACCTGCCTTGGCGCTCTCGGGTATTTTAATGCGAAACTGGTTTGGGTTTTCCGGAGATGTTGTAGAGGGAAGCGCTTCGGTTTCGATAGTGAACCCATGTTCTTCGGTGGCAAAGACCAGCCCGGTGGCTCCTTCCAGTTCCTCACCACTGATGGTCACATCTATAGATTGCCCGGCTTGTCCGCCGGCCGGAAAAATTGACTCAAGGACGGGTGCAGCCTTCTGGGCAAGGAGGCCGCCGCTCGGGATGAAGAGCAGTAGGATTGCCGAGATGACGGGCGGTATGATCCTGGGAAACATCTCGATAATCCAATGGCTGCGCTAACAGAAACGAAGCAGAGGGGAGCTTCAGTGGTTGTAGATAAATTCCCGACTGTTGAGGAGAACCCAGACCAGATCCTCGTAGGAGGCCCTTAAGGTCGTCCGGTCCCCGGATACCGCCGAGAGGTGATCTGAAGCTATTTTGAGGTCCGAGGCTGTTGCCGGGCGAGAGTAGGCGCGAAGGTAAAGCTCCTTGATTCTGTCCTGGTCGGAGAGGGAGCCATCCCGGAGAAGAAGGGAAACCCGGGAGAGAGGAGAGGCTAGCTTGCTGCTGGTTTCCTTCGAGTTCACCAGTTGAACTGCCTGGGCGAGGCTAAAGGTGGAGGTGCGCTCGCATTCGCAGGCGCTGGCCATGTTGGGTCGGCCGAAGATGGCAAGGAAGTGAAATTCCCGGGCGAACTGGTCATCAGGAAGTTGGATGGCCCGGGCTCCGGCAGGTTGCCCCCGGAAGAAATCACTGCCGTTAGTGAGCTGGTTGATTGCGTCGGCGAGGACTTCTGCTTGGAGACGACGAGGATAGAAGCGTGAGTAATTCTGCTGATCATCCCGGTTGTGTTCATTTGGCGCGCTGCTGGTCTGGTAGGTGTCGCTGT
>JAQWTV010000103.1 GCA_029242545.1 Roseibacillus sp.
GGCTACCATGACCTTTCCTCATATGGTCATCCGAAAATCAAAACTCCCGTTCTTGATCAACTGGCACGGGAGGGAGTTAAGCTCACCAGCTTCTATGCTGGAGCAACGGTATGTACACCTTCCCGCATGGCTCTCCTTACCGGCGCCTACCCAACCCGCCTTGGCTGGTCCAAGGGCGTGATTGGCCATATCATGAAGAAGGGACAGGGCCTGAGCCCAGACGCGCTCACCATGCCGGAGATCTTCAAGGCTGCTGGTTACCGGACAGCGATGTTTGGCAAATGGCACCTCGGAGACGAACCGCCCCTCCGCCCCCACCGGCAGGGGTTCGAGACCACCTGCTATCTGAACAAGAGCAACAATCAGACCAAGGAGCTATGGAGAGATGACGAGGTCATCGAGAATCCTTTCACCAATAGACTCCTGAGTGAGCGCTTCACCAACGAGGCAATCAAATTCATCGAATCTAATCGGGATCAGCCATTTTTTCTCTACCTTCCTCATACCGCCCCTCACTTTCCGCTCGAGGCACATCCAGACTGGAAGGGAAAATCACAATTCGGCGTCTTTGGTGATGTCGTGGAGGAACTGGATCATCGGATCGGCCAACTACTGGATGCTCTGAAGAAGGCAGAACTGGAAAAGAATACTATTGTCGTATTCCTCTCCGACAACGGGCCGGAACCCCTAACCCGGGCATCCAGAGCTGATCCCTTCCGAGGAAAGAAGTGGTCCGCCCTTGAAGGCGGCACCCGCGTCCCGTGCATCATTCGACATCCAGGGCTCATTCCTCCTGACTGGGAAAGTGCGGCTTTGATTTCGGCGATCGATCTTCTTCCCTCCCTTGCTCATGCATGCGGGATCGACCTCCAGCAACACAGCCAGAGTAAACCCATCATCGACGGATTGAATGTCTGGCCCACACTCCAAGACAACAAGGAAGTTACCCATCCGCGTCAGGATCTCCTTTACTGGCATGGAGCAGATGGATTTCAGGCTATCAGAAAGGGGTCATGGAAACTCTTCCCCAATCGGCGCCACGCCGGCCTGAAGGGTTCTGGACCCGCCCTTTTCAATTTGGAAAAAGATCTTCAAGAGAAACTTGATCTCAGCGTGGAGCACCCTGTCAAAGTCACCGCACTGAAAAAACTCGCCGAACTTCGCCTTTCGGAAATCGAAAAGAACAAGGTCGCCCTTGGAGGAACAAAATGACATAGTAGTGCCGAGTCATGTCTCAAAAAGTCCTTCTCATTCTTATTGCTATCGGCTCCTTTGCAATCGGAGTCGCTGCGGACCGCTTCCTGCTCATATCGAGCGACGAAGCCACAACAAAGACTACGGACCCTCTGTCACGGACTGCCAGAAAGAGTCAGCCGAGCCGCGAGCGGAACGAGAAGACCAACTCTGCCCCCTCAGAAAACCGTTCGCACAACTCTGAAGAGGATTCCACTCCTTCAGATGAATTTCAGCAGCTCATTGAACAGATTGAGAGAGGCCAACCCACGAACTTTGCAGCCCTTGGGCGGAGCATTCTTTCCATGCCTCCCGGCCCACAACGGCGCCGTGCCCTTCACCGGCTCGCATCTCGATGGGGTCGCAGCGACCCTCAGGCCGCTCTCCGCTGGAGTGAGGATCTGACAGGACGCGATCAGTTCGCCACGATGGAAGACATCCTCCGCCACTGGTCCGATGACGATCCTGCCGCCGCTGCAGACTATGTTACCCAGCTACCAGGCTCCGAGCATACCATGCACCTCCTCCGCGATCTAAGCCACCGCTGGGCTGAGTCTGATCGCACCGCTGCCCTAGAGTGGAGCATGGCCTTGGAAAACCCGGCCCTCCGAATGCGCGCCATCCGCGGAGTAGCCTCCTCATGGGCTGAGAATGACCCAGCTGGGGCAGCGAGCTTCACCACGGACTCTCTTCAGACCGTTAATGAACGACACCATGTTCTTGAAGCCGTAGCCCGCCGATGGGGCGAGCAGGACCTCCAAGGCGCGTTGGAGTGGGCCCGCGGCCTCGAAGCCGGAGACCAGCAGCGAGCCACCCAGTCCGTCCTCCGGCTTGTTGCCGAACACAACCCCTCCGAGGCGGCAAACATCTACCAGGATATCGCAGCCGAATTACCCCAGAACGGACCTATCAGCCGCGAGTACAGACATATGGCCCAGGAAGTGGCCAGAGTCTGGTCCTCTTCAGACCCAGTTGAGGCCGCGCAATGGGCTCTCGGCCTGCCAGAGAGAGGGTCTATTCGGCGGGAGGCAGTTGGCGATGTCACCGAGCAATGGATGCGTATCGACAGCATGGCAGCTGGAGAATGGATTAGCTCCCTTCCGGCGGGTCGCACGAGGGACGGGGCATCGGAACGAGTGGTCCATATGACCACCAACAGCGACCCGGGCACGGCGTTCGAATGGGCTCAAAGCCTGAGTGAAGACCACCGCCGCTTCGGCCTCATCCATCATACTCTCACCGAGTGGAGCGCTGTTGACCGGCCCGCTGCCCAGCAGGCGCTTATGACAGCCGATATCCCCGCCGAGGTCAGACAGCGGTTCGGAGAGGAACTGGGACTCGCTCCTACTCCTACTCCTTCCCCCCAAAGCGGAGGAGAATCGGGAACGAAATAAGTGAACTGGCCCTCTACTCGGGCTGCAGGCGGGCGGAGAAGCCTGGCCAGCATCTGGCGCCCGCTTTTCTGCTCCCTTCTTCTTACCGGATGCACTCCGACAGCTCCGCCGGAACGCTCTTCTCTTATCTTCACCCGTGATCTCCACTCCTTCATGGCTACCTACTGCATCGAATGCCACGGACGGAACGCGCAGGAAGCAGGCCTAGACCTCCGTTCCATCCAAGCCATGATGAAGGGCGGCGAAAGCGGTCCCGCGCTTGTCCCGGGCCAACCGGACGAAAGCCTCTTACTTACCATGATACTCGACAGTCATATGCCTCCCGATGGGCAAATGCCCAACCGTCGAGAGATTGATCTTCTCACCCGCTGGATCCTCCATGGAGCCAATTGAAGGATACTGGTCGCATTCTTGACCACTCCCTCCAAATCTATCAGACTAGATAATAATGAAAGACTCTCATCAGGAGGCCCTCGTCACGACCCGCCGGGACTTCGGTAGAAAATCCATTCAAACCCTACTGACCGTCTCGCTACTTGAGCATCTCTGCAGCGGCAATCTCCTCGCCGGGGAAGCCCGGTTAACGACGGAGAAATGGCTCAACCACATCAATGAAGTCGGCCTTTCTGTGAAGAATCAAAAAGTCAGCCAGATCGAGTGGCAGAAGCAGGTGGAAGATCTTCTAAGCAATCAGGTCAACCTTCCCGAACTCCTCAAGCTTATCGACTTTGAGTCCATCGCTAGGAATCCCAAGTTAATGTCCAATGGAGCGCGCAGTCACCGCCCCCGCATGCCCAAGGTTCAGGGAGGACCAGACCGTTACGTCTTTGGACAGCAGATCTTCGCTCTCAGAAAGGGATGCTCCGTTGTGCCTCACGGCCACAACAACATGGCCACGGCCTTCCTTATCCTAAAAGGCAATTTCCATGGCCGTCATTACGACCGGGTGACCGACGAGAAAAATCACATGATCATAAGGCCCACTATCGACTCAAAATTCGGCCCAGGCCAGTCCTCCAGCATCTCCGACGAAAAGGACAACGTTCACTGGTTCAAGGCGGAAGATGAACCAGCCTTCATCTTCAACATCCATGTCTTCGGCGTTTCACCAAAGAGTGAGAAACGCACCAGCCGGATCTACCTTGACCCCTTCGGAGAAAAAGTGGATGACGGACTGATCAGGGCGCCACTGATCAATCATGACGAGGCCCACCGGAAATTCGGATAGACCTCCTCACTCAGAGCCCTGCTCCTGCAAGATCGCACTCAGGGCTCAGTCGCTGACTCCGCAATCCAGGTCTGGATGTAGTCCTGATCAGCCTCACTGAGGGAGCTCAAAGCAATCGTGAAGGCTTTCCCGTCTTTGCGGGCAATGGTGACCTTGGTTCCCTCGCTACTGACGATCCGAGCTTCTATTTTTCTGCCCGACTTATTGGTGAAAATTCTCAGCGGCTCTTGAGGCAACGCATCCTCCTCTTCAACCTGCAAGCCGTAACCATCCAGAAAATCGAAAACCTCAGTCATCAATTTGGGGTTCCGATAAAACGTCGTTCCATGGTTACCTCCGGCGATCTCCTTGTAAACGTGCTTGGAGTTTGTCTCTTTCATCCTCCGGGCAAAAGGGCGAACCATCTGAACAGGAACGGTGGTATCCTTGTCACCAGTAACGACCATCATCGGCGCCTTGATCTCCTCAAGGATGTCGTGACTACCCATGTAGGCAGGTGACATTGGAACAAGGGCTGCCCAGATATCAGAATAAGCTGCTCCCAGATGAATTGTTCCTCCTCCACCCATGGAGTGCCCTGCGAGGTAAACCCGTGAGGAATTGACATTAAACTCTTTACGCACGATCCCCAGAACGTTGAGGACATCTTTTTCACTCAGCTCCCCGAGGTTTTCTGGATCGCCAGCACGCACCCCGAAACCTCTCTTTCCCTTTCCCTGACTCCCATACCATCCTCGCTCGTTATACCCGAAGGGCGCAACAACGATATAGCCCCTTTCCTCTGCCTCCTCGGTGACGCCCTGATAGCGTATCACCTGCTGGGGATTGCTCCCAAGCCCGTGCAGCAGTACCAGCAGGGGCGCCGGCTTAGCCTTCTTATAGCCCGAAGGGACATAGAGCGCGTATTCGATATCCTTACCAGCCTCCTTAAAGGAGTAGCTTCTTTTCTGGATTTCACCCAAATCCCCCTGCGCGGGAAGCAACCCTGTGCAACTGGCCAATACCAGCCCACAGGCAAACAA
>JAQWTV010000112.1 GCA_029242545.1 Roseibacillus sp.
CGGGTTCGCACGAAGCTTCAACTCTCTGAGTCCACTGCCCATGATTTTCCGGCTCTCGGTCCGGTCATCAATCGTAACCTCACCCTTCAGGGCGATGACCTTCCCCTCTTCCAAAATACCTGCATCCCGCGCAGGGGTATAAGACTCCCCCCAGCAGAGCACTTCCTGACTCCCCGTAAAATCCTCAATCACGAGTATCCCAAATGGCTTCCCCTTTCGGGTAAGACGTTGATCAATTTTCCGGATCATCCCGGCGAATGGGAAACGGGCGCGCCGGTCGCCAATGTCGAGGTCATCGAGCAAGCCTAACTTGCAGAAGCGGTCTGAATTCAGGAGGCTGCGGTATTTATCCAGCGGATGTCCGGTAACATAGTAACCCAGCAATTCCTTCTCTTTCTCAAGACGCTCATCCTTTGGCCATTCAGGGATTTGCTTTCTCGCTGCAGGCGCAGCCAGCTCCTCGTCAGCGAACAACGCCACTTGGCCACTTTCCCGGTCACGCTGGGCAGCACTGGCAGCAGCAGTGACCTCCTCGACCCGGGCATGCATGCCTGCCCTTGTTTCCCCGGTCCAGTCCATCGCCCCCGAGAGCACCAGATTCTCCAGAATCCGCTTGTTCACGACTTTGGAATCCTGACGGTTCGTAAAATCATCCATGGTAGGAAAACTCCCGTTCAACTCCCGTTCAGCGATGGCCTGCGCCATGGCGCCTTCCCCGACGTTCTTAATTGCCGCAAGCCCATACCGAATCGCCATTTTTCCGCTGGACAGCTGCTCCGGAGCGAACCGTAACTGGGACCGATTCAAGTCCGGCGGAAGGATCTCAATATCCATCCGGTGACACTCCGAGACAAAAACGCCTATCTTGTCGGTGTTGCTAAACTCGTTGGAGAGGAGAGCCGCCATGAACTCAACCGGGAAGTTCGCCTTGAGATAAGCCGTCCAGTAGGAGATGTGGGCATAGCAGGCCGAGTGCGACTTATTGAATCCATACCCGGCAAAGCTCGCAATCTTATCGAAGATCCGGTTAGCCAGAACAGAGTCGATCTCATTCTCCGCCTTACACCCCTCCACGAAGGTCACCCGCTGCTTGTCCATTTCAGACTGCTTTTTCTTACCCATCGCCCGCCGAAGGATATCCGCACCCCCAAGAGTGTAGCCGGCCAGCAGCTTAGCTGCATTCTGAACCTGCTCCTGGTAAATCATAACCCCGTAGGTATCTCCACAAATCTGCTCCAGCATAGGGTGCTCATAGGTCACCTCCTTGCGCCCCTCCTTGACCTCAATCATCTCGTCAATGAACTGCATGGCGCCTGGACGATAGAGCGCGAGAAGGTCCGTGATATCATCGATTCGGCGGATGCCATAACGCTTGCAGGTCTCCGTCATTCCACCTGACTCCAGCTGAAAAACCCCCATGGTCTCCCCCTTGTTGAGCAGATCAAAGGTGGGCTGATCATCAAGCGGAACCCGGTGAATCTCAAAGTCTGGAATTGCGCTCCGGATGAACTCTGAGGCCTCCTGAATTACAGTCAGGTTCTTGAGCCCTAGAAAATCCATCTTCAAAAGGCCCACCTCCGTAATGGCACCCATATCATACTGGGTAACCACCTCTCCTTCATTACCTCGACTGAGAGGAACATGCTCATCCAGGGGGCGGTCCCCGATCACCACTCCGGCGGCATGGACCCCGGTATTTCTCGTTAACCCCTCCAGCTTGGTGGCGTAATCCCAGAGCTCACGATAGCTGGCATTACCCTCGATTGTTTGGCGGAGCTCCGCCTTGCTCTCGTATTCCTCTTTGAGTTTCACCCCGGGGCGCGCCTCGATCATCTTGGCGATCATATCGGCTTCCCCATAGCTCACTCCCATAACCCGCGCGACGTCTCGAATCACACTTTTCGCACCCAGAGTTCCGTAGGTGATAATGTGAGACACACAACGTTCACCGTATTTGCGCCTCACATAATCTATGACCTCAGGGCGCCGGGTTTGACAAAAATCAATATCAACGTCGGGGGGGCTGACTCGCTCCGGATTTAAAAACCGCTCAAAGAGCAGGCCGAAGCGCATCGGACAGATGTCTGTAATTCCCAGCGTATAAGCCACCAGAGAACCGGCTGCCGATCCTCGTCCCGGGCCCACTGGAATCCCGTTTTCCTTGGCCCAGTTGATGAAGTCTGCGGTGATCAGGAAATAGCTGCTGAACCCAAGGTCGCTGATAGTTCTAATCTCGTAATCCAGTCGCTTCCTCAGCTCTTCGTCCTCGCTCGCCTTTTCTTTTCCATAGCGCATTTCAAGGCCGGCAAAACACTGCTCGCGAATGTATTCGTCACGACACATGCCACCGGGCGCTTCGAAATTCGGATACTTCTCCGAGCTTGTAGCATCAAGACTGAGGGTCACATTACAGCGCTCCGCAATCTCCAGGGTATTGTCACAGGCTTCAGGGACGTCTGCGAAGACCTCGCGCATCTCCTCCGCGGTCTTGAAATACACCTCTGGGGGATACCGCATCCGCTTCTCGTCAAAGACCAGCTTCCCCGTTCCAATACAGATCATTACGTCATGAGCGTCATGGTCGTCACGAGATAGGAAATGCACATCGTTGGCGGCAACGAGTTTGAGCCCGAGTTCCCCTGCGAGAGCAATCAACTGGGGCTTCACCTCAAGCTGCATCTCCAATCCGTGGTCATGAAGCTCCACGTAAAGGTTGTCGCGCCCGAAAATTTCGCAAAGCTCCTCAAGTATTTCGCGCGCCTGGAGAGGCTGTTTCTGCAAGAGCCATTCATTTACCGGCCCTGCGATGCACCCACTGAGGCAGATGATTCCCTCCGCATGCTCCCGCAGAAGCGGGAGGTCCACCCGGGGTTTCCCATAGTAAGAGCCATCCAGGTGTCCCTTACTGACAAGCTGAACCAGGTTCTCCCAGCCAGTATTGTTTTCCGCAAGAAGAGTCAGGTGGGTTGCTCGCTTGCGACCCGGAATCTCCTGCCGGTGCTCCATCGACTCTGGGGCCAGATAAATCTCACAACCCAGAATCGGTTTTACGCCCTCTTTGCGTGCAGCCTCGTAAAACTCGATAGCTCCGTAGAGGTTGCCATGGTCGGTCATCGCAACCGCCGGCATCCCCAGCTCTGCGGCCCTTGCTGCCGCCTCTTTGCAACGCACCGCGCCATCAAGAGTCGAATACTCCGTGTGGAGGTGGAGATGAACAAAAGAGGCGGCCATAGCAATTCCGGCCGGGACAGCATAGGCCCACCCGCGATCCCCGCAACGCCGAAGCGGGCCGGCTTTCTCATTTCGTTGGGCGAACCCCGCAGGATCGTATTTTTCGCTGGTGCTTCCGGCAAACCAGCCCTTCCTTGTAGACCATGGCTTTCTTCATTTCGCGCCTTCTGGCCATACATCTGCTTCTTCAACTGATGGGTCCCTTCACCTTCGCGGACGAGGAAAACGGGCCTCCGGCAGAGGAGAAAGCGGAAGATGCACCCAAAAAAGCTCCCGATCTATCCGAATTTAGGACCTTCACCTCCGCCAAAGGTAACAAAACCCTGCAGCTCAAGGTTGTCGCTCGCATCGACGATGAGACCTACAAGGTTCAGAATCCCGAAGGCAGAATCTTCAACATCAAGACCAGCAATCTCAGTCGGTCCGACCAGCTCTTTCTCGATTTCTGGGAACCCGACGCCATTCTTAACCTGAAAAAGGCCGAGCTCCCTGACGTCCTTGACCAGATGGGCTACAGCGTTCTGGACATGACCGTTGTCGAAAGCACCTTCTTTGTCACAGCTACCGTTGACGGGAAGACCGGGAAGTTCCTTCTCGATCCTAGTCGAGGATGGTCGACTTTCGACCCTGCTGTCGCAAAGGAAATCGGAATGACCCTCACTCAGGGCCGCATCAACTTTACTGACAATACCGGTAAAAGCAGCCGGTCACAGCGGGGCGCGGTCAAGGAATTCAAAGCTGGGATGGTCTCCGTCAACTCACATGAATTCGAGGTAATCGAGGTCGCTAAAATGTTCCGGGCTGTTCCCGCCAACACGATCGGCGCTATCGGTGGGGACATGCTCAAAAAGCTCAACGCCCTTGTTGACTTCGGGGGTAAGCGTCTCTTCGTGCGAGCGAATCAGTAGGGGCCCGACACCGGGCCGGGAGCTGCACACTGTGAGCGAACTCCTCTCTCCCGCCCCTCGCACCAGACCTCAGGATTTCGGGGGCCTTGGAAGGGCCCGACTCGCTATCTCCGCCTTGTTTACAGCGAGACATTTCCTCGCTAAGGCCTCAGTTCAAACCTCCCTTGGCAGCTTCCACTAGCCAAATGGCATGGAAACTGCTACCTGTATCTTTCAGCAACAAGCAACGTCTATGAAAAAAGTTGAAGCCATCATCAAGCCGTTCAAATTAGAAGAAGTCAAAGAGGCGCTCGCCGAAATCGGAGTGCAGGGGATGACGGTTACCGAAGTAAAGGGCTTCGGACGCCAGAAGGGCCACACTGAGATCTATCGAGGCAGTGAATACACCGTTGATTTTCTCCCTAAGGTGAAGATCGAGGTCGTCGTGGACGACGGTGAAGCGAGCGCCGTTGCTGAGGCTATTGTGAAAAGTGCCAACACCGGCAAGATCGGGGACGGAAAAGTTTTCATTTCCGGTATCGAGGAGGCAATTCGGATCCGGACTGGCGAAACTGGTGGAGACGCTGTCTCCGTCAACTAGCGTTCTGGGCAAGAAGCTCCCAGAACGTATTGGCCTCAAAGATCGCCTCTCTGCTCCGTGCATGAGAAAGGGCGGGGACAGGAACTTCTCCTGCGGCCTTACAGTTGCCTCTGGTTTATCCCAATCTTCAAGGCCCGCCCCGGCGATCATGGCGGAAGGTAAAAAGTGCATCCTCAGGGGGTAATAACAACCCGGTCTCCCAGCTTTGTGAGATCCCAGAACCGTCCCGCACTTCTGGGGGGTATCCGCAGGCACCCATGGGAAGCCGGTTGGTCCGGACAGTAGCCCTCGTGAAAACCAATCGCACTGCAATTAAGGCGCTGGAAGAAGGGCATTCTCACTCCCTTATATATATTCGACTCATGATCGCGGTACCTGTCGGTAATCACAAACTCCCCAGGCTCTGTCCGGAACCCCCTCTTTCCAGTTGATACCCTTGTGGTCAGCAGCATCTGGCCCTCAGTGCCGTAGACCCAAGCCCTCTGCTCAGACAAATCGACCTTGATCCAACGTTCTTCATGTTCCGGATCTACACCTAGCAGTAGTTGCATCATCTTCACGTCCCCACGGCGCGCTGCAAATCCTATCGCACAAAAGGATTTACCACTGGTCCACACCGAATGCTTCGCTCCATGGTCTATCAAAAGTTTGGCCATTTTGAGATTCCCGCTATCTGCTGCCGCCATCAGAGGCGTCACTCCTGAATCGTACTTCAAGTGACTTTTGAGAAAGCCCACTGGTCGAACCAACTCAAGGAATGCGGGTGTAGATGGACTGGCAAACTCCTCATTAAGATCAGCCCCTTCCTCCACCAGCGCTCGACAAAGATCCATGCGGTCCATTGCAACCGCAAGATTAAGCGGGGCCTGACCCTCCCGACCCCGTTTCCTCAGATCTCCATCGCTCAAAGACCCTGACTTCAGAAGATCCTGCAGGAGCGCTAGCTTTCCTCCGCGCACCGCCGCAACAAGTAGCGAATCAGCAGGGTCCTCTTTGGGCTTTACTCCGTGCCTGATAAGAAAACGCAGGAGCTCGCGTTCCCCTTCCACAGTTGCATTGTACAAAGCCGGTCCCGCCTCGCCACCGTGTCGCAGAATAACCGCCGCACGCTCTAGGTCCCGGGCCTGTAGCAACGAGCTAATCGCAAGTCGCCCTCCAGGGCCCGGCAGGTTCGGATCAGCTCCCGCCTCGAGAAGAATTTCGAGTTCCTCCGGAGTCGCATTCAACGAAAGTGCAAGCGAAAGGGAGGTCATTCCACCCGGTCCTCGCTCGCGTGGATCTGCCCCATAAGAGACTAGAATTCTCAGAGTCTTCTGATTGCCAACCTGAAGGGCCAGTTGCAACGGGCTCCATCCACTCGGATGTCGCAGATTGCAAGGGCTACCACCGGCCAACAGCTGAGAAAGAATATCGGGACGATCCCGTAAAATAGCACGG
>JAQWTV010000118.1 GCA_029242545.1 Roseibacillus sp.
TTCGATAATGTGGTGGTGGTTTCGCAGCCGCCCGACCTTCTTGTTTATACGGATGTCGATCGTAACCAGATCTTTGATGCCGCTAAGGATAAGCGGGAAGTCCTCCTGACTGGTTTCAATGGGAAGAATCATGACCATAGCCTCCATTCGGTGGTCGCTGGGCCCGATGGGAAATGGTACTTCAATCAGGGGAATATGGGGGCCCAGTTTACGGATCGCTCCAACAAAACCTTCAGGATTGGGAGTCCGTATTCGATGCGCCAGATCGCAGGGCACAAGAGCGATGATGGCCACGTCTACCTTGGTGGTTTTTCGGTCCGTATGAACCCCGATGGCTCTCATTGTGAGGTTATCGGTCACAATTATCGCAATAGTTATGAACAGATTATTACTTCCCTCGGAGATCTGTTCCAGAATGACAATGATGACCCTCCGGCCTGCCGGACCAGCTGGGTGATGGAATATGGGAATGCTGGGTTCGCCTCCAATGACGGACTGCGCTCATGGGGAGCGGATCGACGCCCGGGACAAGATACTCCCACAGCCGAGTGGCGACAGGAGGATCCGGGGAGTATGCCGCCGGGCGATGTCTACGGAGGGGGAGCGCCCACCGGAATTACGTTCTACGAGAACGGCGCCCTGCCAGAAAAGTATAACGGTCTCCTTCTCAGTTGTGAATCCGCGAAGAATGTCATCTTCGGATACCATCCAGAACTTCAAGAGGCGAGCTTTAAGATGGAGCGCACGGAGTTCATGACCTCGAATCCTGAGCGCAAGTGGGCCGGCGCTGATTTTAAAGGGCGGTCAAACCGTGATATTAATACCTGGTTTCGACCAGCCGACGTGACGGTTGGACCGGATGGGGCGATCTATGTGGCGGACTGGTTTGATCCACGGGTCGGGGGACATGGTACTTCGGATCGAACACTTTCGGGGACGATCTACCGGGTGGCTCCCAAGGGCTTCAAGTCGGTGGTGCCTAAATTGAATCTCAACACTCAGACGGGACAGATAGCCGCTCTTAGAAGTCCAGCCATCAACACCCGCTACCTCGGCTTCTCAAAGCTCAAGGAGGCTGGGGAAGAATCCATTGTTCCCCTTGTTCAGCTGGCCAAGGATAGCAATCCCTATGTTGCTGCCCGGGCTATATGGATCCTTGCTCAGCTCGGCGGGCCAGCAGAGCGGGCGCTCTCCATGCTCTTGGAGGCCGAATTCAAGGGAGGTGGAAATCCACAGACGCGGATTGTGGCCTTCAGAGCCTTTCGACGAGCCAACCATCCCGGAATGATGGATCTGGCCCGGCGTCTGGCAGTGGATCCATCTCCAGCAGTTCGGCGGGAGGTAGCCTTCTATCTGCGCAATGAAGAGGCCAACCCCTCAGTGGTATCCATCCTCGTGGAGCTCGCAAAACGTTATGATGGGAAGGATCGGACTTATCTGGAGGCCTTTGGCACCGGTGCAACCGGCAAGGAGGCTGCGGTTTATGTCGCTCTCGTGAAGGATACCAAGTCGTTCGACTGGAATAAAGCGACGGCAGGAGCGGTCTGGCGCCTGATGACTGCGGCAGCGATACCAGCCCTGCAAGAGCGTGTGTTTAATCGGAAGCTACCAGTAGCGGACCGCAGCCAAGCTCTTGAGTCCATCGCTTTCGTCAGGAGCGGGAGCGCGGCCAATGCGATGGTGGATATTGCCAATCTTGCCCAGGAAAAGGAACTGGCGGACCGGGCTGCCTTCTGGGTGAAGTGGAACAATGACCGTTGGTGGAAGTCCTATAAGCCTGGCGACAAACTCAATGGAGGGAATGTGAGGCCCAAGCTGGTGTCTGTGGAAATTCCTGAACCGCAAGGACCCTCCAAACTTCCACCGGTATCTGAGATCCTTGCACTAAAAGGAGATGCTGCTCGGGGTAAGACTGTCGCCGCTCGTTGTATCAGCTGTCATGTAATCGGAGATCTCGGTCTCGATGTCGGGCCAAACCTGACAGGATTTGGTAAGCGCTTCCCCCCGGAAATAGTTGCTACTGCCATAGTGGATCCTTCCGCTGAAATTTCCCTGGGCTTCGAAGGGCAGCATCTTAAGACTAACAAAGGGAGCCATTCTATCATGGGCATTGTCCTTGCCGATGGGGACCCAATAATAATCAGATCAATGGGTGGAATCACCCAGTCGATTTCGGCAGATGACCTGAAGTCCCGCGAGCCTATGAAGCGCTCTCTGATGCTTTCTGCTGACCAGCTGGGGATGACCGCTCAGGATGTTGCCGACGTAGTGGAGTATCTTCGGGGTGGTGAAGACTGAATCCCCAAGCCTCGGAAAGAGGCTGCGCGGTATCCATGCGAGGTGCCACGATATAAAATCCACTACCTAGGCCCGCAGGGAATCGAACCCCGATCTGTGGTTCCGGAAACCACCGTTCTATCCGTTGAACTACAGGCCCGCAGCAGGCGCCGATCGCCTGGTGGGCAAATCGGCTCCGTGTGTGGCGGCCCATGCTGACGCACCGGCCATCAGCAGTCTTGCCTCTATTTTCTTGGAATCAAGACCGGAATAGGGCTCTGCCTCCTTCCATCAGGCATCCTTGTCCCTCCACTCTTCACCCGGAATAATTCGAGATTATTGATGTGAATGGGGTCTCTCCCAAGGTGGCAACCGACGATTGATGCCTGCTTAGCTCGAGACGGGGAACGGAGCCTTCCGACTCATGAAGGCTACAAGTGCAGTGAGGACGCCGAGTCCGGCTAGTAATGCTGCCCAGGCAGGTAGACCAAGGGCAACCGGGGCATAGCCGAGTATGACCGTGGCTCCGGCAGCCACGAGGGCGTAGGGCAGTTGCGTGATTGTATGCTCGTGGGTGGAAACCCCGCTAGCCAGAGCGCTCACAATAGTTGTGTCACTGTAAGGGCTGCAGTGGTCCCCAAAGACCGCGCCGCCAAAGACAGCTCCAATAACCGCGGGGACAATCACTTCAAGGGTTTCAGGCGGTGCGCCTTGCGCAGCAACCATCGCTCCGGAAAGCGGTAAGACGAGAGGAAGGAGGAGCCCCATCGTGCCCCACGAGGTGCCAGAGACGAAGGAGATGAAGCAGCCAAGGAGAAAAACGCCTGATGCTAATCCTTCCAATGGGAGCCATGACCCAAGGAGGTTTGCGAGAACCCCGGCTGTCCCGAGAACATCAAAGAGGCTCCCAAGAATCCAAGCGAGCAGGAGAATGCCGAGAGCAGGGATAAGCTGGCGAGCACCAGACCATGCAGCAGGAGCAGTCTCTGCACGCCTCTTTGGAGGATAAGTTAGGCAGGCCGTGATTAAAGCCAGCAAGCTCGATATCACGAAGGTCCGTGGCACAGTTGAGGCGTTGAGTGACTCTTGGATTCTTACGGATAAAGCAATTTCCTTCTCGGGGGTGTAGGAGAAGAAAATGATCAGAGGCAGACTCAGCAAGAGAACAAGCACCGGAATCAGAGCGCGCGCTGGTGAACTTTTGGCGGGTTCAACCCGGTCGGCATCTCTGAGGTAGCTGTCGGGGCCCTGGAATCGGCGTCTCATCGGTCCGATTAACCATCGGTATCGAACGGACAGAATGGCGAGAGCCAAACCGAAGAGGCAGTAATAGTTATAGGGAAGTGAGGAGAGAAACTGAAGATAAGGAGGTTTGTCGAGTGGGCTATGGGCAGCGATGTAACCAAGCTGAGTGACGATCCAGGTAGAGAGGAAGGCGAGGCATGCCACCGCAGAGCTCGTGGTGTCGACAAGGTAGGCGAGATAAGCACGAGGTACCCTCAAGCGGTCGGCAACAGGACGCGCGACCCGTCCGAGCATGAGGGCATTAGCCAGGCCGTCAAAGAAACAGAGAAATCCGACCCCCAGCACGCTGTTGAGAAATCGTCTCCTAGCCCTTTCGGTGATATCTCCTCCTTCATGCAGAATGGATAAGAGGCCCCCAGACTTCTCGATGACTGCAGAAAGGGCGCCAAGAAGTAAGGTGAACAGCAGGGCATAGGAATGCCAGGGGCTCTTCAAGGTGCCCAGTAGGCCTCCAGAGGGGCGGAGCCATTCGAAAAAGGCAGTCTGGTCGGTAAACAGGATAAGAATTGATGCACTGAGGCAGGCGGTCCCAAGTGAGAGGGGCGCCTTTTTGGTGACGAATACGAGGCACAGGGCCACCCCTGCAGGCCACAGAGGGAGCAGGCCGTTGGGAAGTGCCAAGGCGAGTGGTGTAATGAGCAACGCAGCTGCCCCAAATAGGGCGCGCTTCTTGCTTCCTGCAGTGGGGGCTCTCATCTCAGAACCGTTCGTTCTTGCGAAAGGTATCCACGATCGGGCAGATGAGATCAATTCTGAGTGAAAATTGTTTCCGATGTGAAAATAATGCCCATTTAAATAATTTTAAAAATACGGAGTGGCTCACCTGAGTTTCGTTCGAAAACGGGCCAGAATTTCTAAGTTATTCACAGAACCTTACCTTCGGATAAAATAACCGGCAAGCTGCCTAATTTTCCGTTGAAAACAGGTCTATTGAGGGCTGATGCAGGGACATTTTCCGCTGGCCAGCTGTATCGTTTTAGCAAACATTTGCGGCAGATGGAGAGAGGTTCTCAGCCCCAGAGGCAACGGTCAGACGATGACCTCGGGAATGAGACGTGCGGAAGACGGGGTTTCCTGAGGGCGTCTCTGCTGACCACGGGTGGCCTCTTCGCGTCTGTCGGAGTAACTCAGGCGGTATCGATTTTCAGCGGGCGATCAGATTTGGACGTCAGTGAACTCCCCACAGAGTGGGTGCGAAGGCAGGGTCCGGATCTACATGCTTATGGTCGCTACCTCTCGGCTCTCAGGCTTCGACACATCAGCGTCCAGCAGGTGATTGGCTCACATGCGCGCAAGAAGGGAAGCGTCTGGAATGCGCTTCCGGGACGAGATAGTTGGAGGCAGATGAGCCAGACGCTAAGGGTCGCTGATGAGATAGCCGTCAGGTTGTCAACGTCAGTAAAAGGTGTCACGTCAGCCTTCCGCAGCCCGTCCTACAATGCGCGTTGTCCCGGGGCCAAGCCGAATTCATGCCACAAGGAGAACGTGGCGCTTGATCTCCAATTCCACGCTTCGACTTATGCGGTTGCCCGGGCGGCCCGTAATATCAGGCAAGAAGGCAGGTTTCGGGGAGGTGTTGGACAGTATGCCGGGTTCACTCACGTTGACACGAGAGGTTACAACGTCGATTGGTGAGGTTGGGAAGTTGTAGGGTAACCATTTTTGTTTGGATGCCCGATCAATTCTCTGGTTGCTGGACGCCTTGGTGTCACTTCTTGACTTGTCTTTAAGGCAATTGGTTAATCGGCACTGAACCTGTTTCAGTCTTTCTCATCATGAACTATCGGAACCCCTTTCTGGTCCTCTACTCAATCCTTGGTTTTTCAGCCATAGCCCCAGGTGAGATCGTTATTTCACAGTATTACGAGGGAACCAGTTTTAATAAATGGGTGGAGCTTGCCAATACCAGTGATGCTGCAATGTCACTTGATGGATACGTGCTTACCCGATGGGCGAACGCCTCCACCGAGGCATGGAAACAGGATGGAGCGAGCCCCGGGGGGAGCGACAACCTCGACGGGCTCTCCATTCCCGCTAATGGCTTTCTTCTCTTCGGAAATACTCGTGCCGTTCTGCCGGCCTATGCCAGTGCAGACGTGTCCACAAATAGCACTCCGAACTTCAATGGTGATGACAGCGTGGTTCTTTACGACACGGCACTGGGTGCCCTGGGGGACACGGTCGCGATCGTCGATGCAATCTCTTTCACAGATGCCGGGAATGAGGGGGCTAACAGGAGCTTTTATCGAATCGGTGAGGGTGCAGGATTTGATCTGCTTGCGGGTTCGACCGCAGCTGATTTTCCGCAGGTGTGGGGCGGAGCAAGCAATCAGGAAGTGGATGACGCTCAGCCTGGAGATTTATTCTATCTTCAAAGTTTCAGCGCTTCGGCCCCGGAATCTCTCAGTATCTCCTTAAGTCCTTCGGTGATCGGGGAGGACAGCGGCGAGGGTCAGGTTGATGTGACTGTGACTAGGACAGGTATTCTGTTGGAGGAGCTCACCGTTACTCTTTCATCAGGTGATGAGAGCGAAGCAGTAATCGCTACTGGGACAGGAGTGATTCCGGCTGGGGAGGATTCGATAACGATTCCGAGCTCAATCGATGCCGTTGACGATACGATTGAAGATGGAGATCAGGAGGTTGTTATTACGGCGTCCGCAACGGGCCTTTCACCAGCAGTCGCGACTCTCACCGTCGCCGATGACAATGATGTTTCCCCGATCGCTATTACCGAGATCCTTGCAGATATACCATCAGGAGCATCAGGAGATGCCAATGGAGATGGCGATACCGATAGCGCGGACGATGAGTTTGTAGAGATTGTCAACAAGAGCGGCGGTCCTCTTGACATGAGTGGCTGGTCTCTACGTGATCGTAGTGAAGAGCGGCACCTTTTCCCTGCCGGCACCATCCTGCCATCGGACTGTGCCATTGTCGTGTTCGGTGGTGGATCCCTTGATAATCTCGGAGGCTCCGCGATATTCCAGACGGTGAGCAGTATCAGACTTGGTCTAAACAATGCCGGGGATACCGTGAGTGTTTACGACTCGCAGGGTGAGCTTGTCGCCTCGGTGAACTACGGCAGTGAAGGGGGGAATGACCAGTCCCTTGTGCGGGATCCGGGCATTTCGGATGGCTTCACTCTGCACGGGAGTATTGGAGATGGACGGCTCTTTTCGCCGGGCACCAGGAGTGACGGAAGCGATTATTGCCCGCCTCTGGGAGAGCTAACCTTCAGCCTGAGCGCGAGCACCATGAACGAAAACGGTGGCAGCATCAGCGCTCTTCTTCGGAGAACTGGGGATCTGAGCGTCGCGCTCGACGTTGTTCTTGCAGTTAGCGATGAGACCGAGGCCCTTGCAGATCTTGGTGCGCGCGGAACCTTTGCCGTGGATGAAAGCTCCCTCACGATTAGTTTGATTGCGGTGGATGACATCGCTGAGGACGGGGCCCAGACTGTTCAGGTGAGGGCGATTGCTCCTGGCTATACAACCGCAGTTGCAAGCTTTGAAGTCGAGGATGATGGTGACGGCCCTTTCAGCAACCTTGTCATCAACGAGTTCCTCTCTGATCCGCCGAATCCCGGGGGGGATGCTAACCGTGATGGAACATTGGACACCTCACAGGACGAATTCATCGAGTTCCTCAATGTGTCAGATGAGGCGTTCGATCTCAGCGACTACGAGATTCACGATGGTGTGGGCATGCGGCATGTGTTTTCTTCAGGTACCCTGCTGGCTGCTGGCAGAGCGATTGTCGTTTTTGGTGGTGGGTCGCCGGTCGGGGCATTCGGGGGCTCACTGGTGCAGATAGCGAGTAGTGGACTCCTCGGTCTGAATAACAGTGGAGACACCATTTTCCTCAAAACTCCGGGCGGCGGTAGCACTCTGCTCGAATTTGAATACGACGGATCGGTTCAGGACGAATCGATGTCCCGATCACCCGATGGCAGTGGAGTCTTAGTGGCTCACTCCCAAGCTTCGGGTGCGGGAGCCGCTCTCTTCTCGCCTGGAGTAACGGTGAGTGGAGGCTCCTTCGATGGTGCTGTTGCGATAGAGTTTATCAGGATTACGGATTTCGACATTGATCGCGACAATCTCGAGGTGATCGTTGAGGTGGATGGGCTCACCCCCGGCGATCTGTACTGTTTTGACGTAAGTCTTGATCTCGGCAACGCCTCTTCGTGGTTTCCTTTTGAGCTTCTTACCACCGAATCTGGGACCGAGGTTTCACCGGGACGACATCGGTTTGTGGTCCCTGATCTCTTTATCGCAGACGAGCGCGCGCAATATTACCGGATAAGGAAGCCATGACCTCGCTCGCCAGCGCATCGAGAGTCCTGGTGTTTTTCCGGCCTGGCAGTTGAAAAGAGCTTCAGGATAAAGCTCTTTGACCTCGCCTCATTAGTTTAGAAATATTAAGTATCCTCTTATGTCGGCAAGCTATACCGAAGAGGACATCAAGACGCTCAACTGGCGGGAGCATATTCGCCTGCGTCCTGGAATGTATATCGGCAAGCTTGGGGATGGAGCGGTGCAGGATGATGGAATCTATCTTCTGCTGAAGGAGGTTGTCGACAATGCGGTAGATGAGTTCGTGATGGGGCACGGGCGGGAGATTAAGATCGAGATCGACGATGAGGGACGAGTAGAAGTAAGGGATTTTGGCAGGGGGATACCGCTGGGTAAGCTCATGGATTGTGCCGCCAAGATTAACACTGGAGCAAAGTATGACAGTGAGGCTTTCAAGAAAGCGGTTGGGCTGAATGGAGTCGGGATCAAGGCGGTAAATGCGCTCAGTGAGTTCTTTGAGATCCAGGCGTGGCGCGAAGGGAAGACCAAGGCCATCGAATTTAGCCGGGGTGAAGTCACCGAAGAGATGAAGCGCCCCCGGGCAGCTGCCAAGACGAAGCCTGGGACTCGACTTGCTTTCGAGATTGATCGTGAAATATTCCCTTCCCGGACAAAGTTTAAGGCCGCAATCGTCGAGCGGATGTGCCGCTATTATGCCTATCTGAACCCGGGGTTAAGCCTTGTCTTTAACAAGCAAAAGTTCCGCTCCAAGAATGGTCTTCTCGACCTCTTGAAAGAGGAGATGAATGAGGCTCCGCTCTACGAGCCTGTAGGGCTCTCCGGGCGGGATATTGACGTAGCGTTTGTGCATACGCCATCGAGCAGTGAAGAGTATTACTCCTTTGTTAATGGGCAGCACACAACTCAGGGAGGCACTCACCTCGGTGCCTTCCGGGAGGCGATTGTGAAGGTGTTACGGGAGTTTTATAAAAAGCAATACGACCCTGCCGATATCCGGGCGGGGCTTGAAGCGGCTGTCTCGCTCAGGGTTGAAGAGCCAGTTTTCGAGAGTCAGACAAAGACCAAGCTCGGGAGTAGCGCCATGAAGCCGGAAGGTGAGACTATCCGGACATACGTTGGTAATTTTCTGCGTGAGCAATTGGATAACTACCTGCACAAGCATCCGGAAACTGCGGATGCGATTCAGAAGCGGATTATCGCCTCCGAGCGGGAGCGGAAGGAACTCAAGGGAGTGAAAAAGATGGCCCGCGACAGGGCCAAGCAGACGAAGCTCCATAACAAGAAACTAAGGGATTGTCGCGCGCACTGGAACACCAAGCACAAGTCGAGGAAGGGTAGCACGATTTTCATCACGGAAGGGGATAGCGCGAGCGGATCGATTACATCGTGCCGAAATGCAGAAACACAGGCGGTCTTTTCGCTGCGAGGAAAGCCTTTGAATTCCTTTGGTCTAAGTCGAAAGGTAGTTTACGAGAATGAGGAGTTTGCTCTTTTGCAGGCGGCTCTGGGGATCGAGGAAAATATTGATGGGTTACGCTACAACCGGGTGGTCCTGGCCACTGACGCTGATGTCGATGGAATGCATATCAGGTTATTGCTCCTGACGTTTTTTCTCCAGTTTTTCCCTGAGCTAATCCGGGAGGGACACCTGTTCATTCTTCAGACTCCTCTCTTCCGAGTAAGAACCAAGAAAAGGACTGATTACTGCTTTGATGAGGAGGAGAAGGAGGCTGCTATCGAATCTCTGGGTAAGGGCTCAGAAATCACCCGGTTTAAAGGACTCGGAGAGATCTCCTCCCATGAGTTCAAGCATATGATAGGTCCAGATATCCGACTTGATCCCGTTCTCATGGAAGAGGGTAAGGGGCTCAGCGAGATGCTCGCATTCTATATGGGGAAAAACACACCTGATCGACAGGAGTACATCATCAATAACCTCCGGGAGGAAGTGGATCGTGGTAGCGAGATGATGACGGCCTAGGAGTCGAGGTAACCTGCTCTTAATTAGGTGCGCGGCGGCAAATTCACGCAGGAGACTTAATTAACTGAAGGTGGGAAGTGTTATTAATTGGAGATGATAAATCGGAGCTCGCCTCATGGCGAATTAAGGGCGGATCAAACCTTGCCAGTTTGGTAAGGAGATCTTAAATTCGCCTTTTCAGAGGCAACGGATGAGCTTGAAGGGAAAAGAGCACGGCAGCCTCGGGAACATGTATTCCGATTACTTTCTGGATTACGCCAGTTATGTGATCATGGAGCGGGCGGTTCCGCATCTCGGAGATGGGTTGAAACCAGTTCAAAGGCGGATCCTCCACGCGATGCGCCAAATGGAGGACGGCCGTTATAACAAGGTTGCCAATATCGTCGGTGATACGATGAAATATCATCCTCATGGTAATACCGCAATTGAGGATGCGCTGGTCGGGATGGGGCAGAAGGACCTCCTGATCGATACTCAGGGCAACTGGGGAAACGTGCTGACGGGAGACCCCTCCGCCGCTGGGCGCTACATAGAGGCGCGCCTCACTCCATTCGCTCTGGAGGTCGCGTTTAACCCAAAGACTACGGATTGGACGGAAAGCTACGATGGTCGCAACAGGGAACCGGTAACCCTCCCGATGAAATTCCCGCTGCTATTGGCGCAAGGGGGAGAGGGTATTGCCGTTGGCCTTGCCTGTAAGATCCTGCCTCATAATTTCAATGAGCTGATTGAGCAATGTATCCGGGCTCTTCGGAAGCAGAAGGTCGAAATTGTTCCCGACTTTCCGACGGGCGGTCTGATGGATGCCAGCGAATACAATGACGGACTCCGAGGAGGACGAGTCCGCGTAAGAGCTAAGATCGAAGTTATTAAACGTAACCTCCTCAAGATTGTGGAGATTCCGTGGGGCACGACCACCACCTCACTACAAGCTTCTATCGTGGCGGCTCAGGAAAAGGGAAAGATCAAGATCTCCCGGATTGAGGACAACACTGCTGACCAGGCGGATATCCTGATTCATCTTCCTTCAGGGAGTGACCCGAAATCGGTCCGGGATGGACTCTTTGCGTTTACCGATTGCGAAACCAGTATTTCGCCTAATTCCTGCGTTATTGCTGATGGAAAACCGCAATTCCTTGGTGTTAGTGAGATTCTGAAGCGGTCTGCGCTTCAGACGAAGGATCTCCTTCAGCAGGAGCTACAGATCAAACTGAGAGAGCTGGAAGAAAAGTGGCACTTCAGCTCCCTGGAAAAAATCTTCATCGAGAAGAGGATTTATCGGGATATTGAGGAATGCGAGACATGGGAAGCCGTGATTGAGGCGATTGATCGAGGCCTCAAGCCTCACGCCAAGCGTTTCCGTCGCGCAGTCACCAAGGAAGACATCGTTCGGCTTACGGAGATACGGATCAAGCGAATCTCAAAGTATGACAGCTTCCGGGCGGATGAGGAAATCAAAGGGTTAGAGGATGGAATAGAGGAAACCGAAAAGAATCTCCGCGGTCTCACGCGCTATGCGATTCGCTACTACGAAAATCTTCGCAAGAAGTATGGAAGCGGAAAGGAGCCGCGGACTGACGAGGGAGAGTTTGAGCGGGTTGACCGCACCCAGGTAGTCGCGGCGACTGAGACCCTCTATGTTGATGAGAAGAACGGGTTTGCGGGGATCGGGCTGAAAAAGGAGCGCGCGGTCGAGAAGTGCTCACGGCTCGATGATCTTATCGCGGTATCACAAGATGCCATGATGCGGGTGCTTAAGGTTTCCGACAAAGCCTTCGTGGGTAAGAGGCCGGTTCACGTTGCCGTTTTTCGGAAGTCAGAGGAAAAAATTTACTCGATGATTTATCGGGAAGGCCGTGATGGTCCTGTCCTGGCAAAGCGCTTCAGGGTCGGAGGCGTGACGCGGGATAAGATCTATGAGTTGGGTAAAGGCACAGCGGGAACCCGAGTTCTGTATTTCGCAGTTCACGACGACCAGGGCGAAAGTGATGCCAATACCGTAGTAGTTCACCTCAAGCCTGCTCTCCGGCTCAGGAATGTCTCGAGAGAATTTCAATTCGGGGAGATCGGGGTCAAGGGTCGTGGGGCTAAGGGAAACATTCTTACCAAACATGCAGTCGACCGGGTCGTGAGGGCTTGATTTAAGGAACAGGGGTTGACATGGGGTGGTTGATGAGTATGGTGTTCGAATGAACACGTTAACATGGCATGTCCGCAATCAGTTCCTCAAGATCCGCCTCAAGCGCCTCCAGCGGCAGTTTGATCTCCTCGACCGTGGTCGCCACTCAAGCCGGCGTCGCCATTCCGTTGCGGGGACTCGGCTAGTCTTTAGGGGGTAGGAAGGGCTCGCAATCTTGGCGGGGCATCCATTTTGACCGGGATTTTTGTGCTGACTGGAGGGGCATCCTCCGGTAGAAAACTCACCATCAGCCCTGCCTCCCAATTATCCCCGCGGCTCAGTGGCCGCATTATGGGGCAACGCCTCCGTCTGGTGCCGGTATTTGCGGCTCTGTTTCTTGGTGCCGTCACCTCACTCGCCGAGGAATCGGATGTTATTCAACGGGAGCTTGGAAGGAGAGCGCAGGCCACCCAGCAGGCTCAGCAGGCACTGCTCGCTGGTGACAAAGCCTACCGGCTTGCCGACTATGCCACCGCCGTTACTGAGTTCGCCAAGGCCTTTGGCTTATTCCCAGGTGGTGATGCTACAGCCGATCTTAAATTGGCGGCTGGAGAAAGGTTTGCGCAGGCCTCAGTAGAGCGTGCACGAGAACTTGCCAGAGTCGGAGACTACCCAGCAGCGGAGGCCTTGCTTGAGAACGTGCTGGAGCCCGGGGTTGCTCCAAGGCACGCGGGTGCGAAGGAATTGATGGCCCAACTGGGGGATCCCATACGAAACAATCCGGCCTTAACCCCAGAGCACGCTGCAAAAGTTGAAGAAGTGCGGCGCTACCTCTCCGAAGCTCAGGGTTTTGAGGAACTCGGGCAGTTTGATCGGGCGATGGTGGTTTACGGTCAGGTTCTGACTGTTGATCCCCACAACTCGGCAGCGAGGCGGGGGATGGAAAGATTACATGCTCACAAGGTTCGTTATTCGGAGGCGGCCCGGGACCAGGCGCGGGGTGAGCTGCTGAGCGACGTGGGTAAGGCATGGGCATCTCCCATACCAAAGGGGATCAGCGGACTCGCAGATGCGAACTTCGGAGTATTGAGAGACGGGGCCCGGTTTGGGGCATCAGCGTCTGAAAAGCTTGATTCGATGATCATTCCAGTGGTCGACATGGATCAGGTTCTCCTCGGAGAGGCCATCGATTTTCTCAGGCAGCAAGCGGCAGCGCTGGACGTTGATGAGTTGGACGCTTCGAGGAAGGGCATTGCCTTTGTCATTCAACTTGGCAACGCCGATGCGGTAAGGGCGAGGACGATCGAAACAACGCCCTTCAGCCTGAAGTTGCGGAACGTTCCGATGCGCAAGGTTCTAGATTTGATTTTGGAGGCTACCCGAACGCAGGCCCGAGTCGACGAGTATGCGGTAGTGATACGCCCGGCTGGGGTCATTAGCGATGAGTTGGTCTTCCGGCAGTTCAAGATGCCCCCCGATTTCCTTAGTCGGGAAGACTTGGGTGGAGATGCAGGGGGCGCAGAGGCGGACCCTTTCGCTGGCAACGAAGCGCCCCAAAGAGGATTGGTGAAGCGGTTAAGTGCGCAAGATTATCTTAAGCAGAAGGGTGTTAACTTTCCTCCAGGGGCAAGCGCGCTTTATCGAACTCAATCCTCGATTCTCTCGGTCAAGAACACTGAAACCAACATGGCGCTGGTCGAGGTTATCGTCGATGCCATTGTCGATGCAGAGCCGGTTATGATCATCGTGGAGGCGCGAATCATTCGCTCCACCGAACAGCGTCTCGAGGAGCTGGGATTTGACTGGTTGCTGGACGGGCCTCAGGCTCTCACAGACAAGGTTCTCATTCACGGTGGGACGGTGGGCAACGGGACTCCCACCGCGGCAGCTCCCTTCCGGCCGATTACCGCTGGCAACAGGAGCGGTAATCTGGCCACGGATACAAATAGTATCGACGGCGCGATCGCGCGATCATCCGTGGGTAACACTCAGCTCCGGGCTCCGGGGGCGATCTTCGCCACTGGAATCGCTAACAACGCCACGGTTGGAATGCTGATGCGCGGAGTTGGGCAGCACAAGGGTCTCGATTTAATGACCAAGAAGACGGTCATAACCAGATCGGGCCAAAGCGCCACCATTGAGTCAGTTCGCGAGTTCATCTATCCAACGGAATATGAGCCGCCGGAGCTCCCCAATCAAGTTGGTGGGAACTTCGGTCAGGACGCAGATGGTGGGCTTTTTCAGCAGGCAGCAGGAATCACTCCGGTCACTCCAGCCCATCCGACAGCTTTCGAGACCACCAATCTGGGCTGTATGCTCGAGGTGCTTCCGCAGCTTGGGAGTGATGGGGTTATCGAGGTGTCGATCAAGCCGGAGATTCGAAACTTCGATGGGTTCATCAACTATGGAACCCCTATTCTGGGGGGCACCAGTAGCTCTGTCTTTGATCCCACCGGCGGGGTGCTCAGTGGAGGATCCTTCGGGGTGCTTACTGAAAATGAGATCTTGATGCCGGTATTCAGTACAATCCGGGGTAACTCAACGCTGTCAATTTATCAGGGTGAGACTGTAGTGCTCGGTGGGTTGCTGACCAGCTCCCAGATTGGCGTCGAGGACCAGATTCCGATTCTAAGTAAAATCCCGTTGATTGGGCGCTACTTCAAGTCGCGGGCACAAACCTCGATAAAAGACGCTTACATTATCATGGTGAGCGTGCGCCTTGAGGATCCATCCGGACAACCTGTCAGCCGCTAGGGTAAATTGTAGAGCTCTGCTCAGAGTGATGGCCAAGGACTCCGAACAGCGTAGCTACTCCGTCGAGGAGATGATGGAGAAACTCCAGAAGGGGAAGCGGAAGGCAGCGGATAGTCGAAACAAGGAAATCGTCACGCGGGCCGATGGTTCGCAGGTGACGAGGGTGCGGAAACGGAAACGGCGAACGGAGCAAAGTAAGCGAAAAACTAAGCCCGTAAGACAGCGTAAGTATGGACTCTATGGTATCGTAGCTCTAATCCTGCTTGTTGTCGTCGGAGGTATTACCATCGTAACGATGGTGGCCCGTTTCAATAGCAGGGGGTTCCGGGAAGACATCGCGGCAAGTGTCGGATCTACGGCTGGCGCGGTAGTTGGAATCAATGGCCTATCGATCAATCCTATCAAAACCCGGGTGCGATCGGTGGAGATGACTTGGCCCCTGTCAGGGATGCCCCGCTCCCTACTGCTAGCGGACCTCGAGACCCGTCTGGACATTTCCAGCTTTTTTCGGTCCCGGCTCCAAAGTCCTGAGTTATATGCTCGGACCGGCGCTATGCGTCTGGGACCGGCTACTGGAAGGCCCAGTGCCCCGCCGGCCATCGGAGTCGACCAGCTCCTCAGTTTTGGAAGCTATCGCTGCAACCAATTCGATCTGGAATATGGGGCTGACTCGAGGGACGCCGCCTTCCGGATTCGAGACTCCGAGCTCGTAGCAATGGAGCTACCGAAGGCCGGTGGAATGCAATTTCGCCTGAGTGGGGGTTTTCTTCGCTTTGGAAACTGGTCTGAGCTAAAGGTGAAAAATGGTTTGGGAGAATGGCGTGATGGCGGCTTCCACTTAGTTTCACTTCGGACCCAGAGCGAGCAGGAAGGGAAAGCGGTTTTTAAAGGAGTCCAACCGATAGTCGGTGAAAGCACGGCGGAATTCGATGTCGAGCTTATCGAGTTTCCACTGGAGCAATTATTGGGAGAGAAAAATCTCGGGAGAATGCTGAGGGGTCGTATTGACTCCTCTAGTGGGGCTCTATCGGTGAATGCTGGTGAGCAGATGGACCCTCAGCTCGAACTAACCTTTGCGGGAAAGGAGAGCTCTATCGAAGGATTCAGGTTTCTTGGAGGCCTCGCGTCGATCCTGCGGAAGGAGCATTACTCAAGACCTGAGGGTGGCACCATTTCAGGCCTGTTACGGCGAAATCGGAACCAGCTTACCATCGAGAATTTGCGATATGAGATTCGCTCTCACATAGTTTTAACGGGCACTATCATCATCAAGGAAGGGGAGATGAGTGGCGCCTTGCGGCTTGGCGTCCCAGAGCTCCTAATGATGAAAACTTTGAACCAAACGCGATATCCTTCCTTCAGTCTGCCCGCCCAGGGCTACTGCTGGACCGACCTCCAGCTTAGTGGATCCCTGGACCAGCCCAATGATGACTTCCTGAGGAGGTTGCAGGCATCTCCAATCGCTCCAGAGACGCCAACGAAACTCGAGGGTCAGCCAAAGGGGCAGTAGCCAATAGGAAAAGTTACTTGGAGGCTTGGCTTGGTGGCCCTTCGGTGGGTTGCGAGTGGTTTTGCTGACAGGTTCTTCACATTTGAAGCGCACCTTGTTCACAGCATTCGAGCTTGTCTGAGTTGAACAGGTGTCAGTAGCTTAAGGGGCGATCGTTTCGCTTCCATACCGATGAGTGTTCCCGACCCGTTCAGCCGCCGTTTCGAGGTATTCGGACGGGATCCCAAAGGTCTTGTTAGATCGATCAATCAGCCTGCTCGAGATTTACTGAAGGCCTATCTTCGTGCCGGCTCAGAAGGATCCGGCCGGGTGATCTTGCTACAGGCTCCAAGAGCGGGTTATGGAAAAACTTCACTCTTGCAGTCGGTGGCATCGGATCTTGGGGATAGCCACCATTTTGTCCGGATTCAACTTACCAATGGCCGGACTACAGATGCAGCGCACGTTTTAGAGTATGTCCTCCAGGCCCTCTGTGAAGTCGTTCCTGAAAGTAGTACTCTCACGCAGTTAGATTTAGTTGCTCGGCAAGTTCTAGCTCTCGGGCTGGAGCCCCTAGTAGCCTCTGGGGAGGTGCCTTGTCAGGACCGCGAAAGTGCCCTTGAAAGCCTCCGTGGCAATCCGGCCCAGACTTTCGACTTTCACTACGACGGAGCAGTCACGGCCCATTGGACGAAATCAAACTTTGAAGTGTTGGGCCCGAGACTTGCCGCAGAGCTCGCGCGGATTAGTGGAGCAAGCCTCCGCGAAGCCTCATACTGGGTGGAGCTTCTCTTCCGTTTTGCGACCACTCCGCCCGATAACGTCGAACGAGCCCGTCTTCTTTTCGAAACAATTTTCCGCAACGACCTGCAGAATCAGTCCTCCTCTACAGCTGAGGAACGCCTCCATGGAATCCTCAGCCTGATCAGCACGGTCGCATGCCCGGTTCTCGTTGTCGATGATACGGAGGGGCTATCGACCTCTCCTCAAGACGCTCTTGCGCTTGCGTCCTTTCTCTCGAATATTTCACAAACTTGCCCCGGAGCAGTAGCTATTCTCAGTGTCAATGATGACATCTGGGCCTCGTCATTCGCACCGCATCTCCCAGGCGGACTCGCAGACCGACTTTTGGCCTATAAGATAACCCTCGACGCCCTCAACGCGGAGGAGATTGAAGAAATCATTAGGGAAAGGGCGGGGGAGAAGGCCCCGGAGATTCTCGGACAGATCAATTGGAGTGAGTCAGGAGAGACTTTATATCCGAGGCGGGTGGTAGAGTTGGCTTCCGATGCTTGGGCCCAGCTGGATCATCAGGGCGCCGAGGCAACAGGAGTCGAAGAGGATAAGCCCCCCCGAACCGCTCCAAGTGATGATGCGCTCGCAGATATTCCTGATTTTGGCCACAACGAGGTTGCTTCGGTTACAGCTCACGATTTGCAATCAGAGCGTTTTCCGTCTTCCGATAGCTCTCGTGAGGAGGATCAGGTAAAGGAAGTCACTATCCTTAACCCGCAGCTATCGGGGCTCCAGTCCTTCGAAAGTCCGTTTATTCCGGCGTCGGAAGACTCCCCGTTTGCTGCACGGGAAGCCAAGCCAGATCCGTCCGAGGTTCCGGAAACACCGCTGGCCGAAAAAAGCCCCTTCGAGGCTGCAGGATCAGAGTCAGATAAGCCTTCCCCTACGTTTCCGAGTCCATTCGAGCAAGTCCCTGAGGAGGATTCTTCGGACAATCTGGAATCTTCTTCGGGGTATCCTCTGGTCGGCCCGAGCACAGTAGAGCAAGTCGGGCGCTCAGCTCCTCAAGATTTTCAAAGGGCGAGGCCCTTTCGTCCAAGGAGCGCAGACTCGAACTTTCAGGTTTCTCAACCTGAGAGTTCTGAAGTGACCCTGCCTGACGAGTCTCCTCACCGCGATCACGGGCGGCAAACACCTGAGCCCGTTACAAGACCCCAAGAAGATTCGGCACCATTCAAGGGTATTTCGAATCCGGGTGATAATGATTCAGACTTAGACGGGCAGGATCCTACCCGAGGCGAAATCGAGTTCTCAAAGCTCAAGCCCCTCTTTGAGACGCCTTCATCCAATAACCTCGGGGGCCATGAGGATCCAGATCCCATGGAAACTAAGCAGGAATCGTTCGGCCATGAGGAGAGGATTGCTCCCGTATCGGGCCTGAATAGCTCTGAGAACCAGAAGGGGATCCAGGAACAGGCTGAGGTTTTTAAGGAGTCAGAGGCCGAGAGCCCCGCCCAGGCAGTGACAATGGCTAGTCCCTTCGAGCCGCAAGCGATGGACTCTACTGAATCTCCATTCACAGATAGAGGCCCGGCGTCATCCCAAAGCAGCAGCGCTCCAGAGGTTTCGGAGGAACGCTCACAAGAAGTCGATTCGATGGGTGATTTTTCCCAAGATGCTCAGCAGAGAGAAGATGGGGTCGAAACCACGTTCAATCAGATGAGCGCACCCGGCAACGACGTCCCCAATCAGATCTCCGCTCAGGGTGAGCCAGGCAAGGAATGGTGGCCAGGTGACCCATCCAGCACTATTGAGGATCCAACCTCTTCAGCGCCATCCCCATTTGTTGCCGTTGGGAAACCTCCTGAACCCATTAAATATCCGAATATACCGCAGGAAAGTGCTGTGGCTCAATCTCATGATCCTGCGGCTGCTGATCGGGAAGAGGTGGAACGAATGCTCAGGCTTCTCCGGCAGAGACAGGATAATCACTGAGAGTTACATTTCGGATCTACGGATCTAAGAGAATTTACTTGCTCCGCGTAGGCGTCTCGGACCATCTTCCTGCCCGTTTTCACGGTCCTGCGTAGCTCAGCGGTAGAGCGGGTGGCTGTTAACCACTAGGTCGTAGGTTCGAATCCAACCGCAGGAGCCACTTTAACTCCCTCAACTTCAATCAGTTGAGGGTTTTTTATTTGGTGCCAATTCGTAGGTGTGAACACCAAGTGTGAACACTTTTTCCAGCACCCCTTACCCCGTCTCCTGCACACGGTTCAGGGTAGGGGATTCAGGGCTCACGGATCAGGTTGAGAGGTCCAGCTACGCCCCGCACACCCCACCGGTGGTGGTGGCACTTTTTGTGTGCGCTTGGGTATGTATGTATCACCCCGCGTGAAAATTTTTGGGGCGGGTGCGCGGTGTGTCCTGCAAACGTGCAGGGCCAATAGAACTCCCTTTAATTACTTGCGAGGTCTTTGAAAGACTTGTGAACCGCTCTTGCCACCGTTGCGAGTAACCCATTCCTCAGCCTCCTGAGGCGTGTTGAACACAGGACTCTCCCTACCGTCGTGAGTTAGGCCGACATACTCAAATTTTCCGCGCGCGGCACCGACCGAGCCCTTCTCCCCGCAGGAACACGCTGCGCCGATTAAGAGGGCCAAGGCGCAGGACTTAGTGATTGGGCCAATAAACA
>JAQWTV010000127.1 GCA_029242545.1 Roseibacillus sp.
GTGCTCGAGGGGGGACTCGAACCCCCACGGGTATTACCCCACTAGATCCTTAATCTAGCGCGTCTACCAATTCCGCCACCCGAGCATGGAGATGATCTTCTTAATGGGCGGGAGGCTTAGGGGCGCGCCGCCTGAAAATCAAGAGAATCCTCACCTTAAAGCATCAGTTTCCTCCTCTTATCCTATTGATTCTGGACCTTGCATTTCTCACATGGGAACCTTCCCAGCAGCGAAACCCCATGAATCGAACCATCCTAACCGCCTCGCTCATGCTCCTCGCTGTAACCGGCCCAGGTGCCAGCCAAGACCTTAAATTAACCTATCATGCGGCCCCAAAACCCCTTGCTGCCGGTGCGATCGTAGAGGAATGGCCCCGCTTCCTCGGCGCCCGGGACAACGCGACCTCGAAGGAAACCAAGCTTCTCGGCAGATGGCCAAAAGGGGGACCGAGGAAAGTCTGGGAACTGGAAACGGGCGAAGGCTACTCCAGCCCCCTCTTCGTCGAAGGCAGACTGATCTACTTCCACCGACTCAACCATAGCACTCTTACAGGCGAGGGTGAGGAGGCTATTGACTGCCTCGACCCAGACACCGGGAAGCGATACTGGAGAGTAAAGTATCCTGCCATCTACTCCGACCGTTATGGTTTCAGTCCTGGACCACGATCAAGCCCGGTCGTTCACAAGGGCCGGGTCTACGTAACCGGTGTGACTGGCCAGTTCCACTGTCTTGACCTCAAGACCGGAGCTATCCTTTGGAAGCGTGACCTCGGAAAAGACTACAACATTCCAACCTACTTCTTCGGCTATGGACCCAGCCCCAGCCCGGTCTGGGAAGACCGGATTATTCTCAATGTCGGGGGTCGAGACCCCGGCAAAGGTGAGGGAGTCTGCGTTGCCGCCTTCTCTATCAAGGATGGATCTACTCTCTGGAAGGTCAGGGACACGTGGGGCGCAAGCTACGCCTCCCCCACCATTACAACACTTCAGGGAGTAGAGTGCGCTGTGGTTGCCGCAGCGGGAGAAAGCCGCCCTCCTCATGGCGGACTACTCATCATTGATGTCAAATCAGGTGAGGTCTACGATCGTTTTCCGTGGCGGGCGGACAAGTATGAGTCCGTCCTCGCCTCCAGCCCACTCGTCCTCAGTGACCGGAGAATCTACCTCGGGGACTGTTACGGAGTCGGCGGCGTCGTCCTGGAATATGACAAGAACCTTAAGTCCAAGGTCATCTGGAAGGAGCGCTGGTTTGGAATGCACTGGATGATGCCCGTGCAAATCGATGGTCACCTCTACGGATTCGCTGGACGCAATATTCCGGATACTCAATTCAAGTGCGCTAATGTCACCACCGGCAAGATCCTCTGGGAAGAGGACATGCAGTGGCGAGAAGGCGGGCGAATCAACGGGCTGTTCCGGGGGAGCCTCCTCCACGCAGATGAACGAGTGTTCTGCCTCGGGGAGGACGGTGTCCTCGCGGAGCTCAAGGTCAGCCCGGACGGCGCGGAAATCCTCCAGAGAACCCGTCTCTTTGCTGCCCGCTCAAGCTGGACCCTCCCCACCCTGCACAAAGGGCTCCTTTACGTTGCTCAGAATGAACACGACTTGCTCACCCGAGTCTCACCACGCATCATTTGCTACGACTTCCGGGGCAAATAATTACTGCCCTCAGCTTAATGAAAGCCCTCGAACTGATCTCCTCGTCCGCCTTCAAACTCGTTGAGAAGCCGATGCCCGAACCGGGGCCGAACGACCTTCTCATAGCAGTACGAGCCTGCGGGATCTGCGGAAGTGACATCCACGGCATGGACGGAAGCAGCGGGAGGCGCATTCCTCCACTGGTAATGGGACACGAGGCGGCCGGGATTATCGAACGCTGTGGATCTAACGTCACCGGATGGTCTGAGGGGGACCGCCTCACCTTTGACAGCACCATCTACTGTGGCGAATGCGATTACTGCCGCTCTGGGCATGTCAACCTCTGTGAGGATCGGGAGGTCCTCGGCGTATCCACTCCAGACTTTCGCAGGCAGGGAGCATTCGCTGACTATGTTGTAGTTCCCTCCCGGATCTGCCACCGTATTCCAGTGGAAGTCCCCTTTGAGGAGGCTGCCTTTGCCGAGCCAGTCTCGGTCGCTCTCCACGCTGTCAACCGGGTCAACCTCGCGGAGGGAGAGAGTGCAGTCGTGGTCGGAGCGGGACTCATTGGTCTGCTTGTCATCCAATCTCTCAGGCGAGCTGGCTGCGAGAACATTATTGCTATTGATCTCGCTGAGGAACGGCTGGAACTCGCCATGGAGCTTGGAGCAACATCAGCGTTTCGACCTGACCACGATGACCTCGAGGGCGTCATCCGCGCTCTGACCGGGGGCGAGGGCCCCGAAGTGGTTGTGGAAGTTGTGGGAATCAGCTCAACCGTTGAACTAGCGGTCAATATGGCGCGTAAAGGCGGACGAGTATGCCTCGTCGGCAACCTTGCTCCCAGCGTTCAGTTCCCTCTGCAGGCAGCTGTGACACGCGAACTGGATATCCTTGGCTCCTGCGCCATTAACGGAGAGTATCCAGACGCTATCGCCGCCATTGCAGCAGGCGAAATTGACGTCCGCGCGCTCACTTCCTGTGTTGTCCCCCTCGCCGAGGGGGCGTCATGGTTTGCCCGTCTTGAAGCGGGAAAGGAATCTCTCCTTAAAGTTATCCTGCGCCCAGGATAAAGCATCATCTCTCCATTCAATCCTTTTTCAATCTGTATGCCCTCCTCTCTTTTTGATCTCTCCGGGAAGACCGCCTTCGTAAGCGGAGCCAGTCGTGGACTGGGCAAGGGGTTTGCCCTCGCCCTCGCCCGTGCTGGTGCTGATCTAGTAATCTCGAGTCGAAGTGGGGAAGGACCACTTCTCGAGACCCAGACGGAAATTAAGGCCATGGGACGCCATGCTTGGACAGTCCCTCTCGATGTTCGTAACGAGGAAAGCATCAGGAAATCTACCGCCCTTGCGTGGGAGCAGGCCGGGCATATCGATATCCTTGTCAATAATGCGGGCTGCAACGTCCGCAAGCCGGCTCTGGACGTGACCTGGGAAGACTGGAACCTCGTCCTCGAAACTAACCTCCGAGGACTCTTCTTTCTAGCACAGGCTCACGCCGCCCTGATGATTCCCCGGCAGTATGGGCGCATTATTAACATGGGCTCAGTCACCTGTGTAGCTGGCTATGCAGGATTGGCTCCTTACGGTGCGAGCCGGGGCGGGGTAAAGCAACTTACCATGAGCTTGGCCCACGACTGGGGAGCTCATGGACTCACCGTCAACTGCCTCGCTCCGGGATGGTTTCGGACCGAGCAAAACAAGGTCATGTATGAAGATGAAGGATGGGTCGACTACCTGCGGGAACGCATTCCGCTCGATCGACCCGGCGCACCCGGTGATCTCGACGGCACCGTGGTATGGTTGGCGTCCGACGCCAGTGCCTATGTGACCGGCCAGACCATTCTGGTCGATGGAGGAATCTCCGTTGGTCCCGTCCGGGCTGTTCCCACAAAGTAGGCCCTCACCGCATTCTCTGAACCTACCAAGACAGCGATTACAGAGGTTTCTAAGCAAACAATACGCATCAACATATCGAGATTCGTTGATTTGTATCTTGCAAACCTGGCACGAGATTCTAGCTTCTGGCAGCGATGCGACCGGATCCTACCGCAGAACTCCATGACCTCTTTCGCTCCCGAGTCGCCCTCCTCGATGGCGCAATGGGAACCACCATCCGGGAATACAAGATTCCCGAATCGGGCGCCCGGGGTGAGCGGTTTGCTGATGCACCGAAGGATTTGCTGAACAATGGAGATATTCTCTCCCTCACGCAACCTGACACCATATCAGACATCCACCGGCGGTTTCTTGAGGCAGGCTCAGATATAATCGAGACCAACACCTTCTCTGCGACGACCCTGTCCCAAGCAGAATTTTTCGTCGAGGACCCTCGCGAACAGGGAGGACGAAAGGATCCTGCATTCTTCCAGAAAATCCTCGAAGACGATTTCCTCTGCGGTCTTGTTGAAGACCTCAACATCGACAGCACCCGAATCGCCAGAGAGCAGGCAGATCGTGTTTCAGAAGAAACCGGAACACCTCGTTTTGTCGCAGGTACAATTGGGCCCTTGACTCTCTCTTTGAGCAACGCCCCCGATCATGATGACCCCTCCTTTCGCCCGGTCACTTTTGATCAGGTGCAGGCAAGCTATCTCCACCAGGCCAGATCGCTGGTCGAGGGAGGATGTGATCTTCTTCTCGTCGAGACGATCTTTGACTCACTCAATGCGAAAGCTGCCTTGGTTGCGATCCAACAACTCTTCGAGGAACGCGGTTCTTCCTTGCCCGTTATTGTCTCTGCAGCAGTGGGAAGCGGTGGAGCCACTCTCATTTCGGCGCAACGAATCGAGGCCTTCTGGATAGCGATCCGTCATATTAAACCGTTCGCAGTAGGGCTGAACTGCTGTGAAGGACCGGAGGTTCTTCGCCCATTCGTCGCGGAGCTGGCAGAGTCTGTTGATTGCTATACCTCCTGCTATCCCAATGCAGGCTTACCCAACCCTCTGGCCCCAACCGGATTTGATCTGGAGCCTCATCACATGGCTGAATATATGGGTGAATTCGCTAAGTCTGGACTACTGAACATAGCCGGTGGCTGCTGCGGCAATACTCCTAGTCATATTGCCGCAATCGCTGAATCGGTGAAACCTCATCCGCCGCGCATCCCCGTGGCCTGAATAATTAATCTTGCTGGGCGATGACACCCGAATCCCTCCCCCTCTGTCTTAGCGGCACCGACGCCTACGTACACGGACCGGGGTCAAACTTTCTCGTCATCGGCGAAAGGACCAATGTCGCGGGATCGCCCCGCTTTCGGAAACTGATCAAGGAAGACCGCCTCGAGGAGGCCGTTGAGGTGGCTCGTCAACAGGTCAGCAACGGCGCCAACGTAATCGATATCTGCTTCGATGAGGGACTCATTGATGGAGTAACTATGATGACTAGATTCCTTCATCTTCTTCAAGGCGAGCCGGATGTCGCACGGGTCCCCTTCATGATAGATTCATCGAAGTGGGAAATCCTCGAGGCAGGACTCAAGTGCCTCCAAGGCAAAGGGATTCTAAATTCCATTTCCCTGAAGGAAGGAGAAGAGCGATTCATAGAACAAGCCAGAATCATCCGCCGTTTCGGAGCAGCAGTCGTGGTGATGGCATTTGATGAGCAGGGCCAAGCCGCTGGCTATGAAGACAAGACCAGAATATGCGAGCGCGCCTATCGCATCCTGGTAGACCGAGTAAACTTCCCACCCGAGGATATCATTTTTGACCCTAATATTCTGACGGTTGCAACTGGTATTGAGGAGCACAATAACTACGCCGTTGATTTCATTGAAGCAACGCGGTGGATTAAAGAGAACCTTCCCCATGCGAGAGTCTCCGGCGGTGTATCCAACATCTCCTTCTCCTTCCGAGGCAACAACGTCGTGAGGGAGGCGATGCACTCAGCGTTTCTTTTTCACGCCACGCGCGCTGGAATGGACATGGGAATTGTCAACGCAGGAATGCTCGAGGTCTACAACGAGATTTCTCCCAAGCTGCTTGAGGGCGTCGAGGACGTCATTCTGAACCGGCGCTCTGACGCGACCGACCGTCTCCTCTCGATTGCCGAAGATTTCATTGGGAAAGAAGGGAAAAAACAGGAGGTGGATTTACGATGGAGAGAAGCCCCTGTAGAAAAACGTCTCGAATATGCCCTCTTGAAAGGTATTACCGAATTCATCGACCCTGACACCGAGGAGGCCCGGAAAAAGTATGGCCGCCCCCTGAAGGTCATCGAAGGACCCCTCATGGATGGTATGTCTATCGTGGGCGATCTTTTTGGAGAGGGAAAAATGTTTCTCCCTCAGGTTGTAAAATCGGCGCGGGTCATGAAAAAGGCTGTGGCTTGGCTTACGCCCTTCATGGAGGAGGATAAAGCGGCCGATCCCGACCAGCGCTCCGCCGGACGAATCGTCATGGCCACCGTAAAGGGTGATGTCCATGATATCGGCAAGAACATCGTCGGCGTAGTCCTGGCCTGTAATGGCTTCGACGTAAAGGACCTTGGCGTCATGGTCTCCTGCGAGAAGATTCTTTCAGCAGCCCGTGATCACAAGGCTGACATCATCGGCCTATCAGGGCTCATCACTCCCTCCCTCGATGAAATGATTCACGTGGCTTCTGAGATGGAGCGAACAAAAATGAATACCCCCCTTCTGATTGGGGGCGCTACCACTTCAGCCGCTCATACCGCAATCAAGATCGCCCCGGTTTACTCTGGCTCCGTAGTCCACGTTCTTGACGCCTCGAGATCCGTGCCAGTTACCACGGCCTTGCTCAGCCCAGACCAGAGCGGAGAGTTCAGGACTGAAAACAAGGTTCGACAGGAGAAGCATCGCCTCGCCTTCAGCGGCGGCAAACGCAAACCGACCATCTCTTTGGCAGACGCACGGGCAAACCGTTTCCACGGTGGATGGGAAACCTATAGCCCTCCTGTCCCCGAATTCACTGGCACTCGGGCAGTCAGACACCAGTCCATCAGAGAACTCACTAACTACATTGATTGGTCTCCCTTCTTCCATGCCTGGGGACTGCGGGGAGTATGGGAAAATGAGGACAAAATATTGAAGACCCGGAACCCGGAACAGGCTGCGGAAGCAGGAAAACTCTACCTTGAGGCTAATGAAATGCTTGAGACCATCATCGAGCAGAACCTGCTCAAGGCACAAGGAGTCTTCGGGTTTTTCCCTGCCAACGCAGATGAGGATGATCTAGTCGTTTGGACCGATGAGGATCGGACTATGGAACGAACCCGATTTCACAGCTTAAGGCAACAAATCGCGAAAGACAGCGACAAGCCCCACTACGCTCTTGCAGACTTTCTCAGCGGGGATACTTCCACGCGAGATTACCTTGGAGGATTTGTGGTCGGAATTCATGGGGCTGACGAGTGGGCCGAGGATCTGGAAAAGCAGCATGATCCTTATCAGGCTATCATGGCCAAGGCCCTTGCTGACCGCTGCGCCGAAGCCTTTGCCGAGCTACTTCATCACCGAGCCCGGGTCGCATGGTCCATCGAGAGCCCTCACCAGTTTTCTCAGGAAGAGCTGATTCACGAGAATTACAGGGGTATTCGCCCCGCCCCGGGATACCCTGCCCAGCCGGATCACACCGAAAAACCTCTCCTCTTTGATTTGCTGGAGGCCAGCGAGGCAACCGGGGTTACCCTGACAGAATCAAATGCCATGCACCCCGGAGCATCAGTGTGCGGACTCTACTTCTCCCACCCGGAAAGCCGCTACTTCGGCATCAATTCGCTACAGGAGGACCAGATAGAGGATTACGCCCGGCGCAAGGGCCTGAGCAGGGCAGAGTGCGAAAAATGGCTGGGATCCTGGTTGGGATACGAAGCGTAACCCGTGGACGGCCTGGCACTAACTACCTGCCTTCTCACTGCGCTTTCTCTCATGGGGGCACAGAATACGCTTTCGAAGCCGGATCAGGTTAGGAGTTGCCTCCACAAACTCATCCGGTTCGATATATTCGATTGCCCTCTCCAGACTCATCTTGATCGGAGGCCTCAACCCTTCGTCGATAGTCTTTGTTGCGGAGCGATGATTGGTGAGATTTTTAGCCTTGGTAGGATTCACCGGCAGATCCCCCGAGCGTGAATTTTCACCAACGATCTGCCCCTCATAAACCTCATCTGAGGGCCCAACAAAAAGGCGCCCCCTCTCCTCCAGCCCTTCCAGGGAGTATGCCATGGCTGTCCCTGTCGACATGGAGACAAGGCAGCCCTGTTCCCGGGCACGAATTTTACCAACAACCGAACGATATTCCTTGAACAGGTGAGACATGACCCCGTGACCACTCGTCAGGTTCATGAGTTCAAACTCAAAACCAATCAACCCCCGGGTCGGAATAATTACTTCCAGATAGCTCATGCTCCCGCGAGGTTCCATCACCTCGACTACACCCTTTCTATTGGCCAGAGTCTGAATCACCCCCCCTGTCATATCTCCAGGCAGCTCAAGATAGAGTGTCTCAAAGGGCTCTACTTCCACTCCATTCTCATGGTGGGTGATAACAGTTGGCCGAGATACAAGAACCTCGTAGTCCTCACGGCGCATGGTTTCAACCAGAACGGCGATCTGCATGGCCCCACGAGCTGCGACATTAAAAACCCCGGCCTGATCAGACTCACTTACCTCAATCGAAACATTGGTCTTGATCTCCCTCTGCAGGCGATCCCAGAGCGCCCGGGAGGTCACATTCCTGCCATCTCGCCCTGCGAAGGGACCATCATTGACCGCAAATTGCATCTGAACCGTGGGCGGATCAATGGCAACGAAGGGCAGAGGCTCTGCTTCCTCGCTCGCAGCAAGAGTTTCCCCGATATCTACATCCTCAAATCCCGCCAGGCCAATGATGTTACCAGCCTCACCCACGGCAGCATCCTGAGTACCCAGTTTGGCATATTCGAAAACCTTGGTGACCTTACTACGCACCCGGCTTCCATCCTCCCGCAACAACCAAAGCGCGTCACCCTTGGTCACTTTTCCGGACTCTACTCGTCCCAATGAGATACGTCCTACATAATCGTCCCAATCAATATTACTGACCAACATACGGAAAGGAGCTCCCGGGTCCACCTTCGGAGAAGGCACTCTTTCCAGAATCACCTCAATTAATGGATCGACACTACTACGGTTCTCATCGCTGAGATCAGTCACGAAGTAACCCTCTTTTGCACTTCCATAAAGAACCGGAGCCTCAAACTGGTCTTCGGTTGCCCCAAGCTCAATCAGCAACTCAAGCACACGATCCTGCACGCCCAGAGGATCGGCAGCCTCACGATCAATCTTGTTAATCACAAGAATAGGAAGAATTCCCTCGGCCAGCGCCTTGCGGAGAACAAACCGGGTCTGAGCCTGTGGCCCCTCAAACGCGTCGACAACCAGTAACACTCCGTCAACCATTCGCATCACTCGTTCTACCTCTCCCCCAAAATCAGCATGACCCGGCGTATCTACGATATTGATCGTCTTATCTCCCCACTTGACTGCGGTGTTCTTCGATTTGATCGTAATCCCTTTCTCTCGCTCCAGATCCATGGAATCCATGGCTCGCTCCTCAAGTTTCTGATGGGCTTCGACAACTCCTCCCGCCTTCAGCAATTCATCAACGAGCGTTGTCTTCCCGTGGTCTACGTGGGCGATGATCGCGATATTACGAATATGCTCAGTCATGGGTTCAATACGGGTAGGGTGAAGCTCCGGAAACTAGCTGCAGGTTGACCGCGGCAGGCCGGGAGACTCCGTAATATTTCCCCAAATGCAAGCGCTTGAGTCATCAAATCGGATACACTTCTTGCTTGCCTCCTCGTTCACCCCTCTGAGTCTTACCCCATGGCCCGTATTCTTCTTATTGGCGCGGGTGGTGTTGCGAACGTAATCGCGGTCAAAGCCGCTCAGCAGCCGGACACCTTCTCCTCTCTCTGTATAGCCAGTCGCACCCTTGAAAAATGCGAAAAAATAGCGGAGCGGGTAAACGTAGACTTCCCTGTTACTACAGCCCAAATCGACGCCAGTGATCGTGCTGCAATCACCGGGCTGATCAGGAGCGAAGCCGCTTCGATCGTTATCAACGCAGCACTCCCAGAGCAGAACCTGCCGATCATGGATGCATGCCTTGAGGCCGGCGCACATTATATTGACACCTCAGCTCCCGAACCTGTTCCCGGCGCTTACGAGCTATTCGCCTACCGCTGGCAACTCGCCTACCACGATCGCTTTAAGGCCGCAGGACTTACTGCACTCCTCTCTATCGGCTTCGATCCCGGGGTAACTAATGCCTTCGCAGCTCACCTAGCAGGAACATTCGACCAGATCCAAAGCATCGACATCATCGACTATAACGGAGGATCCCACCATCTTCCCTTCGCAACAAACTTCAACCCAGTGACAAATCTTCAGGAAGTCACTCAGCCCTCGCTCTGGTGGGAGGGCGGACAATGGAATGAAGAACCGGCCTTCAATACCAGCAAGTCGTTCGCACTTCCAGAGCTCGGATTATGCCGACTCACTCGCCTCTATCACGAGGAGCTGGAGACACTTGTTGCGAGGATTGGTGGGCTTGAGCGAGCACAATTCTGGATGGGGCTATCGGAAGATTACCTTCAACATATCAGGGTCCTCTCGGAAACTGGCCTCCTTTCCATGGATGCCGTGGAGCATGAAGGCATTTCAATAGTACCGCTCGAATTCCTCAGCAAAACCTTGCCTGACCCTGCCACCCTTGGTCCGGACTACATCGGCAAAACGAACATTGGCTGCCTCGCTCGCGGCATCAAGGACGGAAGGGAGTCAACTCGGTATCTCTACAATCTCTGTGATCATCGAGAAGCTTTTCTAGAAACTGGATCTCATGCCGTCAGCTACACCGCAGGTGTTCCCCCCGTCGTTGCGGCTGAGCTCCTCCTCTCCCCTCATACCGACTGGAACAAACCTGGCGTCTGGGTACCTGAGGATCTTCCCACAGCTCCACTACTGAGCCGGCTTGCCAACCGGGGGCTTCCATGGGAGATCATAGATGGGGATTGCCTTCTCCCATAAAGAACGGCCAAAAAAAGCCTGCCCTTCCTCAGCCTATTTCTTCTTACGGAGAAAGGGCGGAATATCGAGATCCTCGCCCTCAATCAGATTGGGGTCTTCCCCCTCAAACTTTCCTTTGGGGCCACCATCCAGAGCCAATTCGTCCTGTGGACGCTTGGCTTTGGCAGAAGCTTGAATTTCCTCTAAAGACTCTACTTTGATAGGTGCTGGTCCTCCCGCCGGACCGGTTTCCGCAAAAAATGCATCATCATCCTCTAGGTCAAGCGATTGCCCCGTCTCAGCCAAACTAGGAACCGCCTCCACGAAACCGGAATCGGAGACTTCCTCGGAAGCCAGAACCGGCACCTCATCTGGAACTCGCTCCTCGTTATCTGGTTCCCCCGGATGAGGAAGTTCCTTGACCCGCATCCTTATATTCGAACCCGCATCCAGCTGAATATCCTGTTCTACCTCCTCGAATTTCGCCTCCTCATCTGCTGATTCCAGAGTGATTGCATCCTCTTGATCCGCCGCGGGCTCTTCCTCAACTCCATCAAGTTGCGAGCCCAGACTGGACTCAAGCGCGGAGTCCCCGTCAGCTACCGCATCATCCTTGGAGTCCAGCTCAGCAGGCTTCTCCGAAGAGCCTGTTTCCTCAGACAATGCTTCTTCGGATGGCTCCGCTTCTTCGGCATCCGGCTCCTTGACTTTCTCAGCCTTCTTCGCAGACAGATTCTTGCTAAAATCGGCGCGAAGTCGGTCTTCCGGGAGAGAGCTTACCAGAGTCACGCTGAGGGACTCAGCCATTGCAGGATCAACCGAAGTTCCAAATAGAATCTGCGCCGTTTCCGGCACGTGCTTACTAAGCCCACGCATGAGCAACTCCAGCTCATAAAGAGTCATATCCTCACCGCCGCAGACATGGACAAGCACAGTGTCTGTATCATTGAGGAGACTTCCCCGATCCAGAAGTGGGCTAACCAACGCATTCTTAAGCGCCTGCTGTGCACGGTTCTCCCCATGCGCAATACCCGATCCGAACAAGCAGCGTGACTTAGGCGAGCTCAGAGCAGCCATCAGGTCATCAAGCCCGATGTTGACCAAGCCAGGACGCATCACGATCCGGGTTACTGCCCGAATACTCTCAGAGACCATGCGGTCCGCGGCGGAGAACGCCTCATGCACTCCCTGCTTGGCGAGGACCAGCTCGCCCATCCTCGTGTTATCAAAGGTAATCAGGGCGTTGGCCAGAGTCGAAAGTTCAGCGAGGGCATTCTCGGCCTGTTCGCGGCGCCGAGCTCCTTCAAAGTTGAAGGGGGTAGTGGCAAACACAACAGTGAATGCTCCTTCATCTCGGGCTAGTTGAGCTAGGAGCGGGGCAGCTCCAGATCCAGTCCCCCCCCCGAGGCCAACACAAATAAAGATGATTTTACGATCTCGCAGAGCATCACGAATTTCCAATTCTGCCTCCTGCGCAGCCTGATTTCCGAGCGCAGGATCACCCCCCGCGCCAAGACCTCTCGTCAGATTACGCCCCAGCTGGATCTTTTCCGGAGCCACCGAACTAGTCAGAGTGCGCACATCCGTATTGCAGGCAAGCAGCTCAGCCCCCTCCATTCCGTCGAGAGCAATCCGATCCAGCATATTGGCTCCGGCACCCCCGACCCCGATGATTTTGACGGCTGAATTCGGTATGGTCTGCTGGCGAGTTCTCTCGTAGGGAATCATGGCTGATCGGCTTCGTGAACCAGTAAGGGAAATCAGCCGCCAAATGGCCAGAGCGAACGCAAAAAACCGCTCGCCTTGGCGAGGGCCGTGGAATTTGGGCGTTCCTCCTCAAGAATTTGGGCGTAACGTATTAATCCGAGGGCTGTCGAATACTGGGGATCCTTGATGTAGGCGTGCACCCCGCTCACATCGGGGCTCTCGGGCTTATAGACTGGCAAACCAAATACGTCCTGAGCCAGCTCACCAAGCCCCTCCATCTGACTTGAACCTCCTGTCAGAAAAACGCCTTTCCCTATCCTCAGAAGCCCATCCTCCGGGAGGCGCTCCCTCACAAGTTCCAGCATTTCCTGAAAGCGCATTCGGATCACGTCATTAAGAATCTGCCTCTTCAGCTCTACATCGGGAAATCCTCCCTCATCAGCAACGGTGACTACACCCTCAGATTTTTCGGGGTCTCCCGAGGCATCCCCCTCTGTTTTCTTGACTTGCTCCGCCTTAGACAGAGGGAGGTGAGTCACTAGGTGAATGTCGTTGGTCACATGGTCGCCTCCAACCGGGATACACCCCGAGGCTAGAATTGCACCATCTACATAGAGAACGTAGTCGGCTGTTCCTCCTCCGATATCAAGCACGAGTGCTCCAGCCTCCTTCCACTTACGCTCAAGGACTACCTGGGCCGAGGCGATTGGCGCAAAGACAATGTCATCTACATCCAGAGGGATCTCACGCGCGCATTTAATGCTGTTCTGCACCCGAGTCCTTACCCCATGAACAATATGAAACTCAGCGTCCAGCTTCCTCCCCATCAGGCCCGTGGGCATCGTTGCATGGGGCTGGCCGTCCACCGCATAATGCCGGATGAGACTATGCAGATAGACGTGTTCGCTGGGAATCGCTATGTCACTGGCGATTTCCTTAACCTCTTCAACATGTCGCGAGCGGATCTCCGACTCTCCCTCCGGCAGTCGATAGGTACCTCTGTTGTTCAGCCCCTCGACATGCGGGCCAGTGACCGCAAGAAAGACACTACTTATATCGACATCACTAAGGTCCTCCGCCTTGAGCAAGGCCGCTTTTACACAGGCGCGGACCTGAGGATAGTCAACGATTTCACCCTTACGAACACCGGCAGAGCTGGTCTCCCCTAATCCAAGGATCTTCACGGAACCATCAGGTTTCACCTCAGCGACCACCATCACGGTCTTGGTGGTTCCAATCTCTAGACCAACATGAATTCTGGGCTTACCCATCTTTGTTCGTGATACTTGCCGGTTTAATTAACTCGAAAGGTCAGGGCTGTCAGGGCCGAAGAAGGGCTTCTATATCCCTGTGAAGACGACTTCGCGGCCAACGCGGTCCTCCGGCTAATTCAGGGATCACCGGTATATTACGCTTTGGAATAAGATTCACGGTGAAGATCGACTCTCCCTTCCTCGCAGTTGCATCCATCAGGATAACGAGATTTCTCAGCTGCTCTTCATGATCCTCCATTCCAAAAGTGGCCATCACCCCGGTGTTGGTTGCTGCCTCCAAAGAGTAGTCATTGCGAACCGCAACCACAGGCAGGGACCACTCCGCCCCCCCCAAGCTCTCTTGGGAAAGCCTCAACAGCGCGAGTGCTTTCTTAGCCTGGTGATGGCGAATCTCTTTCCCGATCGTGATGTCTCCCTCTTGAACCTGGCTAACAAGCACAACTGGCAACTCCATTGCCCTTTCCTGCCACCATGACTCGCAAGGAAAACACACTCCATCCTTGTCGAGAAGGATGCCAGCCAGGGGATGCTTCCCAATAATTCCCAAAGGTCGACATTCCAACCATGCGACCGGTTCACGCTCCTCAATTGTTACCCGAAGAGTACCAGGTAGGCGACGACTGAGGTGAACATTTTCTATGCTAGGGCGGCCCAGCAGGCGCTCCTCCATATCGCGTAAATTAAGCGCGAATACGCTTGATCCAGGGGTGATTCCAGAGACCTCAATGAAGTGATCCGCATCTAACTCTCCATTAGTATTTAAATCCAGATGACGTAGCGCGAATTCTTCATTCTCGACAAAAAACTCACGCATCCCGAAACGAACTCCCCAGATCGCGCCACCGAGGAGCGCCCCAATCAGAAATAACTTCCCGGCAGATCTGAGATGGCGCAGGCAGGAAAAGCAGAAAATCCTTGGTGAGCGGACCTTTATGTAGAAGCGCCGCTCAATTCCATGGCGGTTTACTCGAGAGGTCTTGTAGCGAGACATTTTAAGCGCGAAGAGATAAGGATAGCTCCCCAATTCTGCGACAGAGGGCGCCGAACTCATATCCGGGGGTAGCCGCAGCGGCTCCTTTCGGCAGAAGGCTACTGGCTGTCATTCCGGGGATCGTATTGGCTTCCAAAATATAAGGATTACTTAAGGAATCTAGCAGGACATCTACCCTCGAGTAAACCTCAATCCCAAGTGCTTGATGAGCCTCCATCGCAACCTCCTGCACAATCCTGGTGGTTTTTGCGTCCAAATCAGCTGGGCAGAAGTAATCTGTCGCCCCTTCGCTCCCCATCCACGGATATTTGTTACTCATGTCGTAAAACCCGCTCCGAGGGACAATATGGACGACTGGAAACGTCTCCCTTCCAACGATTCCAACTGTGAGCTCTTTTCCCTCCACGAATTGCTCAACCAGAACCTCTGAACCAAAGCTGGCTGCATCTTCCAAGGCCCTCCTCCGGTCATCTGGACTTCGCACAATATGGACCCCCACACTGGAACCTTCTCGCGGTGGCTTCACCACATAGGGATACGCCATTCTAGGGACTTCTGATCCACCGCGCGCATCAATGACTTCATAGTCAGGAGTCGGAATTCCTGATTTTTTGAAGCAGGCCTTGCTGGCGATCTTATCGAAGGCTAGGCGACTACTTTCAGAGCCCGCTCCTGTGTAAGGGATACCGATGGACTCCAGATATTCCTGAAGAACTCCGTCTTCGCCGAATGTCCCATGAATCACGTTAAAGACTAGGTCGGTTCCTTCAGGAAAAACAGGCTCAGTGTTCACCGCATCAACTCCGACTGCTCTCAGGCCCTCTCCGCGTAACGCACTCAATACTGCCCGACCTGAGTTCAGCGAGACTTCTCTCTCCGAGCCCGGACCTCCCATCAACACTGCGATCAATATTGAATCATCCATGGACCCCTGAAGAGTATGGGTATTGGTCTGCGTGGTCGAGCGCTTAGAGCTTCTCGCCCATCCTTTCCGACCCTGTCAAAGGCCCCCGGAACAAAGTCCTTCCACGGATATGACGAGATCCTAAAAGGCCACCTGATCTTCCCCGACAATCTGAATCTCCGTTTCAAGATCAATGCCACGCTGTTCCTTCACCTCTATCCGGATCTCCTCAATGAGCTGAAGAACGTCATCCGCATCGGCCTTACCTCTGTTGACAATGAAATTCCCATGCTCGTGAGACACCTCCGCCATGCCGACTTTCCTCCCCTTCAGCCCCAATTCATCAATCAGCTTCCCGGCCCCAACGCTCTCCGGATTCTTGAAAATACACCCGGCACTTGCTGCCAGCGGCTGACTCTGCCGACGATGGTTTTTCGATTCCACCATCTTCTCCCTGATCTCATCCTTGCCCGAGACTGCCCCCCGAAACACCGCTTTCAGCGCATAATTCTGGTGAAGCTCCGGAACATTGCGGTAATGGGCCTCAATCTCCTCACGAGAGCGGGTTCTAATCTCTCCATCCTCGTCTAGGAAGGTGACACTGACAACTTGATCAAAAGTCTCCCACCCCATCGCTCCTGCATTCATGCGCAGGCCTCCCCCCACATTGCCAGGAATGCCCTCCATCCATGCGAAGTCTCCTAATCCTGCTTCTTCTGCAAAGCTGGCAACCTTTTTGAATCGCACCCCGGAACCGGCAGTAAGGAGATCTCCACGCACTCCAATCTCCCCAAACTCTCCCTTCGAGGGATAAATTACTGCTCCACGAATTCCTCCATCCCTCACCAGAAGATTAGACCCTCTTCCTACAACCCGAACCGGAACTCCTCTTTGCTTGAAAAACTTAACCGCTCCGACAAGCGCACTTAAGGTCCTTGGCTCGATCCAGAATTGTGCAGGCCCACCTACAAGCATTGTGGTGTGCCGACGCATCGACTCATAGAGTTTTATTTCCAGATCGGACTCAGCAAAATCGCCTTTCAGAACATCAATAAGTTGAAGGCCCTCTGAAATTCTTTTTCCCGCCTCATGGACATTACCTGCCCCGAGAGTGAGGAGAAGGTCTCCGGCCTTTAAGGCATTCCCTACCACATGATGAACAGTCGACAGATCCTCGTGATAAACGCACTTGGTTGACCCCTGCTGTTCGACAGCCTCAAAGATTGTCATACCACTAATTCCCTCAATGGGGCTTTCGCTCGCCGCGTAGATCCCAGTTACGAAAACAAGATCTGCAGCTTGAAGAGCTTTTCCGAACTCAGCTGCGAGGCGCTCTGTCCGTGAGTAACGGTGTGGCTGGAACAAGGCGACAATACGATTGGGCTCAAGAGAACGAGCGGTTTGAAGCGTAGCCGCAATCTCAGTTGGATGGTGCCCATAGTCATCAATTACATGAAATCGGGGGGAGAGGTAAACCGACTCGAACCGTCGCTTGGCTCCCGCAAAAGAAGAGAGGGCTCGAGTCACATGGCTGAAATCAACTTGGAGATCATCTGCAAGGGCGATAGCAGCAAGAGCATTCAACACGTTATGACGGCCGGGAATCCCGAGCTCAACCCTACCCATCTCCTCCCCTCGACGAACAACCGTGAAAGCAATTACTCCTCGACCCTCCACCACATTAGCGGCCGTGTAATCCGCATCGCTCCATCCGTAGGAAAGCCCGCCCTCATAGTTCTTGCACAGCTCATGCGCTACAGGATCCTCCCGACAGTAGATCACCTTCCCTGAGGTTTGCTCGAGCAAACGACGGAAAACCCCAACAATCTCCTGGAGGCCCTCGTAGTAATCAAGGTGCTCCTCTTCAATATTAAGCACGACGGCATATGTTGGCCGGTATAACTCGAGGGTTCCGTCACTTTCATCTCCTTCTGCCACGAGATATTCGCTTCCTTCGTCCCAGTGCGCATTTGCCCCCAGCACAGGAATCTCCGCGCCAACATAATGCGACACCGCAGCCCCTCCATTATTCAGAACATGCGCACACATCGCTGAAGTCGTGGTCTTGCCATGAGTACCCGCAACAAGGACGCCTTTCCGGGTATGCAGAATGGCGGCCAGACATTCTGCGCGGCGCAGACAAGGCACTCCAATTCTTTCGGCTTCAACCAAGGCCACATTATCCGCCCTGATTGCCGAGGAATAGACAACCGCCTCGACCCCGGACACAGCCTCCCGGGAGTGAGGTGACGAGAATTCAAGCCCTAGACCTTGAAGCCGCTCGATTTCCACACTCGTCACCCGGTCAGAACCACTGACATGATGCCCCATCTCAAGGAGAAGGGCTGCAAGACCACTCATTCCCGACCCGGCCACACCTAGCAGGTGTATACGCAAGGGGCGGGCTTGATCGAGAAGGCGCTGGCTGATCTCGTCAATCATGTTCGACAGCCTTGATGGTGAGCATGAATCGCTTCATCGAAAAGCCCCAATACCCAGATTACCCAGCCTACTATAGCTCCTCCAGCGTGTCACATATCCTCTCGGCAGCATCCATCACGGACAAAGCACCAGCAGCCTGGTTCATAATTTCCAGCTTCGCTGGATCACCGAGAATCTCACCAACCAATCCTGCCAGATCTGAAACATTAAGATGAGACTCCGGAACCAACACAGATGCCCCCGCCTCCTCAAAACATCGGGCATTGAATGTCTGGTGGTCGTCCGCGGCATGGGGATACGGCACTAAAATCGATGGAAGACCGAGCGAGGACAACTCGCTCAGGCTAGCTCCCCCTGAGCGGCTGATAACCAGAGTGCTCGCCGCATAGGCGGCAGGCATGTCATCACAGAATCCAAGCACTATGTGTCCCTCTCGACCTCCAACAAGCTCCCTCACCCTCTCTTCATCCTGACGACCAGCCACGTGCAGCCACTGCACTCCCTCTCCAAGAAAATTCGCCGCCTCTACCACAAGCGTATTTAAAGCCTTTGCTCCCTGGCTGCCGCCGAAACAGAGCACCACCGGCTGGTCTGGCTTAAGTCCGAACCTCACTTTAGCCTCTCTGCTATCGGGCAGCTCGCCAAACTCACTACGAACCGGAGTTCCGGTCACCTCTACCTTTCCCGATTCAAAATATCCTCTAGCAGCGTCAAGTCCCAACAGAACCCTGTTGCACCATCTCGCCCCAAGCCGGTTCGCCTTACCCGGAAGCGCATTCGAGTCATGAAGGGCGGTGGGCAACCCCATTTTACTGGCCGCGTAGATTGGAGGCAGGGAGGTAAACCCACCCATTCCCAACACAACCTCAACCCGCCGATTCTTGAAAATCTTCCTGGACTGCCTGACGGTCCTCCAAAGCTTCACTAGGAATGGAATCATCCGAAATGAAAGAGTGGGAGGCTTGGCAATGGCGGCAACACTAACAAAATCGAGGCCCCCATATTTTGCTGAGGCGTCGGCATCCACCCTTTTCCGTGATATCAAAAGCAGGGGATTGTGCCCCCTTCTTCGCAATTCCTCAGCAACTGCGATTCCCGGAAAAAGGTGCCCTCCAGTGCCCCCGCAGGCGATAACGATAGAAAGTTTCCGAGACACAGTGTTTACGCCTTGGACCCCATAAGACAGAGGAGAAAAAGCCAGCCTTTTGTTATCTATATTTTCAAGGCTAGTTGTCTTTCTCTAATTACTGGCAACTCCTTGCGGCTGGCGTGATCAGAGCGCCGGTGCAGGCTGATAAGCAACCCTACCGCAACAAGGGTGAAAACTAGATTCGTCCCTCCGTAGCTGACAAAAGGCAGCGGAAGACCAGTGTTGGGCAAGACACTTGTGGCAACTCCGATATTCATTAGGGCAGGGATTGTCACCACTACCGTGAGACCGATTCCAAGGAGCCTTCCAAACAGGTCCGGCGCATGTAATGCGATCGAGATCCCACAAGTACTGATAAGAACAAAGCAGAATACGATGCCAAGAGTGCAAAGGAGCCCAAGCTCTTCCCCGGCTACCGGAAAGATAAAATCAGTGTGTGCCTCTGGCAGATATCCATGTTTCTCGGCACCATTACCAAGTCCGGCTCCGAGAATCCCCCCAGATGCCAGCGCTAACTTGGAACGATACTGCTGGTATCCCGCCTTTCTCTGAACATCAGGATCATCGAGATTCAGAAGAGCTTCAAACTTCATCCTCCGGTAAGGGTCACTCTCAACGGCAGTATATAAGCCCAGGAACCCAACTACTGTAACAAGACACAACAGCGACATGCGCGTGCCTGCCGCAAACATGACAAGAAACCCAGCCCCACCCAGCGCGACCGCTGTTCCCATATCCTTTTCGAAGAAAATAAGTGCTACCGGAATTCCAAGCACAAGCCCCGGCATCACGAACCCCTTGATCAATGATTTCGCCTCAGCCCGGTATTGGGAAAACCACGCTGCCAGGGCTATGATGACGATTAGCTTTGCTACCTCTGAGGGTTGAAACCGCCCGATCACCGGCGCCCAGATCCAGCGCGCCTCCCCCTTGACTACTACTTGCACCCCGGGAATGTAGCAAAGCGCCAGCAGCGCGCACCCAAGGACAAGCAATGGCATCCATATCCTTCGTAGGATCCTGTAATCCAGACACCCGGCAATGAGAGCCATCACCAGACCAACTCCTGCAAAAATACCCTGCCGTTTGACAAGGAGGTAGGGATCATCATCAACTCCATGAACCCATGCGCTGGTGCTTGCCAACATCACGAGTCCGAGAGCCACCAGAGTGACTACGGAAATACAGAGGACTATGGCAGCACGACGGCCCATGAGATTTCGCTAATGGGTAATGCTCCTAGCGAGCAGGAATCCTTAACTTCATGTTCACCTGGAGTTTGCGTGCATCTTCGATCTTATTCGCCTCCAGTAGCGTCTCGACCGGGATCTTGAAGAGTCTCGCGATCTTCCATGCAGTATCACCACTTTGCACGGCATAGGTCCTGAAGGGGGCATTATCCTCAGGAACAGGGATGGCCCGGGGCACAGGAACTTCTTCTCCGGAAATCACACTCACCTCCTCTTTGACAGACAAAGCAGGCGGCACCCTGCCCGGACTGACACCAGACACCTGGAGGGCCACCCCTTCTTCTGACCCTGAAACCCTCGCAGTTGAACCCGCATCGGGAACTGATATATGAGCTGGGAGGACTTCGGGATTTACCGTTCTGCTCACCGGGATCCTCAGAATCGCGCCTGGGTCGAGACCCTTACTTCCATTAAGATCTCTCAGCTCCTGAACGTCGACACTCTTAAGTCGAGCAATTCGGTCGTAGGTATCACCAGTCGAGACGAAGTAAAACGTTTCACCACTCTTCGCTACCGGCTTCGGACTCGTAGCAGGCGGATCGGCAGAAGCCACTTCCTTCTTGGCCCCCTCTGGAGTTGCTACCACGTCATCAGCTGTGACCCGGTTATGAATAAAGATCGCAGCAATAGCCGCGACATGAAGGATGAGGATAACGAAGAGCGCTCTTGCTACACCGAGATTGGGCACTTCCGAGGCTAGATCGGCACTAGCGGCAACCCTTTGGCGCTTTCGCCGGGACACCTTCGAATGAAAAATGAAGAGCCCTCCCCCGCCTGTAGCGATTCTTTTTTTCTGTAACGATTGTCTTTTCATGTGGGTGTTAGTTGTCAGGTGAAATTGGTCCCTACTTCAGGGCATGGACTATGGTTCGGTAGGCATCACCTCGTTCTTCATATCCTGAAAACATGTCGAAGGAGGAAGTGCCCGGAGAGAAAAGAACTGTTCCACCCGGCCCGGAGGCCTCTCGCGCACACTGGACCGCATCTTCTAATGACTCCGCTCCAACAGTGCTCACTGCCTGAGAAAAGATGTCGATCAAGCTGCCGCGGATCTCACCGAAAACCACTATTTGGCTCACTCTGCCCTCGAGAACCGCGAGAAGCGGTGTGTAATCCAACCCCTTCTCTTTACCCCCTGCAATCAGAACCGTAGGGCGACACTGAGACCGGAGCGCAGCCTCGAGAGCATGTAGATTAGTCGCTTTTGAATCATTGATGTACTCAACTCCGTCAAGGATTCTTACGAGTTCGCACCGGTGAAGTGGTGGCGCATACTCCGCAAAAACCGACACTGCCGTATCGGGCAATACGTTGACCGCCTCTACCGCGGCGAGGGCCGCCATAACATTTTCGGCATTATGCAGACCACGTAATCGCGTATCCTCCAGATCAAAAACCTTGGTGCCCTGACGGAGAATTCCAGTTCCGCAGAGAGCATAATCAGCATCAGGTTGTGTCGCTGAAAAACTGATACGAGACGCACATATTTCTCCAACTTCCTCGCCAAACCGAACCACCGCGGCATCATCTTCCCGCTGATTCTTAAAAATTCGCTGCTTGGCTCCATGATATTCATCCACACTCCGGTAGCGATCCATATGGTCTGGAGAAAAATTTAACCAGACCGCAACGTCAGGCCTGAACGTCCTGACCGTCTCAAGCTGGAACGATGACAACTCAAGGGAGACTGCCTCTGGCGGAATTTTCTCCAGGACAACATCTGATAACGGGCGCCCATAATTCCCACACGCCTCACAGCTCTTTCCTCCCGCCTCCATCATCCTTTGAACCAGTTCGGTAGTAGTGGTTTTTCCGTTGGTTCCGGTAATCCCAATGACCAGGCCCTCGAAATAACGAGATGCAAATTCAGTTTCGCCGATGAACTCTCCGGCGCCTTCGGCAAACGAGCTCGCAAATTCGCCTTCTGTCTCAATCCCCGGACTGATAACCACGACATCAGCCTCGCAGCCTTTTCCCGTCTCCTCGGTAGCGAGCGGATGACACCCGACATCCCCCCCTATGCCATCGAAAACCTCTGGCGGACCGGAATCATACACAACAACCTCTCCCCCATTGCACAGGGCAAGATTAGCCGCAGCCCGCCCACTCCGGCCCGCACCTAAAATTGCAATTTTTTGTCCTGTGAGATTCATTCTTTAGAGAACTTTAAGGAGTCCTAGCCCGGCCATTGCCAGCAAGATGGAAACGATCCAGAAGCGAATGATAACCTGGCTTTCATGCCATCCCCGCAGCTCGAAATGATGATGGATCGGGGCCATTGCGAAAATCCGTTTGCCCCGGAGCTTGAAACTCCCAACTTGAAGGATCACCGAGAGAGCTTCAGCGACGAATACTCCGCCAATTACCACGAGAAGGAGCTCCTGTTTCGTGCAGATTGCCGCTGTTCCCAAGGCTCCACCAATCGCCAACGAGCCAGTGTCGCCCATAAAGACCTTGGCTGGATGACAATTCCACCAGAGGAAGCCCATTCCAGAACCTACAAGGGCCATCAAAACAATACTGAGTTCCCCCAGTAGCGGGTGAAATGGAATGTGCAGATACTCCAACCCCACGATACGACCTGCAAGGTAGGCCACCACCGCATAGGCCAGCGAGACCGTCACCGTGCACCCGGTCGCCAGACCATCAAGCCCATCTGTAAGGTTCACCGCGTTGGAGCAACCTGTGATGATCAGCATAAAAAATGGAATCGCTAACCATGACAGGTTGATCAAGGGCTTCCTGACGAGCGGAAATCCAACTTCGCTAAACCGGTAGCTCTCCACCTCTGGGCCACCGGCCGCCTCTCCCTCACCAGAGCTAGACCCACCCGCATCAGAAACCTCTAGCAGGAATCCCTGCCGCTGTTCCAGTGCCTCAGCATCAGTAAGGCCAATGGCGGAAACCTCCGGCTTGAACAGGAGAAAACAGGCTGCAAGAAGCCCAATCAAAAGCTGCCAAAAGAGCTTCTGCCGCGGACTAATTCCTGCCGAATTTTTTCGGACGACCTTGTTGTAGTCATCGATGAAACCCAGCAAGCCAAGCGAGAGCATGACGCAACAGGTAACTGCTACGAACGGATTGAAGGCTCTACCGCAGAGAACTACCGAGGTGAGCACGGCCCCGATGATCAGAACTCCTCCCATTGTAGGCGTCCCCGCCTTATCCCCGTGTAATTCTGCTAACTTATGAACTTCTTCAGCACTCCGGATAGGCTGCCCCACCTTAAGCGAAATCAACTTTCGAATCACTGAGGGACCAAACGAATAGATCAGAAGGAAGGACAACAGGGTGGCCAGACCCGCCCTTACCGTGATATACTGGAGGATATTCAGAAAGCTGAAGGCCTCGGCCCAGTCCGCACCTGATGTGCGGGCTTGCTCCCATTGTTCGTAAATCCAGTAGAGCATTAGTTCGTAGTTTGGGGGAAAACTTGGTTCATCACGCGCTCCACGGCGGCCTGCCGACTTCCCTTGAAAAGCACGGTATCGCCTGCGCGCAGCGTCTCCTTCAACCACTGAGCCGCATCCTCATATCTGTCAAAGTGCTCCACCACTGATCCGCCTTCCCGTCTCGCTCCCTCCGCGATCCGAGCGGCCTCGACCCCTACGCTTACGACCTGCAATTGCTGCTTGGCCGCATGCTTTCCTACCTGAAGATGCATATCTTCGGAAAACCGGCCCAACTCGCCCATCATCCCCAGAACCACCGTCCGACTACTCCCATTTAAGGCTGGAAGATCAGCTACTACCCCGATAGCTGCACGCACGGAGTCTGGGTTTGCGTTATAGGTGTCATCATAAATTGTGATCCCTTTCTTCTCAAAGCACCGGAGCCGTCCACCAGTAAGTCGAGCACCTTGCAATCCAAGAGCAATCTCATCCGGTGACAATCCAAGGGCCCACCCCGCCCCAGCAGCCAGCAAGGCATTATTGACCATATGCCGTCCCGCGACCTTCAGCTGAACTTGGGAGTTACTCTCACCATCGATCACGAGATCGAAGGAAGAGCCACCTTCAGAACTGCACAGTGATTCAGCCCGTATAACTCCTCGACCATTTCCCACCGCTACCGCCCTGGCAGGGCTTCTGGAGGCAAAATACTCCGCGAACTCACACCCCGCTGTAATGAGAAGCGTCCCCACTTCTGGAAGAGCTCTTCCGAGCGCTCCTTTCTCCTCTGCAATAGCCTCCTTACTTCCCAGGAACTCAATATGTGCATGTCCGACATTCGTGATGATCCCGATCTGAGGCTTTGCTATTTCACATAATGGCGCAATCTCCCCTGGGTGATTCATCCCCATCTCAAGCACGAGGACTTCATCCGTATCATCGGCCTCGAGCAGAGTCAGCGGCAGCCCGATATGGTTATTCAAATTACCCCGGGTGGCATGAACGGCATAGCGTTGTCCCACAACCGAGGCGCAAAAGTCCTTTGTGCTGGTCTTGCCATTAGAACCGGTGATTCCAATGACAATAACATCCAACTGCTCCCGATACCACTTAGCGAGTTTCTGGAGAGCGATGGGGGTATCCTCCACCTTGATAACCGGAACCTCTCCTGCTTCATAAATCTCCGCAGTGCTACTACTTACAATCAATCCTGCCGCACCCTTGCTCACCGCCTCCTCGAGGAATTGATGCCCGTCGAAATTATCACCACGCAGAGCAAAATAGAGAGCTCCAGATCTTAGAGTCCGAGTGTCCGTAGAGACCCCCGACTCAACCATGAGATCATCTCGACCTGCAATAAGATCACCTCCCATCGCCTCGACCAGCGTCCTGACAGAGTAGCGATTCATACGCGATCCTCTCCCCTCGCCTTGCGACGCGCATCCATTGCGTTCCGCGTCTCTTTCCGGTCGTCAAAGAGGGCTCGGTCGCCAGCAACCTCCTGGTAACTCTCATGCCCTTTTCCCGCGACCAACACGATATCCCCTCCCCTAGCTTCTTGGATCGCAGCCCGAATTGCTTCACCCCGGTCGACAATCCGCTCGTAAACGGCGCCCGACATTCCCTCTTCGATATCGGCAATAATCCTCTCCGGATCTTCCGAACGCGGGTTATCGGAGGTCACCACGCAATAATCACTATGGCGGGATGCCACCGCTCCCATCAGAGGACGTTTTTCCCTGTCCCGATCTCCCCCGCATCCAAACACTGTTATTAAACGTCGGGGATCCAGACCGCGCAGAGAACGACAGACATTCTGAAGTGCATCTGGCGTATGGGCGTAATCTACAAAAACGGTAGCGCCGTCCATCGAGCCAACACACTCCACTCTTCCCGGCACTTGGGGCGCATTCGCCAGAGCCGCGATTCCTTCTCGAAGAGGAATCTTGAGGGCTACCGAGGAAGCGAGTGCGCCAAGCGCATTGTAAACATTGAATCGCCCAATAAGAGGCAGCCTGACAAGATAAGACTTTCCCTTTGCGAAGAGCTGAAAGCGAGTCTCCTGAGCTGTTTGTTGAACATTCCCCGCTCGAAAATCAGACTCAACACCAAAACCATAGGAAAGAACATTCATTCTCCCACTGAATTCTCGGATAAGAGCTTCTCCATAAGGATCATCTCCGTTGATTATCGCCACCGGATTCTTTCCCGCCGAACGCTCCGCTGCATTCTCGAATAGACGCCGTTTGGACGCGAAATACTGTTCCATCGAGCCATGGTAATCGAGGTGGTCCCGGGTCAGATTCGTAAAAACGGCAACATCAAATGCAATCGCGTCCGCTCGTCTTTGATCAAGACCCTGCGACGAAACCTCCAGGGCAACCCCTGGACAACCATTGTTGCGAATCCGCGCCAGCAAACTTTGGAGACTAATAGGACCTGGGGTCGTGAAGTCTGCTTGCTCCTGTGTCATTCCATCATCAGACACCACTGTTCCAACAAGCCCCGCCCGTTGCATCGTTTGCTTCATGATCCGATGAACCAGAAAAGCAGTAGTGGTTTTACCATTTGTTCCCGTAACGCCGACGACCCTCAGATCTTCCGATGGATTTCCGTTCCACTCACTCGACAGGGCACCCAGGGCCTGGCGTGAATCCGGAACCAGTATGGAGCTAACTCCGTCTGGCATATTTTCACGAACAGCTCGTTCAACTACCACTCCAGCGGCTCCCTGTTCGATCGCAGCATCCACAAAATCATGACCATCGGAGATCATCCCCTTCACCGCTATAAAGAGGTCTCCTGCTCGCACCTTCCTGCTATCATCCTGCAGACCCAGGATCTCACGATCTAATGACCCAACAGCAGATGCTCGGGGCAGGACAGCTACTAGTTCGCGCAGGATCATGGCCAATTAATTTCTAGTTGAGGCGAGGGTTTCCTCTACCGCCTCAGTAGGAGCGATGTTCAGGTAGGCCGCGGTTCGGGATGCGATACGCTGAAATACAGGAGCCGCTACTGATCCTCCTCCGATCTTAATCTCATCCGAACGGGGGTCATGGATTACGACAACACAGGCAAAGGCCGGATCGTCACACGGCATGAATCCGGCAAAAGACACTGCATAGCGGTCAGACAGATAAGCTCCGTCCTTATAGATACGCGCTGTTCCGGTCTTTCCGCCCACCAAATACCCCGGCACGGAAGCCAACTTGCCCGTGTTACCCTTTCCTAGCGGATTCACTACTGTCTCAAGGGCTCGGCACATCTTTCGGGCCGTAGCCACCGACACCGCCCTCTCGATCTTCTCCGGAGGAAATTCCCTCACCACTGTTCCATCATTAGCGAGCAGGGCCTTGACCAGCCGGGGCTTCATTCTCACGCCTCCATTTGCAATCGTCGCATAGGCGCAGGCAATCTGAAGGGGAGTAACCACTACTCCGTATCCATAGGTAATCCTCGAGAAATTAATTCCGTTCTCCGGATCTGCAGTCCACCCCCGCTCCTCGCCGGGCAGGAGGATACCCGTTGGCCTGGTAAAACCGAAACGACGCAGATAACTCATGTAGCGGTCTGTTCCCACTCGCATTCCTATTTTGTAGGCTCCGATATTACTCGATTTTGCAAGGACCTCCTCCAGCGTGATATTCTGAAAAGCCTTGTAGTCCTTCACGTACCCACCTGGGATGCGCATGTAGCCATTATGGCAAAACATCGAGGTCTGCGGGCTCATCAGGCCGAGATCGAGAGCTGCAGCAGCGGAAATCAACTTGAGAGTAGATCCTGGCTCATAAACGCCCTGCACAGCATAGTGCATTGCTGAATCACTCATATTGTTGCGCAGGTTCAGATTGAAATGAGGGCGACTCGCGATCGCAAGGACATCCCCGGTTTCAGGCTCAATCATGACAACTGCCCCGCAATTGGAATCAAATTCATCGAGGCCCCGGTCCAGCTCTTCCTCGACGAAACTCTGAATGTTGACATCCAACGTAAGTCTCGCGTCAAACCCTGAGCGCGGAGGCTTAAGGACACCTCCCCCGGGCAGCAGCACCAGACCAGACTGATCCTGTCTCGTTATCTGATAACCATCCTGCCCTTTGAGATGAGCCCCAAGCTCGCGCTCAAGCCCTGATTGCCCTACTCCTTTGTAGTTCACATAGCCAATGGTATGAGTGGCCATATTACCATCGCTGTACCATCGCTTGACCGTCTTCTCGAAGCGGAACCCATGGATAAAATTATCTCTCAATGTTTCCTCGATCTCATCCGCTTCGTCCTCCCGGAGATCCTTCGCGATAGTCACATACTCAAGCTTCGCCCCGAGCTTTCTTTTTAATTCCTGTGGACCAACACCGATGGCACGAGCAGTAATCGGAATGAAGTGATCTACATAACGATCAAGAAGCTCTCCTTCCGGGAGCTCTTCCCTCACGCGGTGGGCCCGCATCTTAAGCAGCCGTCGACGCTCTTCACGGGCAGCCTGAATCCACTCTTTCTGATCGACGAGCTCCGCAAATGCCACACCTCGGGCAGCTACCCCGGGGTCACGGAGATGAATCTTGTCAGCGGTTATCTTCGTGACCGGAAGATTCCTCGCCATGATTCGTCCATTACGATCTACGATGTACCCAAACTTCCCTGGGATAACTTTCTTGGCGGTCCGATTCCTAGCCGCCTTGGGGGCAGATGTATCACGATCGATCCACTGCAGGTAAATAAGCCGCGCAGACAGCCCGCTGAAACCAGACACGATTATCAGGCAGATCAGGAGAGCACGGTAATGAATAGGCGATTTCACAGAGTATCAAGGTCCACCAACGACGGAGTGGCGCCATGGAGATGAACAGACGATCTTTTCAGATTACGACCTCGCCCCGCCTCGGCCGCCCGTTCCAATGGAATACTTTTAACTGCTTCCAATGGAATTCTCCGAAGATCTGAGGACATTTGAATCAGACGGTCATTGAGGAGAATGGGATTCAACTGCTCCTCCAGCCTGACCTCGAGATTGGTAATATCCAGGCGATGCTGAGAAACTCGGTTCTCTATCTTCTGCAGTGACCGCGCAACCTTGATCTGCTGATTCTTGGTATAGGCGTGAAACACACCAGCGCCCGCAATCACCAAGGCCGTTAGAATCAGCAGAACCACCGGACCCACCCCGAGATTTTCTCTAGCGGCACGTCTTCTATTCACGAAGCACCGACCTTTCTCATTTCCGCGATACGCAACTTGGCACTGCGGGAGCGCGGATTTTTTTTCACTTCATCGGGTTCAGCAACTACCGGCCTTCGAGTGACTCGATTCATACAGAAATCCGGGTTACTTCTCGCCGCGGGCCATTCGGGCCGATCAATTTCGGGCTGACTCCGCGACTTGAAAAACCTCTTAACCATCCGGTCTTCGAGACTGTGGAAGGTAATAACCGCGATGCGGCCGCCGGGCTTCAGCAGAGCGGGAGCAGATTCCAATGCTGCCTCCAGGCACTCCATTTCCCGGTTTACAGTCATTCTCAATGCCTGAAACACTCGAGTCGCTGGATGAATACGCCCTTTTCGGCCGATAACTCGAGAAACACAGTCAGCAAGGTCAAGAGTGTCTCGGAACGGCTTGATGACTCGGCGACGCACAATCGAGCCAGCAACCGCTCTGGACTTCCTCTCCTCTCCCAGCTCCCAGAAAATCCGGGCTAATTCGGTTTCATCCCACTCGTTTACCACTTCGGCAGCGGTTACCCCCTCATCTGGATTCATTCTCATATCCAGAGGACCCTGAGCACGGAGAGAAAACCCTCGCTCCGCGCAATCCAGTTGATGAGAAGAGACGCCAAGGTCCATCAGGATTCCATCAACTCCCTCGGGACAAATTTCTCGCCCTGCGGCAAGCATCTCGGAAAAGTTGAGCTGCCTCAAAGCTACCGCATCCCCATATTCCTCCAGCCTCTGCGCCGCATGACTCAAGGCGTTCGGATCTTGATCGAGGCCTATTAATGCAGCTCCTGCCTCAAGAATCTTTGTGGCGTGACCGGCGCCGCCCAGAGTTGAATCCAGAATTGTTTTCCCGGGACCCGGATCGAGGTAGTGGATAACTTCTTTCGGCATTACCGGAACATGCTCAAAGGGTAAGCCCCGATCTCCACCCATCCGCTCATCTCCCCGCATCGCAAGAGGGGGTGTCTCCAACCCCGGCACCGTCAACAGGTTTGTTGAGCAGCCCGGCAGGCACCACGTCATTGACGGAACCGGGGTTGGAGTAGGCAGGAACATCAGCAGTTTGTCAGTCTATTGGGCGTTCGAGGTAAAGTATTCAGGAAAAGTCAACAGATGCGTAGAGGTCACCCAGCAGCGCCTCCTCTGCTTCAAGCATCGCGCCATGATCACGGGGACTTACGATGTCGAAATTAGTCCCCCGCCCGAAGAGATGGACTGAGCCTCCAGGCTCCAGCCCATGCTCCTCGACAAGCTTTCTCGGTATGAGAACCTTCCCCTGATCATTAATAGTCACCTGGGTGTTGCGGGAGTAGAGCAATCCTTTTCGTTGACTCTTAATTCCTGCAGAAAGATCCGACCCATCGATGGAATCGATCATCGCCGAAAACGCCTCCCCACTGAGCGCTTTCAAAACCGGCACTTCGAGAGTTCGCCACTTCAAGAGGCGCAGAGGCAGGGCTTCGCCTTTCCCCGGACGCCACTCTGAAGGCACCGAGACTCGGCCCTTTGCGTCGAGTTTGAAGTCGAATACTCCTTCGAAGCTGTTAGTCGGCAAACCCACCTGAAAACCTACAAGTTGTGTAGTGCACTTTGGTACACCTGAAAGCACATATAAGTCAATCTAAAATAAATGCCTCGATCGCTCTAGGGCTTTATTTTTAAAGGCTCAAATGGATCTCCACTTCGTAAAAACTTATCTCGAAGATCCTAGATTTTTAAAAAAAGAGCCCTCTGTTCTTATGGGCTGCTCCCCAGCACCAAATAGTTGGCCATTTCGATAGAGTAGAGGCCAAGAGTGTACTGGCTCCACCCTCCCCAAACAATCCTCCTCGCAGGATCAGAACAACTCCTTCGTATAGGGAGAACCTCTTCCTGTCCTCCCGGTCTCCCGCCAAGTTACCCCTACTTCACCTTGAAGAGAAGACGGGCATCCTGCTCCCCTGCCTTCTTCGGATCTGGATACCAGTTCACGTAGAATCCATGGATGATTTTCTTTCTCTGCACAAATTCAATCACTCCATATTCCGGATTAGCAGTCGTAATCTGAAATTCGTGGTCTCCATAGCGATCCGACTCCAGTGCGAAAGCCCTTACCCCCTTCGGAAATTTTTCGGTGAGCACCACATCATAATCTTCAAACTTTACCCTAGCTGTCCTTCGCTCCCCCACCTCGCGAACAGAGATTTTGGTGTCTTCGAGTTTTGATTCCGTATCCCGTTTTTCAAGATCGGCGTCGTCAATCTGTCTGAATAGATCACCCACGAGAATTTTTACACCCGCTCTTAACTCTCCTTTGCTTTCGCCCTTATCAATCACCTTAGTGGATATTTCCATCCCGTCCTTCGTAAACACCTGAGTGATCCTGACCTTAACTCCTCCAGTATAGGTGGCTGTGAAGCCCATGGGCTTACGAAGCGGTGGCTCAGCGGTCTCTTTGCCAAAATCTTCAAAACCGTCTTGAACCATTTTTCGGGAAATCCACCTCATTTCTCCACCCTTCCCCTTAATCTTTTCCTCCAGAGCGTAATAGATTTTAAGGGTGCATCCGCCAATCGAAAGCCGCTTACGATTCTTTATGAAAAAGAGCTCAGCGTCTCCATCTCCTCCAATAACGAATTCAAAATCTCTGGATTCTGAAAAAGCCAGCCAGCACCCGAGGTATGGCTTGTCCAAGGTGGCCGGCAGCTCATCCGCGTGAGCAAGGCCAAAGGATCCAAGGACAATGATCATAAGGCTTGCGAGGCGATTCATAGTGGACGGTTATCAGCAGCCGGGGCTTTCCACCAGCGCAATTCTGGTCTTTGCTCAGCCATCGATGACCACTGAGCAACTAGCACAGTCAGCTATCACTGAGGAGACTCCGCCTGCAAACATCTCGCCCGAACTACATTCGCTCTGGCTGGCGAAATCCGGAAGATGGGAGGAGGCTCACAATCTCTGTTCCTCCATCCCCGACCCTGATGGAGCTTGGATCCACGCGTATCTTCACAGGGAAGAAGGCGATCTTCCAAATGCGCGCTATTGGTATCATCGGGCCGGGAGAACTGAACCGGCGTCAACTGTTATCCTTGAAGAAGAATGGAGAACGATTACCTCTCATTTCCTTTCCCGAGGATAACCATCCCCCAACTTAGATGACCGAAAAGAATGTCCGCCGTGCCGCTGTCTCTGCCCTCCGCGCATGGTCGAAAGGCCATCTCTACGCGGAATCTCTTGTTGAACGCCAAGCGAGGCGCAACCACCTGTCCACCTCTGATAGAGCGCTACTGAACAGCATTCTCTTATCGGTTCTTCGAAACAGAAGTCTCCTTGACCACTGGATCGGCATGCTGCGTAAAGGCAAGCTGGATCACGAAACACGAGACATCCTGAGGGTGGGAGTATGCCAGCTTCTCCTTCTTGGGATTCCCGATCACGCCGCCGTCAATGAAACCGTCAATTGTGCTCGTAAGCCCGTTCGGGGCCTGATCAATGCTGTCCTCAGGCGTGCCGTGGCCGCTCGTAAGACCCTCTTCTCTGAGAGTGAAGATCTCCGGGCTCCAACAAGGTTCTCACATCCAGAGTGGCTCTGTAATCGGTGGGAGCAACAGTTCGGCAAGAATGAAATGGAGTCTCTGCTGGCATGGAATAATGAGCCTGCTCCAGTCATTATCCGGCTGAATCCCCTCGCACCAAACCCGCTTGACCCCGACAAGGAAGACCAACTCATCGACCTTGGCTTGGAAAGCTATTACCAACTGACAGGAGCTCTTCCCCGCGAATGGGTCGAGAACGGTCAGATCTATATACAGGATCCTTCAACCCGGATCGCGGTTGAACTTCTGGATCCCGAGCCCGGCGAAACAATTCTGGATGCCTGTGCAGCACCCGGAGGAAAATCTTCACTCATCGCTGCAGCAATGAACAACGAGGGCCAGCTCCTCTGCACCGACGCCAGTGAGAAACGAATTCCACGACTCCTCGAAAATCTGGCCGGTCAGCATGTAGCCAATGCCGCAACCGCGCAATTTGATTGGACCGACCCTGCTCCCCAGGAATGGAGGGCTAAGTTTGATCGCATTCTCCTCGACGTGCCCTGCTCCAATTCTGGCGTCATGCGTCGCAGAGTCGACGCGCGGTGGCGGCTTAAACCGGACCAACTGGAGGCACTACCGGCCATCCAACGGGTCATCCTCGAAAATGCTCTTCCTTGCCTGAGGCAAGGAGGCCGCCTTGTATACTCCACATGCTCACTTGAACCTGAGGAAAATGAGAACCTCATCATGAGCTTACTGAAGGAGCACCCGGAGCTATCCTTACTCGATTCAAAGACCTCCATTCCCTTCAGGGACAAATTCGATGGGTCTTATGCCGCTCTTCTTACCCTAAAGGGCAACGCCTAAGAACCGCTCCAGAGGCCTCTGTATGAATTTCGGCTCCCAATTTGAATTCGCTCCACTAGAATCGTCACGTGCGCAACATTCTCAGTTTGCTCCTAGCCCTGGTCATCCTGCTGTCCACTCTTCTGTTTGGCTGTTTCTATATGAATATCAGCAAAGGGGCAAAATTTGAGAATACGAAAAGCGAGGAGCGTCCCACCTCGACAGAGTAGCAGCACCAGAGCGACCCCTTCGCTCCCATCATTTGGCGCAAGATGGACTCAGCGGACCTCAGGAAATAAAAACGCCCCAGGATAACCCCGGGGCGCTTGCCTGAAGGTCTTCAGAAATCTGATTAGTCGTCCGTGAGGGAAAACGACTCCTCTTTTTCGGGCGGCGGAACATCATCCTTGGGCTTATCACGATCACGGCCCCGTCCACCACGGTCTCCACCACGGTCTCCACCACGGTCTCCACCACGGTCTCCACCACGGCTTCCGCCACGATCACGTCCACCGCCGCCACCACGACGTCCACCGCCGCCGCGACGGCCACCACCCTGTTGTCCATCGCCCTCATCTCTGTCATCGCTGTCATCGCTCTCACCACGAGCTTCTCTGATCGCGGCGCGCATGCTCATCTTAACGCGACCCTTCTCGTCGACTCCGATACACTTGGCGGTCACTTCATCCCCCGTCTTTACGACATCCTCTGTCTGCTCAACCCGACCTTCAGCTAGTTCCGAGATGTGGATTAATCCATCCTTACCTGGAAGAACCTCCATGAAGGCTCCAAAGGCCATGGTGTTGACAATTTTACCGGTATAAGTTGCACCAACTTCCACCTCAGCAAACATGTCCTCGATCATCTTCTTAGCGCATTCGAGAGATTCAGCCTTGGAGGCGTAAATATGCACGGTGCCGTCATCCTCAATATTAATTTCAGCACCTGACTCAGCCTGAATACCCTTGATGTGCTTGCCTCCTGGACCAATCAGCTCCCCGATACGCTCAGGGTCGATCTTAACGGACTCAATCCGTGGAGCATGCTCGCTGAGCTGACCAACCTCGGGAATCGCAGCAGTCATGGCTTCCTGCACCTTGGTGCGCCCTTCCTTCGCGAGATGAACCGCATTCTCGAAGATATCGAGGGAAATACCGCGCAGCTTCAAGTCGAGCTGGAAACCGGTAATGCCTTCACTTGTGCCGCAAAGCTTCCAATCCATATCACCATAGAAATCCTCACTGCCAATAATGTCCATTAGCAGCTTGTGATCCTTAAGATTGCCTTCTTCATCAAAGTCTGTGACCAGTCCGACAGAAATTCCGCTTACAGGGCGCTTCAATGGCACACCTGCCTGCAAAAGAGACATGGTTCCCGAACAGACTGTCGCCATGGAGGATGACCCGTTGGATTCAAGGACTTCGGAAGTCACCCTGATCGCGTAAGGAAACTCCTCAACGTCGGGTATGACCGCCTGGATTGAGCGCTCCGATAGAGCTCCGTGACCAATTTCACGTCTGTTAAGTCCCCCAAAGCGGCCTGACTCCCCAACTGAAAATGGAGGGAATGAGTAGTGCAGGATAAACTGTTTGCTGTCCTCGCCCCCAGCGTAGTTATCGAAATACTGCTTTTCGTCGGCTGGGGCCAGAGTTGTGGTAGCGAGAGCCTGCGTTTCACCACGAGCAAAAAGAGCTGAACCGTGAACTCGGGGCAGAATCCCGGCCTCAGCGGTAAGAGCACGGAGCTCGCCCACCTTCCGGCCATCAGCCCGAATCCCTTTCTCAAGGATACTGATACGGAATGCCTTTTTCTGAATATGCTCGAATGCCTGCTCAATTGCGAAATCTGAGATTTCTGGATCTGCTTCTTTCAAGGCTGCCTCGACCTCGTCTCGCAAGGCGCCTACGGCCTTCGCGCGCTCAACCTTACTGGGCTTGTAGATCGCGTCCTCGATTCGGTCACCGGCCACACGATAGCCGATCTCCAAGTGCTCCTCTTTTGCTACAGTCACGGTATATTCCCGCTTTTCCTTCCCGCATTGCGCGACCAGTTCCTCCTGCGCCTCCACCAAAGTGGTGACATGTCCCTGTGCAAATCGCAGCGCCGCGATGAAATCTGCTTCTGGAATCTCATCAGCAGCACCCTCAATCATTACGACGTCGGTCTTGTTTCCAACATAGACCAAGTCCAGATCGCTTTCGGCTCTCTCCTCAAAGGTGGGGTTGACCACCAGTTCTCCATCGACCCGTCCAACACGGACAGCTCCAATCGGCCCCTCAAAGGGGATGTCTGAGATTGCGAGAGCTGCCGAGGCTCCATTCATCGCGACAATATCAGCGTCATTGACGCCATCAGCCGCGAAAAGAAGTGCAACGATCTGCGTGTCGTAGAGGTAACCCTTAGGGAAAAGGGGTCGCAGTGGCCGGTCCGTCATCCGGCACGTCAGAATTTCTTTTTCCGTAGGGCGACCTTCGCGCTTGAAATATCCTCCCGGGAAAACTCCGGCCGCCGCCGCACGCTCCTTGTATTCAACTGACATGGGGAACCATGTCTGCCCGGCCCTAACTTTGGTCTGCGATACTGCAGTCACAAGAACTACCGTGTCACCGCAGCGGACAGTGACTGCCCCGTCTGCAAGTTTTGCTAATTTCCCTGTCTCAATGACAATGGGATTCTGGCCAACATTGGCCGTTACTGTGTTTGTACTCATCTTTCGTTTACTTTATTACGTCGTGCTACTTTCTCCCCTTGGAGAGAGCAGCTTCAGGTTATTACAGCCATTGCTCCTCTGAAGATATTCAAGGGAGCATCCGGCTGGGTGTGAGAGAGAACCGGAAAGCAAGAACGACCAAATTTATAAGTTTGGCCGAGAGAGCTGATCAGCGACGGAGCCCGAGACCGGCTACAATCTTCTGGTAGCGCTCTTCATTATCCTTTTCCAGGAAATCGAGGAGTTTTCGCCGCCGCGCCACGAGGGTTAGGAGACCACGCCGCGAGGAGAAGTCCTTGCGGTGGGAGCCCAGATGATCGGTTAGGTGTTTGATGCGCTGACTTAACAGCGCTACCTGATAGTCCGCGCTTCCCGTATCTTTATCGTGGAGGCGGTATTGGTTCGGATCAATTGTCGATTCACTCATTGCTTTCGCACGCTTCAGACTAGTTAATTACCGGTCTGCCCTTTTTGCGGGGAGGCGAAAGAAGAGCAGATTTTATAGGGATTGCAACACTTATACACAAGATTGAGGCAATCCACCTACAACCTTATCGTGGCTGGAGCATTTGCTCCTCCGACACCCAAGTCGCCTATTCTCTGTAGATACCATACAGCGGCCTCCTGCCGCTGGAAGACTTTCCCCTTAGCTGAGGCTAAAGCAGCTCTCCCATGATATAGGCGCCATTGAAGATCACCGTTTCATTCACCGGCCTCTACGACCCCCGCCTTGAGGACCCCTACGTAGGGCAAGTTGCGATAGAGACCTTTATAATCAAGGCCATAGCCTATCACGAATTCGTCACCAACGTAGAATCCCACATAATCAGCCTCTACCTTGGCAGCCCGCTCCTTGTCCTTGCTCAACAGGACACAGGATTTCACCATTTCAGCTCCCTGCTCACGGAGTTTCTCTCCGACTGCATCAAGCGTACGACCAGTATCCAAAATATCATCTATCAAGAGGACGGAGCGCCCCTCCACCTCAGGCATTTTTGCATCGAGGAAGTCGACCTGACCCGAACTTTTTGTTGCCCCGTGGTAACTCGCTACATTGATACATTCAATCTCCAGTGGAATTGGCATTCTGCGAAGAAGGTCTGCAGTAAACACAAGAGCACCCTTCAGAATCACTATCACCACGAATTGGCGTCCGCTGAACTCTTCGAGAATTCGATCTGCAAGGATGTTGAGGCGTTTCTCAATGACCTCCTCATCGATAAGCACTTTCGCGACGTCTTCGTGCATGGATGCATCCAAGCATCTCCGTTCCTTGTGCGAAAACCCTAAGTGATCAAATACGGTGAGTTCCGGGTCACCTGCTTTTACCCCACCTGCCGACTATCCCCGTTCAGCTCAACTTCCCATAGAAGGATATCGGAAATAATCCTCGTAAAGAAACTGATATCACCGAACGTTAGGGCAATCATGAAACTTGCACTCACCGTCATTTCAGCTGCCTTTTGCCTCTGTCTTTTCCTGACATCCTGCGGTGAGAAAGACCCGGCTTCCTCAGCAGAGACTAGCTCCACCCAACCCGCACCCGAGAAAAATCCAGAACCAGCGCCTGAACCAGAGGAAGCTCCAGAACCAGCGCCTGAGCCGGAGGAAGCTCCAGAACCAACGCCTGAGCCGGAGGAAACTCCAGAACCGGCGCCTGAGCCGGAGGAGACTGCAGAGCCAACGCCTGAGCCGGAGGAGACTGCAGAGCCAGCTGCCAAGAGGCGGAATCGAAGTAAGATTCCGCCCCCGGCCACAATCGATAGAACCGTTAAGCCCGTGGCTCCCGCATCTCGATAAGCACTTTCGAGACGTCTTCGTGCATAAATGCATCCAAGCATCTCTCCGATCCTTGTGCGAAAACCTTAAGTGATCAAATACGGTGAGTTCCGGGTCACCTGCTTTTACCCTACTTTCCGACTATCACCGTTCAGCTCAACTCCCCATAGAAGGATGTCGGAAATAATCCTCGTAACGTAGCTGATATCAGCGAAAGTCAGGGCAATCATGAAACTTGCACTTACCGTCATTTCAGCCGCCTTTTGCCTCTGTCTTTTCCTGACAGCCTGCGGGGAGAAGGAGCATGCACTGGCAGCAGAGACTGGCTCCACCCAACCCGCACCCGAGGAAACTCCTGAGCCAGCGCCTGAGCCAGCGCCTGAGGAAGATGCGCCAGTCGCCAACAAGCCCGCGGCTCCGGCCTCTGTCATCGCGTTCACCACTGAGCTGAGGGAAAAAGGAGTTATCGAGCTCATCGAAAAATTACAGGATGCCGAGGGTGGTGGCAACCCGCTGCAGATGCTCGACACCATGCGTAATTTAAATCAACTGAGCGACAAGCTCAGCACTATCGAAACGGGCGACCTGCCCGAGGACCTTAAACAACCTGTGAACAGGTTTCGGGACGCTGCCGCGGACATGGCAACCCACATGGAGGAAATACCAATCCCCGTCGAGGTGCTTACAGGCGGGCAGGAGGCGATGGGGCCATGGTTCGCCCAGAAAATGGCCGATGATCCTCTCTTCGGTCAGATCATGCAAGACTGGGGCGAGACTATGGGGGAACTGGGTGGAGAAATGGAAGAATCAGGTAGCGCGATCGAGGAAGCCTTTGAGACCTACGGCATCGATGTTCCCTAGAAAGTCCTGAACCGCTGGAATCACGAGCTCAGAATGGCCATGGGGTGAGGGGCTTTTGCAGGGCGGCCTTCAAACGTGCTAGGATAGTGCATGCGCATATCTCTCCTTTTCATCGCCCTCCTGCCGAATCTGCTTCTTGCCGAGCCGACTCTGCAGAGTGGCCCTGCGCTCAGCCTGAGCTTTTCCACGGAAAAGGGCTCACTCCACCAACTACAGGTTAAAACTTCTGATCCCACGGGCCGCTCTCTCTGGAAGAACGTTGGGCCTGCAATCGTTGGGACTGGAGATCTCTGGTCAACCCTCCAGCCTGGGGGAGAATACCGCCTTCATAGACCGAGCAAGAAATGGGCACTCGTGTGGCACGACGAGTTTGATGGAGATCGTATAGACTTCGGAAAATGGGGGCGGGAAGAAAACAACTATGGAGGCGGCAACAACGAGCGCCAGGCCTACCGAACGGATCCCAAGTATAGTTTCGTCAAAGACGGATCCCTCAACATAGCCGTCTACCGTGACCCACATGCAACCAGCGACGGCAAGACGCAACCTTACTCCTCGGCAAGATTACGTACCATGAACCGTGGAGACTGGAAATTTGGGCGATTCGAGATCCGGGCAAAGGTCCCTAGCGGGCAGGGAATCTGGCCAGCAATATGGATGATGCCCACGAACTCGCCCTATGGGGGTTGGGCCGCTGGAGGCGAAATTGATATCGTTGAGTCCAGAGGAAATAAAGTAACTGAAACTCTCGGCGCCCTGCATTTCGGAGGAAAGTGGCCAAACAATGTCTTCTTGGATCATACCTATAAATTCCCTGGGAAAAATGCGGCTGAGGATTTCCATGTCTATGCCATTGAATGGAACGCAGGCGAAATCTCGTGGTGGTTTGATGGGGTGCGATGGAAAACGCGGAAAGCCAGCGAGTGGTGGTCAGCTAGCGCTCGTCAAAACCCGGCTGCGCCCTACGACCAGCCCTTCCACCTGATATTGAATGTCGCCGTCGACGGCCGTTTCTTTGAAAAGGAAGATCAGAGCGCAGATCGCATCCCGGCAAGCCAGTTCCCCCAAGTTATGCAGGTCGACTACGTCAGGGTCTACCAGTGGGCAAATTAGTTTTGCTTCAGAGCCACTCGGGTAGGAAAAACTCCACCGCTTTCGCTGTAATCCGCGTATATTCAGATCAAATGAGCAAGGAAACGATCCGCCTGGCCGACCTGCGTGAAAATTACGAGCGGGCAGGTCTCGCCGAGGCCGACGTTGCTGCTGATCCTTTCCTTCAGTTCGAACGCTGGTTTAAAGATGCAGTTGAGTCCGGGGTGACTGACCCTAACGCCATGACTCTGGCTACCGCAAACAGGGAAGGAGAACCCTCCGCTCGCACCGTCTTACTCAAGGGTCTGAACGATGGGCACTTCAGTTTCTTCACCAATTATAGTTCGAGAAAGGCCCAGGATCTCGAAGCTAACCCGAGGGCCTCTCTGGTCATGCATTGGCGGGAGCTTGAGCGACAAATTATTATACGCGGCACGGTTTCCCGCACGAGCGAAGAGGAATCGAGGTCTTACTTTCAATCGAGACCCCGGGGCGCCCAGATTGGCGCCTGGGTTTCTGAACACCAAACCTCTGCTATCACAGACCGGTCACATCTCGAGAACCTTGAAGCCCAATTAAATCAAAAATGGCCTGAGGGCAGTGAGATCCCCCTCCCTCCCTTCTGGGGTGGTTTTCGCGTAAAACCAGATTATATCGAGTTCTGGCAGGGTCGTCCCAGCAGACTGCACGACCGACTAGTCTTCACCCCGGAGGGCGGAGATTGGAACATCACAAGGCTTAGCCCTTAAGCTCGCCATTTCGAATTCGCTGATTCCTGGCGCGCTCCTGCCCCAGAAAAACAGGTAGCAAATTTTCCTCTATGTAGGTGTAGGCCTTCGCCATACCTTCATCCCGATAGACCCGGCCTATCCGGGCCTCTACCTGGGTTGGATTGCCAATCACCCGGAGGAACTCGTTGGAAGTGAAACGAATAAATTTTTCGCCATCAAGAGAGCTTTCCTTTCTAAGAATCCACTCCCTTACAAATAGCGCTAGAACCGCATCGCCGATCCAGGCCTCTTCCCGTTCCCGGGTCAGTCGCTCTTCGTTATGCTTCATTAAGAGAAACCTAGGTTGACTCGATCCGAAGTTTTTTCTCAAGCCGTTCCCGTATATCCCGCTCTGACTCCGGATCCCAGTAACCGCTATCAAGTTCAATAAAAATTCCCGAATATGGCAGGGCCGTTGAAGTCTTGAAGACTAGCACTGTAAATTTATTCGCGCTGTCTTCAAGAAGAAGGGACAACGATCGGAATTCCATCTCTCTCGCAGGATAGCCTCGCAGGGCGCTTTCGATTTTACGCCGGTAACTCCCGATACCTGGAGCGCGATCGTTAGGAATCTCAGCAAGTTCTCTAGCGAGATAGATTCGCGGTGTGACATTCTGTACCCTTTCCAACTCGTCAAGAACCTCCTGGAGGACTTCAGGAATCTTATCGTCGATGAATATCGTCCTCACTCCCGGCCTGCTGTGTAAAGGAAAGGCTGCATCTCCGATTACTATCCAATTCCGGTATCCCAGCGTCTGTAACTCCTGCTTTATCGCCCTGGTCCAAGAGCGATTGCGCCGAGGGTCATCTAACCGCCTTCCCATTCCTGAGCACCCTGTCAGCAACGAACCTAGAAAAAGGCACAGAGAAATGATCAGGGATGGACGGCTTATTTTCACCGGGCGACAGTCTATGCCCCGATACTCGCCTGTCAACGAAGGCGAACCCTTATCCAGAGATCGGGAATTTGAGGCATCCTTCGATCACGCTACCTTTCCTCACTTCGTAAAATTGGCCCTCCATTACAGCAGCGCATTCCTAGGTTACTCAAGGACCTTCACTCCATCTGGATATTCTGGGACGAGCCAAACTGCTTACGGAGAGCGCCTGAATCAATCTTGCCCATCGCAGTTCTTGGCAGTTGGGCCACGGCCCTAATCTCATCTATCCTAAAAATACCAGCCTTCCCCCTGTTCACCTTCTTCAAAAGACCCGGATCCCTGTTGAAGTCCTCTTCGATAACCAACACCAACCGCGTCCCCCGCCTTGAATCAGGAAGGGCGAGAAGACAGACATTCTCATAATTCAGACAGTCCTTTATTTCACTCTCCATAGCCTCCACGTCTACCAACTCCCCAAGAATCTTCACCTTCCGGTCCGCCCTGCCATTCACGGTCACCTGTCCACCCCTTAGCTGGACGAGGTCACTACTGCTGAACCATCCTGCCTTGTTGCTAGCTCCCCGGCAGAACATCTCTCCTCGACCTCTCTGAATGTAGCATTCACAGAGTGCCGGCCCTCTGAATTCCAGACACCCCTCCGCGCTTGTTCGGCATTTCCAGATAGGAAGAATTGGCAGAGGACCTGCCCGGAAGGGCTCATTTAGAGAAGCCAGATCTGCAGTAGCTATCTGAGATCCTGCCTCGGTCATTCCATAACTTTGTAGCACCGGCCATCCCAGTTCACGTGCGAGTCGTCCTTCTTCCTCATTCATTTTTCCACCGCCAACAATAATTGCACGCAGGGACCGCGGAGCCTTCAATCCAAGCGCAACAAGGTCGTGGACCTGCGTGGGAACGAGAGAGGTCAGCGTGGAGTGGTCCAACTCAACCGCCTCCTTAAAGCATCTCGGATCCCAACCTCCTTCGAGAGTCGTAACGGAGCAATTTGCAGCGTATGACCGAGCCACTACCCCGAATCCACCCACATGATACAGGGGAAGGGCCAGCATGAAACGATCGCATTCTGACACCTCAAGATGCTGATTCACTGCTGCGGCAGATGCCAGAAGCGCTCTTCGCTGGAACATTACCCACTTTGGAGAGCCACAGGAGCCGGAAGTAGCAAAGAACACGCTCTCCTGATCCTCAAAGGCCTCACAGATCTCCTCGCCTTCTGCCTCACGACCAGGGGGCGCCATTACACAGCACTCGTTGGACGCCCAAAATTCCCTCCGTGTCAGCTCAGGCGTTTCCATGGCAACTTTTGTAAAAGGTCATCGAATCCAAGACCCACTCCTCCCGGAGCAGTAAAGCTGGGTCCGGCAATTCCTAACCGCTCTGTGAATTGATCCGGCTCAAAAAGCCCGTGCGTTTGCAGACCTCCACTCGATAAACTCACTCCTTCCAAACCCATGCTTCCAGCCTGCTGAGCCGCGAAACACTGACCTAGAGGATGATCCATATTGCTGGTCACTACCAGGGTCTTACCTTCAAGGTCCTCAACGTCGAGATCGGCTCGCGATGGCTTTATAACCACGATCCTCTCCTCTGGCTCGAGATGGTGCGATCCGCGATCCCGTGCCAGCTCAAGCCCTGAGGTTTTCCGAATAAGAGCCCATTGCTCCCTATTCCACGGGCAGGGATCTTCCAGAAAGTCGATCCGCTCTCTTAAATTACGAGGGAGACTTTGACACAAAGCCAGCGTTTCCTCGCTCGTCATAACTTCATTGAAGTCGATACGCCATGAAAGTTGGGGCCAACGCCTTACAATCTCCTCTAAATGCGCCAGTTGCCCCCTGAATTCCCTGTCCCCCTTTACCTTTACCACACTGTAGCCCCTTTCTACGGACTCTTCCACCGCGCCCATGGAGCACTCTGGCAAAGTAGCATGGCTCTCCGGAATATACCGCTTCACGGAATCAATCAGTGACTCCCCTCTCTCCCGGGCTGCACTATCGATCCTCACCATTCTCAATGCCCCTTTAGCAAGATCGCTAACTAGCTCATTCGCCCCGAATTCTATAAGTAGATCTTCAAGCTCGGGATCTCCCAGCTCGGGCCACGGATGGAGACAGCCAAAGCCTTCTCCAATCCGGAGAAGAGCCCCCTCGAACTCTCGCCGCGAGGAAACCGCATTGAGATTCCTGTTGGACTTGAGGGTGTATTTCCAATGGTAAATGGGCTCCATCACCTGTAGCGAATAAATCTTCCAGCTGCACTCACAGCACTAGAGCAAAACTGCAACGGTAAATAATATGGCAAAAAGCATTAACTGGACTGCAGCAATCGCAAGGAAACGATTATAACGACGGCTCGGCGGAGAAGCCTTCACTCCCCTCACACAGAGCAGACCGACGAGGAACCAAGGAACACTCAGAACGAGAAACCACGAAACCCCGTAGTAGCTACCAAGAAAAGACAGCATCATGGCCACCGCGACCAGCCCAGTGATCATTCGATGAATAGCCACAGCTCCAAAACGAACAGCCAACGTATTTTTATTACTCCTCCTATCCTCCTCCACATCTCTCAGGTTATTGATCGCGATCAGAACCGCACTGAGCATTCCAACCTGCAAGCCAAGAACTCCTGCAGGCCATCCCCAAGTCCCTACTTGAACAAAATAGCTGCCGCCAACCGCGACGATCCCAAAAAAAAGGATCACAAAAATCTCACCCAACCCCAGATAGGCGAGAGGAAAAATCCCCCCCGTGTAACCATACGATAGATACAGGGAGGGAATACCTATGACTGCAATAATCCATCCCCGAGATTGCAATAGCGGCAGAGAGCATAGGCATGCAGCCACAAGACATGCGTATGCGCCATAGTAGACCGACCGCCGTGAGAGCAATCCGCTGGCTGTAACCCGTCGAGGCCCGAGACGACACTCCGTGTCAGCTCCTCTTTCGCAATCGATAGCGTCATTAAAAAAGTTGGTTGCAACCTGGATAGCTGCGGCTCCCAGAAAAGTCCAAAGGGCTAGACCCCAGTGTAACTCTCCCGTAACGTGCCA
>JAQWTV010000129.1 GCA_029242545.1 Roseibacillus sp.
TGAATCAACAAAGCTCAGGCTCGGCCTGGGAGACCCATCGGAACCTTATTTCCTCGATCTCTCCGATCGTGGACTGTGGTGTGCACTACGTCGACGTGATGTGCCAGATGACCCGTTCCCGGCCAGTTCGGGTGTCGGGCCTGGGGGCGCGGCTTACGGATGATATCCCCGAGGATAAAATCAATTACGGGCACTTGCAGGTGGCATTTGAGGACGGAAGTGTTGGGTGGTATGAGGCAGGGTGGGGCCCCATGATGAGTGAGATGGCCTTCTTTGTTAAGGACGTGGTGGGCCCTAAGGGCTGCGTTACCATCGAAGCTAAGGACGCAGGGAGCAAAGGCGCTTCTGCGGATGTGGATGCCCACAGCAAGACCGAGGCCCTTCGAATTCATCATAGCGAAGTAGATGAAAACAAGGAGTTCACCAAGGAAGACGAGTGGATCGACATGAATGACGAGCCGAACCATGATGAACTCTGCTTTCGGGAGCAGGAGTATTTCCTCAAGGCCATCCAGGAGGACCTTGACCTCGGTGATCATATGGAGGACGCCCTCAACTCGATGCGGATTGTGGCGGCGGCAGATGAATCTTACCGCACGGGAAAAACCGTGGAGCTCTAATCAATTTCAACCGTCTGGCCCGAAATCTCACCACATTCTTTTCATCACATATAAACCATACCAACGCCATGAAAGCACTTGCTGCCTGCCTAATCGCACTGTCCCTTCCTGCCTCTGCCGACTGGGTAGAGCTTTTTAACGGGAAGGATTTCACCAACTTTGGAGCTCCGGGAAAAACCGAACAGAACGGATATTTCGTCAAGAACGGGATTATTGAGTCGTCTGGCAAATCAAGGAATCTAATCACGGAGAAGCAGTATGCAGACTATATCCTCGAATTTGAATTTCAACTGACTGCTGGAGCCAACAATGGACTGGGGGTTCATTATCCTGGCAGCGGGGATGCGGCTTACACTGGGATGGAATTGCAGATCCTCGATAATACCGCGGATAAATATAAGAACCTGAAGGCATGGCAGTTTCACGGTTCAGTCTATTCTCTGGCGCCATCCCTCCGCGGGCATCTCGCTCCGGTAGGAGACTGGAACAAGCAGCGGGTCACAATCCGGGGGCCACGGCTCACGGTGGAGCTCAACGAAGTCTGTATTACCGACGTCAACCTGGAAGAGCTGAGCAAAAAGAAGCCCAAGCATCAGGGCGTTAAGCGCAGGAAGGGTCACATTTGCTTTGCAGGGCACGGTGATATCATCCGTGTCCGCAAAATGCGGATTGCGGAAATTTCCTTCGAGGAAGACAAGTCGGAAGCCTGGTATCAGCCGACAGGTAAGGCCGATGAGACGCTCGCGGGCCTGGGGTTCACGCCCGTCATGACGGGCGGATCTCTCCAGAACTTTGCGGAGGACGCGAACAACAAAGGCCACTGGACAGTCAAGGATGGATGGATCCTGCACTACGATGGGAAGGGGACTAACCTCTGGACCAGTAAAGAATATAAGGATTTTACCACTGTTGTGGACTGGCGTTGGACCGGGGAACACAGTGGAAAGCGGAATCAGCCTGTTTTGCTGCTCAACGGGTTGCAAAAAACAGGGGCCGATAAGAAAGGGGTGACCGCTGAGATCGATGAGTATGACAGCGGGGTATTGTTACGGGGAGCAGTCCGGACCCAGGTGAACCTCTGGAATTGGACCGTTGGCTCGGGTGAGGTCTACGGTATTCGCAACGATGGAAAACAGCCTCTTCCAATCCGGGCAGCGCTCACTCCACGAGTTCCTGCGGATAACAAGGTTGGAGAGTGGAACCGGTATGTGATCACAGTTAAGGGTGACCGTCTTACAGTCGTTCTCAACGGAAAGGTTGTCCTGCATGACGCTCAGTTACCGGGGGTCCAGCTTACGGGGCGCCTGGGATTCCAACACCACGGCAACCCGCTTCAGTTTGCTAATATCTTCGTGAAGGAGCTTTAGCGCTACCTCGAGGTGAGAGAGTGCTGAGGACTTCCTACGGTTCAATTCGCGTTAGGGAGACCGGCGTGTCTTGAGAAGGTGCGGGAATAACTGCAGCACTATCTTCGAGCATACCGGAAACCACGTTCTCCCGGAGCGTGGCGGAGGGGTTGTTTGCATCCTGATCTTCGGAAAAGCCCTTTCCCCTGAAGGGTGCCTTTGCTGGACTGGTATTCTCGGACTCGCTTTCCTCACTCGCTTGGAGAATCCGGAGAGAGGCTGACTGGAATCCCTGAAGAATCCGGGATTCGGACTCTCTCAGAAGTTGCTCCCTGTCAGCGGTGCGTCGTTGCTCAGCTTGGAGGAGGGCCTCAAGTTTTACTTCACGCCGCAGGGATCCAGCCTCGCTGCTGCGGAGCTTCTGAACTTGTGCTTCCAGCTTGGCGCAGCAGGCCTCGAGCTCTGCAGAAGATTTAAGGAGAGCCTTGGTGCGCTCGCGGTGACGAATGCGCGTCGCCTGGTGGCTGTTATGACACAGGAACCAAGTCAGGGATGCCCCCAGCGACGTGCCCAGAATAAGGAGGAGAAGAAAGAGCGAAGGTTGTAGTTCCATGGTGAAGTTGCCCTTGCGGAATGGATGGAAGCTGCTTTCTTACGAAGGAAGAAGCTTTGGGTGTCATTTATCCGGAAATCTCCGGGAGGCGCAAAGCAAACATGCTAACATCTATCAACACATTATTCCAATGGCTCATACACTTCCCGATCTTGGCTATGCATATGATGCGCTCGAGCCGCACATCGACGCGCGCACGATGGAAATCCATCACAGCAAACATCACAATGCCTACGTAACTAACCTGAATGCGGCAATCGAAGGAACGGAGCTTGCGGACAAGTCCATCTGTGAGCTGGTGATGAATATCGGGGATGTTCCCGAAGACATCCGGGGGGCTGTGCGGAACAACGGAGGGGGCCATTTCAATCACAGTCACTTCTGGGACTGCATCAAGCCAGGTGGGTCCAACGAGCCGACCAGTGAGGTTTCGGACGGGATCAACGCTGCATTCGGCTCTCTTGACGGTTTTAAGGAAGCCTTCACGAAGGCGGCGATGACAAGGTTTGGTTCCGGATGGGCGTGGCTCTGCTCAGATAAAGAAGGCAAGCTGGGGGTCTGCTCCACCGCGAATCAGGACAATCCCCTCATGGGTGAAATTTCTGGATGTGCGGGGTGTGTTCCAATTCTTGGCCTTGATGTGTGGGAGCACGCCTACTACCTGAATTACCAGAACCGACGTCCTGATTACGTCGGGGCCTTCTTTAACGTTATCAATTGGGACACAGTGGCAGAGGGCTTGCGCAAGGCCGTAGGATAAGCTTCGGGGAAACGAGACTTCTCATGAATCAGCCGGGCCAGTGGGCCCGGCTGATTTTTTTGGCCTCAAAATTCGCGGAGGGAACTCTGGTGCTTGCGAGTTTGGCTGATGCCAGCTACAGGGTGCACGCCATGGCTCGAATCAACGAAAATTTCCTGAAGCTCCAGGCGGGCTACCTCTTTCCTGAGATCGCGCGGCGGGTGAACGCATTTTCTGATGCTGAACCTGAGAAAACGAAGCGGCTTATCCGCTGCGGAATCGGGGATGTAACCGAACCACTGCCTCTCGCTGCAAGAACGGCAATGAAAGAGGCAGTAGATGAGCTGGGCGAGAGGGGAAGTTTTCGGGGATACGGCCCCGAGCAGGGATACGACTTTCTACGGCAGGCTATCGCGGACAACTCCTACCAAGGACTAAACGTCGAGGCAGATGAGGTGTTCGTCTCGGACGGATCGAAGTGCGACAGCGGGAACATCCTCGATATCTTCGGGGTTGGACAGAGGATCGCCATTACGGATCCGGTGTATCCGGTGTATGTGGATACCAATGTAATGATGGGAAACACCGGAGAGGGAGACGAGAGTGGTCAGTATGGGGGCTTGGTTTACCTGCCGTGCACCGCAGAAAATAATTTTACCCCTGCATTACCGCAGGAAAAAGTAGACTTGATCTACCTCTGTTACCCGAACAACCCCACCGGAACGGTGGCAACCAGAGAGCAGCTGGAACAATGGGTAGCCTATGCGCGCGAACATGATGCGGTCATTCTTTATGATGCGGCCTATGAGGCCTTTGTTCAGGACCCTGACCTGCCGCGGTCAATTTATGAGATTGAGGGAGCCCGGGAGTGTGCGATCGAGTTCCGATCCTTCTCCAAAAATGGCGGGTTCACTGGAACGCGTTGTGCCTTTATCGTCGTCCCAAAGGAGCTTACAGGGTCTGATGGAAGTGGGGGAAGAGTGTCTCTGCACGGTCTGTGGGCCCGTCGGCATTCCACTAAGTTTAATGGCGTGAGCTACCCGGTTCAGCGCGCAGCGGAAGCTCTCTATTCGTCGGAGGGCAAGGCCGAGATCAGTAAGCTGGTCGAGCACTACATGGGCAATGCGGCTCTTTTGAAGAGTGCCTGTGAAAACTGTGGATTGGATGTTTATGGAGGAGAGCATTCTCCGTATGTCTGGGTGCGCTGCCCCGAAGGGGTTGATAGCTGGGCGATGTTTGACCGAATGTTACACGAAGCACAGGTGGTGGTCACCCCGGGTGCAGGATTTGGCGCTGCGGGTGAAGACTACTTTCGGATATCTGCCTTTAATTCGCGAGAGAATGTGGAGGAAGTGTGCGCCCGCCTGGGGGCGATGCTCGGATAGTGAGCTGCTTGTGAAGAGCCCCGGCCGGGGACCGTCGCAAATCGATCTTCAAGGTAACCCAGGACTGGGGATGAAGAGGTCGTGAAAGGACCTCGACATTGCTGGTGACCACATGATGGAGTGCGGGATCAGATGCAGACTTCATGCGCCATTGCAGGGACC
>JAQWTV010000032.1 GCA_029242545.1 Roseibacillus sp.
GCTTCTACAACCGCGTCCACCCGCACAGCAGATTGGGCTTCCAGAGCCCCGACGGCTTTGCCAGAATCATGGCGCAACTAGAACCAGTCCCCGGAACCTAACATTCCAACTGGCCCAAAAAAGGTGTCCCGATCACCCTCAAAATCACGTCTGCCTCCGAGATTAACGCCGTCACCCCAAGCTCGGTTTTGGTCTTACCTGAGAATTCGACCGGTGACTTTGATGTGATTATTGAGAGCAGCTCCGATCTTGTTAGCTGGCTTCCATTCTGGAGCCAAACGGTGAACAGCCAAACAGCTAGCCGCTTTTTCCGCACTCGCGTGGTAAGAACTTCTGTTCAGCCTCCAACGCGCCCTGTTGAGCCTGTTGGGCCTGTTGATCCTAACGACGGCGATTCGGATCGTTAAGACGCCGCCCCCGGTAGCCACAAGCCCCGTGCTTGCTCACCAATGCTCCCTGCTGATAGGAGATGGGTAGATATGAACCAAACACTAACAAACTTCCGCAAAGCAGTAGCCGACAGCGCTGACTTGCAGGAAAAGGTCAAAGCCGGCGCAGACCTCGTCGCACTAGGTAAAGAAAACGGCTACGAGTTCAGCCAAGAGGAACTGGAAAGCGGCTGGGAAGAGCTACAGGAATCCGACGAAGGATTGACTGACTTTGAGTTGGATGTGGTCAGTGGTGGCCTTCGGCCCAACCTTCTTTCCTAACGAACAATTCCAAAACCAATGAACGAAACACTCACTAAATTCCGTCAGGCAGTAGCCGATAGCACTGACTTGCAAGAAAAAGTCAAAGCTGGTGCTGACCTTGTCGCACTAGGCAAAGAGAGCGGCTTTGAATTCACCCAAGAAGAACTAGAAACCGGCTGGGAAGAACTGCAGGAATCCGAAGAAGGACTTACTGACTTTGAGTTGGATGTGGTCAGTGGTGGCCGGGTAGTGTCCAACGGTCTTTGCTAACAAACAATCTTAATACCAATGAACGAAACACTCACAAATTTCCGTAAAGCCGTAGCCGAAAGCACTGACTTGCAGGAAAAAGTAAAAGCAGGTGCTGACCTTGTCGCACTAGGCAAAGAGAGCGGCTTTGAATTTACCCAAGAAGAGCTGGAAGCCGGCTGGGAAGAACTACAGGAATCTGACGAAGGACTTACTGAGTTTGAGTTGGAGGTGGTGAGTGGTGGCGCCAGCGGAGGAAGCTCCTAACCAACAATCCAAAAATATTACCTTAGGGGAACCTTCTGGTCCCCAAGAATCGTGGTTGCTAAGAGAGAAATTTTCCTTACGTGCATTTCCATTCTTGCTGTAGCTACTCCCTAATGGATTACACGCGAATGGCATCTCCTAGATTGGCTCAATAAAATATGGATCCAGATTTCAGTTCGCTGGTTCATATGTTGCGACATCGAGCCAGCGTTGATCCTGACAAGACTGCTTTTATTTATCTGGCCGGGGATGATTTAGATGAATCCCGGCTGACTTACGGGGAGCTGGATCGTGAGGCGAGATCTATTGCTGCCAATCTATCCGAGCATGATGTTGTAGGGCGGCCTGTAATTCTGCTGGAAGCGCCTGGTCTACAATTTATGGCTGCGCTTTTTGGCTGCCTGTATGCTGGAGCAATTGTAGTCCCTAATTATCCTCCGGCGGGCAAGGAGACATCAAAAGCATCAAGTCGGTTTCTGCGTATTGCTCATGATGCTCGGCCCTCGGCTCTTGTCGGCAGCGGAAAGACACTCGCAATCGCGAAGAATTGGGCTGCTAAAGAAATCCCATGTATTGATCTTGATTCCATAGAACGCGATAGAGACGGAGATTGGATCGAACCTGAATTGACACGCTCGGCCTTAGCTTTGATCCAGTACACCTCAGGATCTACGGGATCACCAAAAGGCGTCACCTTAACTCATGGGAATTTTTTAGCTAATCTAAGAATCATTGCGCGTGCCACAGGCGTCTCGCGGGATTCTGTCGGAGTCAGCTGGTTGCCGCCCTACCATGACATGGGACTCACTAGCATTCTCCTCCCGGTATATTCGAGGTTCTTGGACGCGCACATGGCTCCCAGCCAATTTATGTTTCGTCCCTCGTGCTGGCTTGAAGCAATAACGCGCTATAAGGGAACTATCTGTGCTGCCCCAAACTTCGCCTACGAACTATGTGTCAGTCGTATTTCAAGAGAGCAACGCGCCAATCTTAATCTTTCCAGCTGGGAGGTAGCCTTGAATGGTGCTGAGCCAATTCGCTGCGAAACGTTAAATCGTTTTTCAGAAACATTTGCCGATTGTGGATTCGAGAGTAACGCGATGCGGCCATGCTACGGCTTGGCAGAGGCGACCTTGTGGGTCTCCGGGGAAGCAGGTCAGACTAGCCCACTGATCGAGACATTCAGCAAAAAGGATCTTGAACAAGGCCTCGTGATGCCGCTTGGGGACAGCCCTGATAAGCTCATGCGGGAATCCATGCAGAAACGATTGCTCGTGAGCACAGGAAAAATTGCTGATGGCTTTGAAGTAAGAATCGTGGATTCTAAAACAGGAGCTACTACGCCGCCAAATGAAGTGGGCGAAATATGGATTTCTGGTTCAAGCGTTTCCTCTGGTTATTGGAATAACGAGGAAGCAACTGCGAAATCCTTTGCAGACCGGAATGAAGAAGGGACGGAAAAGAGGTTCCTGAGAACTGGTGATCTTGGCTTTATCCATAAAGGAGAATTGTATCTAACAGGTCGGCTTAAGGACCTGATTATAGTAAGGGGCCTGAACTATTATCCGCAGGACGTCGAGCAGGTTTGCACGGCGGCCCATCCGGCGATCAAGGCGGATGGCGCCTGCGCGTTTTTAATGGGAAAAGATGAAGTCGACCAAGTAGCGGTGGTCTGTGAAATCGCAAGAGCCCAGATCCGGCAGGCAGATCTTGGCGACGTGGCACGGCGGATCCGAGCTGCGGTGGGTGAAGAACTGGGATTACAGATTACTTCCGTTGTCCTGCTTAAGCAGGGAGCGATTCCAAGAACAACTAGTGGAAAAATACGCCGGTTTGCCTGCGCTCAAGGCTACAGGGATAAGGTGTTAACCATTCTCCATAGATCGGATCTCGCTGAAGATCGAGCTGTAGCCCCGGGATTACACGAAGAGCATGCTCGCTCCAGTGAAGGTGCTTATCGCCTTTTACCAGCGACTAAGCAGGGCGAAACACTGAGAAGGTGGAGCTTACTAGCGGATCCAAAAATCTCACCCAACACACCTCAGATTTCACTGCTGGAAAAGTATCTGGTGAGCCAGCTTTCTGTCCTTCTCAGGCTTCCAGGGCCAGCTGTAGAAACGCAAATACCGATAAAACAGTTGGGACTGGATTCACTGACCCTCGTTGAACTTCATTTAGCAATGGAGGCTGAGTTTCAAATATCAGTCGATCCCGGACTTTTCACTTTTTCCAATACGGTCCAAGAAATCGCTACACTGGTTCAGAAGTGTCTTCTCGAACCCCTTTTGCCAACTCAAGAGCCAACCGGAGATAACCAGCCCAAAGGAATAGACAAGACGGACGCAGGAGAGATCCCGTTACTTCCCATTCAACAGGAGTTGCTCCAGCAAAACGCGGTGGCTCCTTCACGAAATTTTGTGATGTTATTTCTCCGAACCCCGGTGGCGCCTGACCCCGTCCAGATACGGAGGGTGCTGGAATGGTTGGTTGCTCGGCACGATGCCTTCCAACTCCGTTTCCGTTTCTTTGAGGGAAGATGGCACCAAGAGTATGGGACAAGTGAAAATTCACTTCAGTTTGAAATCCTGAATATGAGAGGTCTCAGAGGTGAACGGGTAAAGGCGCAGGCTGCCGCGGTGGAAGAAGAGCTGCTCAAGGGATTCAATTTGGAGGGAGGCCCATTATTCAGATCATTTCTCTATGATAGGGGAAGTCAGCAGAGAGGACTCCTTTGCCTAGCCTTCCACCATTTAGCAATCGATGCGCTCTCAATAATGACCTTGGTAGCGGAGTTTAATCAGTGCTGGAGTTCACTCGGGAGAGGCCAAGGTTATCCCTCCCTTAAACTACCGGATCCAAGTTTTGGGTTATGGGCAAGACGCCTGTCTTCCATGGCGCAATCAAGGGAGGTAGAGGCAGAACTCGACTACTGGGTCAGCGTAGGATCCTCAGCAAAGGCTAGCTGGCCTTGGGACAGCATTGCTCCTGGAGTGATTGAGGGAAAAGACACTGCTCATGATTCAATTATCGAAGGCGAACTTACAGGAGATCAAGCTGATCATGTCCTAAAGCGTTGGAATAGTGCCGAGGATCAGCACGACCTATTTCTAGCAGCATTGGCGTTCAGCTGGAGTGAAGCTACCGGTAAGGATTGTTGTTACGTGGAACTAGAGCACCATGGGCGGATTCACTTTGCCGGTGAGAGCAAGCCTCAGCGCACCGTCGGGTGGCTAGTTCATCATTTCCCACTTCTAGTGAAGGTTCCCCGTTCTGAGAGTAGGCTCAATTTCTTCGAATCAGTCCGGCAATCACGGGCGGGCATTCCCAATGAAGGGATCGGGTTTGGGCTGCTTCGTTACATGTCTAAAAGTGAAGCAGTTCGTGAACAGATGGGAGAAATTAGCATTCCTAAGTTGCGCTTTGTCTATCGAGCGAGGATCGATGACACTTTTCGGTCAAATGTACCTTTTGCAATCATGAAGCATTCGGCTTACGGGCAGGATTCGCTTCCGGATCCTCATAACCCTGCTCTGGTCTTGTATGCACACCGAAGCAGAGAGGGGGTTGGGTGGAGCTTCAGATATTCTCCGGAGCGATTCCCGGTCGATAAGGTAAATTTCCTCAGTCAGCGAATTAAAAAATACATTCAGGATTCTCATAACTCTATGAGCTGACCATAATCCGCTAGAGAGCGTTTGAATAAGAGTCCAAGACAGCGCCGCGGTTGAAATAACTTATGAGAAAGTCACTAATCATATTAGGAATACTAGATGATGGAGACCTTGAGTGGTTGATCGAAAATGGTTCCGGAAGGCGACTGCAGGAAGGTGACTGGCTGCTAAGGCAGGGACGCAAGGTCGAGGCGATGTATTTCTTGTTGGATGGCTCATTGAGTGTGGAACTTGAGAGCCCGAAAGCTAAGCAGCTCGCCGAGCTTGAGTCGGGTGAGGTAATCGGAGAAATCAGTTTGTTAGACTCACGCAACGCTACTGCTAGCGTCCGAGCACTTGATGAAGCGTTGCTCCTTGAAATAAGGCACGAGAAACTCAAACCAAAGCTCGAAGCGGATCTTGGTTTTCAAGCGCGGCTTTACAGATCCTTAGGAATGTTTTTAGCCCAAAGAATGCGTAGCACCATTCTCACCCTAAGTTATGGAGATGATCGCTCTAAAGAGGACGAAGAAGAAATCGACGAGATCGAACCACAACTTCTCGACGGAGTTGAGCGAGCAGCCAAACGTTTTGAGCTGATGGTTTCGAAGGTCAAAGTCTAATCAAGGGCAAATTTAATGAAGCACATCTTCTCAAAAGAAGCCCTTGAGGCAGCAAGCAATCCCGATGAAATGGACCACACCTTGCAGGTCGTAAGGGCGAAGCTATGGATCCCTTTATTTGGAATTGGTATCGTTGTCCTAGTCGGGCTCACTTGGTCGATCTTAGGAAGAATGCCGGTGAACGTCACTGGGTTCGGGGTCCTCATTAATCCAGGGAATGTTAAAGTAGTTCAGTCGCAGGCTCCCGGCCTAGTCGAGGAGGTTTCCGTAAAGCCAGGCGATGAGCTCAAGGCAGGCGATGTCGTAGCTATCCTTCAGCAACCTGCCCTCGAGCAATTACTCCAGCAGGCGAAGGAAACCTATAATGAAATCAACAAGACTAACTCTGAGGCGCTTGAGGCCAATCATGACCAGTTTCTCGCCCAGTTAAATTCTATCGAAAGACAGAAGGAGTTGCTCGTAGAGGGAAAGGAGCTGTCCGGGAATGTTAACCGCTCGCTGGAAAAGCGGAATGAGGCGCTCCTACAATTGGCCAAGGATAATCTGGTGAGTAGTGAAATGCTCTTACAATCGGAAAGTAACCTGGTGGAAAGCAAAACCAAGATGGCCAGTTATGACGCCCAGATTCAGGCCCTCGACTTGTCAGTTGAACAAGCTAAGCAGAAGAATATCCAAACGGAATTCACCTTAAAAAATCAGATTAATGAATCAAGGCGAGCTGTTGAAAAACTGGAACTGCAGCTAGAAAATAATCGTCATATCCGGTCGAAATCAGGTGGCAAGGTGATGCAATTGATGGTTTCTGCAGGCACAGCAGTAGCTTTTGGGGCTCCCGTCCTCTCTCTCGCCACTGACGAGAGCACGCAGACCATGAAAAACCTGTGCTATTTCTCAGTGAAAGATGGAAAAAAAATCAAGCTGGGCATGACAATCCAAGTGACTCCATCCACCGTAAAGAGGGAGCGTTATGGGAGCATCATTGGCGAAGTAGTTAGCGTGTCTTCCTTTCCTGTTAGCCGCGAAGCAGCCATGAACATTGTTGGCAGTAAGGAGCTGGCGTTTGCACTAACCGGACAGGGCGCAATGATCGAGGTGGAAACCGAGTTGCAAGGGGCATCGTCACCTGATTCGGAGAGCGGCTACGAATGGACTTCTAAAAACCCCCCGGTAGCGGTGAGCCAAGGGACCACAACTGTGAATCGGGTAAGAGTCGATGACCGAGCTCCGATCACCTACGTCCTGCCACTTCTACGGACTTGGCTCCAAGGGCAAAAGGACGACATCACCCCTGAATTCTGATTCTTTCAGTGCCTCTCTTCCGCAGAAAAAAGACCCGGATCAAGACGCCTACGGTTCTCCAAATGGAGGCCGTGGAATGCGGCGCTGCAAGCCTATCGATGGTGCTGGGTTACTTTGGCTGCTATCGACCTCTAGCCGAGATAAGAATGCAGTGTGGCGTGTCAAGGGACGGAAGCAAGGCGACCAATATTTTAAATGCGGCTAAGCATTACGGCTTCAAGGCGAAAGGGCTCACTCGATCTTTTAAAAAGCTAAAGGAGACCCAGCTTCCAGTAGTTATTTTCTGGAACTTCAATCATTTCGTTACCTTGGAAGGTTTCGGTAAGAACTCTGCTTACATCAATGACCCTGGAGTTGGGCACCGCGAGGTTTCTATCAAGGAATTCAAAGCGGCATTCACAGGAGTGACTCTGGCGATACAGCCAGCAGACGGCTTCAGGAAAAGCGGCCGCAAGCCGAGTGTCTGGCCCTCGCTATTTCGCACTCTTAAGGGCTACGAGAAAGGGTTCTTCTATATCTTTGTAGCTAGCCTCTTACTTGTTCTCCCCCAGTTCCTGCTTCCTGCTGCAACCCAAGTATTCATCGACAACGTCCTGCTGGATAAACGCACTGACTGGTTCCGGCCTCTGATTTCCTTTCTTGCCGGGGTGCTTTTCCTCCAGATCACTGTCGACTCTTTAAAGGCGCTAATTTCTCGACGTCTGCAGTTGATGCAGATGATTTCCTTGAATACTAGCTTCATTTGGCGACTGCTCAGACTTCCTATCTCGTTTTATACCCAGAGATACCCTGGGGAAGTAGTCGACAGGACAAAGCTCAATGACTCGATCGCCCAAACTGTTTCCGGACCGATGTCCGAAGTGGTTGCCAATGTCATCACCATGCTAGTGCTCGGCGCAGTCCTTTGCTTCTACAATGTATGGCTGACCTTGATTGGGATTGGCTTCTCGTTGGTCAACTTCCTTGTTCTTGCAAAGCTTACGGCAAAGCGTAAGGAGGCAAACCTAAGCGCGTCTCTGGAAATGGGCAAAGTCCAAGGATGTGCCATTGCCGGGATCCAGTCTATCGAGACCATCAAAGCCGGCGGGCAGGAAATCACCTTCTACACCAAGTTTGGCGGCTATCTCGCAAAGGGCATGAATTCAATGCAGCGGCTGCAGAATTCGTCGCTAGCGCTAGGTGTTCTCCCGGAGTTTGCCAAGCAAATGACCGGTCTTCTGATCCTGCTCTTAGGCGGCCTCAGTGTCATGGAAGGTCAAATGACTGTCGGTATGCTGGTGGCTTTCTACAGCATGATGACTAATTTCCTGCGTCCGCTTCAGGAGATCTTTAATTTTTCCAGTAATATTCAGGAACTGACCGGTAATGTTGTCAGGGTCGAAGACGTGATGAGCAATCCGCCTGAAGCGGATCCTCCGGATGAAATAGGTCTCGATGCGTCTGGAAGACCGATTGTTCGTTTGGATGGGCAAGTCGAGGTAAACAATCTCCAGTTCGGCTTCAACCCGAACATGCCTCCGCTCATTGAGGATTTTTCCCTGAAGCTTAATCCCGGGAAAAGTGTCGCTCTCGTAGGCGGTAGCGGTTCAGGGAAGTCGACGATCGCTAAGATCGTATGCGGATTATACAAGCCCCTTGGCGGAGAGATTTTTATCGATGGAACTGACCTCTCCAAAATACCCAGTGTCGTTTTCAGAAATACTCTAGGATTTGTAGAACAGGAGTTTGGCATCTTCGAGGGCACTATCCGTGACAACCTGACGCTCTTGGACAGAACCATCTCGGAAGAGAATGTCATTCAAGCAGCGAAGGATGCGGAAATACATGACGTGATCCAAAATATGCCCAAAGGTTACGAGACCGTACTCTTAGAAAATGGAGGCAATCTTTCGGGCGGACAACGCCAACGCCTCGAACTCGCACGAGCACTGGTCAACAACCCCTCCGTTGTCATTTTAGACGAAGCAACGAGTGCGCTGGACGCAGAGACCGAGCAGCTCGTTATGCTCAACCTTAGGCGGAGGGGTTGCTCTTTAATCATCGTGGCTCACCGGTTGAGCACGATCCGGGACTGTGACGAAATTATTGTCCTTTCCTCGGGCGAGGTTAAGGAGCGGGGAACACACAATGAAATGATCATTAATGATGGCCCCTACTCCCAGCTCGTTAAACGAACCATTGAGGAGGAGCAGATGTGAGCACCGGACTGGAAGAAGAAGGCTCCGAGCAAGGAATACTCAATATTCCCCAGGGGGAGATGTTTGCGTTGGACCGCCGGGATGGGTTTTTTATTGTGGAATCCGGGTCTCTGACTCTTTTCAAATGCGATACTCACGAAGATGCCCCATCCAGGCGGCAAAGAAGGGTTTCTACTGTCCAGCCCGGGGGGGTCTTGTTTGGAGATTTATCGGTAGCGAATTCCGGTTACCTGCTAGAAGCTCTAACTCTGGAGGAATCCGAGATTCGATTTGTGCCATTTGCCAATCTAGCTCCTGGAGATGGTGACCTTGATCGATTGATTAGCCGACTCCACATCCTTTATTCCCTCGATAATCACAGGCTCAGCGAAAGCAATCCTAAGAGCATCGCATCTGATACCGAAAATCCAGTATCGATTGGTAATGGTGAATCCTTCAAGGCGTCTGGAGACTCCGTTTCATGGCTGCAGGTCAGCGAGGGTCGCTTGGCATTTTGTGGTGAAGACGACATTTACTTCAGCCCGGGCGAGCATTTTATTCCAGTAGGTAGTCATCTCTGGTTTACCGCTCTTGAGCCTGCCAAGGTCCGATGCCTCAGTGAAGTTCCACCCGAGAACTTGTCTGTGATTGGTGAAAGTATCGGCTTGTTTCAAGCAGCCATTCTAAAACGGATAGAGTTACTCGAGAGAGAAGGTGATGAAGCGGAGTTGCAACGACTCACAAAAGCCAAACGGATACAGAGCCAGATCACCGCGGAGTCCATGGGCCAACTCAATAGCGTTCTGGAACAGAGCGACTCTGTTCCGAATCTAGGAGACCCATTGATGACCTGCCTCTCCTGCATCGGCAACCGGATCAATCTTGAGTTTCTCCCTCCTAGCAAATCTGAGGACTTAAACCGTGTTAACTATGTGGAGGCTGTTTGCCGGGCCTCCAAGGTGAGATACCGAAACGTCAAATTGAGGTATAAGTGGTGGAAGCATGATAATGGCCCCTTGCTCGCATTCCTAAAGGGATCTGGCGCAGAGGGCTCCACAACGGCACTACGACCTGTTGTGCTGCTTCCTGCGAGTAAAGGGGTGTTCGGCCAGAATATCTTTGATCCTCAACAGGGAAAAAGTCGCCAGCTGACCCGGGAGGATATCGATACCCTCGACGATGACGCCTTAATGTTTTACCGCCCCTATCCAGAGCACGCCAACTCGTTCCTGGACCTTGGCAAATGGGCTGCGTCGACTTTCAGGGGAAGCCTTGGGCTACTGTTGCTCGTAAGCGTCTTAATCTCTCTGATGGGGATGGTCAGTCCTATCTTCTTCGGACACATCGTGGATAAGGCCATACCTGACGGAGACAGAAGAATGCTCTGGGAAATGGCCCTCTGTCTCCTCGGAGTAACTGCGGGCTCCATCGCGTTTAGCCTCGGCCAAGGGATTCTCACCTTACGGGTCAAGACCGGCATCACACTGCATATGCAGTCTGCGGTTATCGATAGGTTGCTCAATCTCCCGCTTACTTTCTTCAAGAGATTTTCCAGTGGCGACCTACTAAATCGGTCTATGATCGTGTCTGAAATATCGGCGGAAGTTAGTGGGGTCGCGATCAAGGGTCTCTTCGCTGGGTTCTCCACCTGTATCAGTATTTTACTCCTGTTTTACTACAGCCCAACATTGGTAATTGTGCCGCTCGGGTTTGGGCTTCTGTCCTGCGTATGCAGTCTTTATTTGGGAATTAAAGTGCGTCGAGCAGCTCTCCAGTACGAAAGAGGTTCAGGCAAGTTGAACGGTTTTTTGTTCCAGATGGTGACCAGCATATCGAAGTTCCGAGTCGCAGGGGCTGAGAGGCTGGTTTTCCACGAATGGTCTAACCGCTATTCCCACCAGCTGAAACATCTCTCCAAGATATTGAGTTACAACAACTGGAACAAAGTCATCAACCCAGCCATAACCCTTTGCGCAACCATAGCCTTATACTTGATGGTTGTGAAATCAATGGGCCCATCGATGCCATCAGGAGGGGCGGCTGTCCTAACGATGGGAACCTTTGTCGCGTTCAATGCAGCTTTTGGCAACTTTATGATGGGTGTTGACAGCTTGAGTGAAACTGCTGTCGACATAATCGACTCCTTCGCAAAGCAGGACATCGCCAAACCAATCATCGCGGCAACTCCCGAACTCGACACCTCCAAGGAGGACCCTGGGCAGCTTAATGGTGAAATCGATGTGAGGAATCTTTCCTTCAGGTATAGCGAAGACGGACCATACATACTGAAGGACCTAACCCTAAAGGTTCATGCGGGAGACTTTGTTGCATTTGTTGGCCCATCCGGCTGCGGAAAATCAACGTTGTTCCGTCTTTTGCTTGGATTTGAGCAACCTGAAACGGGCTCTATATTGTTCAATAACCAAGATATCAGTGGACTAGATATTTGCTCGATCCGTAGGCAAATTGGGACAGTACTTCAGACCGCATCTATCTCCGCGGGAAGCATATTTGAGAATATAGCCTGCGGTTTAGTCATAACCCTCGATGAAGCTTGGAGCGCAGCTCGGGATGCCGGTCTGGATGAAGATATCAACGGCATGCCGATGGGAATGCACACTATCGTTAGTGAGGGTGGGGGGAACCTTTCGGGCGGGCAGCGGCAGCGCCTTCTGATCGCTCGTTCGCTGGCAACTAACCCCAGAATTCTTTTGTTTGATGAGGCAACCAGCGCCCTGGACAATCGAACCCAGGAGATTGTGAGTCGCAGCGTCGCCCGGCGAAAAGTCACCAGACTTGTCATCGCACACCGTTTAAGCACCATTGAAGATGCCGACCAGGTGATTGTCCTCAATCAAGGAAGGGTTGAGCAGCAGGGAACATTTGGGGCCCTTAAGGATGAAACGGGCATGTTCCGAAGAATGATAAGAAGACAAACCATTTGAACTAGTTTAACAAGGGTATCGGATATTTATAAAACCGTTCTTTCACACGCTTTTTCTTACAAGGCATCTTAGAAACCATTAACTTGGAATCGAAATAGTGTTTCGTTACTCATTCACACTTCTTGCCGTTACTGGCTCTTTCTTCTCAAGTTGCAAGACTGGCCGCCCTCCGGTCCAAGAAGCTCAGGCTCCTCTCAGCGCTTCTTGGTCAGCCCCTGCAACAACCGGGGATGTCCCAGAAAGTCGGGCCTGGCTTAAAGACTTTGCATCACCAGAATTGACCCGCCTGGTAAACCAGGCCCTTGCCAATAATCTTAATCTACAAGCGTCAGCTGCGCGCATTCGAGCAGCTCAAAGCGTTGTTATTCAGCGTAAGGCCTTGAGTCTTCCAAGTCTCGGTGTAGGCGCAGAAGCTGCCCGTGCGGATAACCGCTTCTTGAGCTCTTCAAACAATTTTATGTTTGGCCCTAGCGTGCGGTGGGAACTTGATTTGTGGAATAGACTTTCGCTCCAGCGTGATGCTTCGAGGCTCGACGCGGAAGTCCTGGTAAACGCTGATCAGGCCCTGCGGCTCTCTCTGGCTATTGCCGTTGTGAGGAACTGGTGTCGCCTCGCTACCAACCAGCAGTTGCTGGACCTCTCTGATGAAACGATCTCCAGCTATCTTAAAACCCTCCAAGCGGTAGAAGACCAAGTTGAAGGAGGAATTGCTACAGTTGTAGAAGTAAATCTTGCCCGCGCAAACTTGGCCTCAAGTCGAGCTGGACGGCATGGGGCAGAACGCCAGCAAGCGCAGGACTTGCGTGCCCTTGACGTCTTGCTAGGTCGCCATCCAAGTGGAAAACAGACTGCTCCGGGGACTTTACCTCAAGTTTCCCTCGTGCCAGCAGGGCTGCCCTCAGAACTTCTTCTGCGTCGTCCCGATCTACGCGCAGGCCAGGCAAGATTGGCCGGAGCTCGCCTACGTCGAGAGGCTGCCGAAAAACTCAACTTACCAAGTTTAATCCTGAGCGGTAATGCCGGAACCACGAGCGCCCAACTCTTTGATTTACTAAACACAAGAAACCTTTTGTGGTCGATGGCTGCAGGGCTCTCTCAGCCAATTTTCGACGGCGGTGCCATACCCGCTCAGAAACAACAAGCACGGGCCCAACAAGAAGAGGCTGCTGCAGATTGGGCTCAAGCAGTCCTTGAAGCCTTTCAGGAGGTTGAAACGGCCCTCAGTAGGGAGGGCTTTATCAACCGCGAGATTATTGCCCTAGAGGCGGCGTCAACTGCGGCAGCTGCAGCTGAGAAGAAAACACAGCGACTCTACGAAGAGGGACTTTCAAATCTCACAAACCTACTCGTTGCCCAGCGCCGGGCTTTGGATATCAAACGTAACCTTATTCAGACGCGAAGCGCTCATATTCAAAACCGCTTATCGCTCTACCTGGCGCTTGGCGGTGGTTTCCAGTAGGAAGATAAGATTGCCGTATCCTACGTCGCCCGCGATAGGCACGTCGCCCCCGTGCTTGCTTGGGGGGTCGCCTTACAAAGGTAGCACCTTTTTGCAATAGCTTGCCCGTCCTGATGGCGCTTGGCGATAGATCTTAAAGATTGAACCTTTGGCCGTCTCGCGCGAGTTCGACTTCGTATGCATCGCTCTCTGATAGCTCCAGCAGGATTTGAGCGATTTCCTCAAGGGAGGACCAATTACGGGCTGGGTCATGGTGGCCGATTAGGGTGTGCTTAATCTTACTTTCTCTCACTCGGTCGAGTATGTCTTCAATGCATCCGTGTCCCCAGCCGACTCTGGACAGGGGGGGGGCTGTTCCGATGCTTTTTTGTCCCAGGTATTCCGCGCTCAGATACTGCCCATCAAAGTAGGCAAGGTCGACCCCTCTGCACATCCCGACTAGTTCTTTTTCTGCTTGAAGACTCTTGTTTAGCTCGGTCTCACCCAAGCTTGAGCCGGAGGGTAAATCATGAGGCAGCTTCTCGTGATCGGTGCTGAAGACGAATGACTTTCCACCATGGTCAATCCGGTAGCCAAGGCATTCGGTGGCACCGTGATAAGACCTAAATCCTTGGACTTTTGTGGATCCGATAATGACGGGTTCATTCAAATCCCGCACTTTCCATCTCTGGCCTGGATGGGACGTTCCCTCACCGGCTCCAGCTCTGAGCTCAGTTCCACGAAACGAAGCGGTCATTGCGGCGTAGTCGACTGGATCATCGAGATAAGTATCCTCTGTCGTTGTGTGCGAGAAGACGCCCAACCGTGAATCAAGTGAGCTGAGGAATCCGGAACAGCCAAATACCTGAATATCAAATGGTGGATCCGCAAAGCAGATTCCGGCGAATGGGATCCCGCTCCGGTGGTCGAGGTGACCATGCGTCCCGAAAAGGTAGATGTCTCTGAGGTCACCTTTACTGCGCTTACGCAAAATTTCTTCCGCGCAGCTACGTAGGCCACTACCACAATCGAGAATGATCAAGTTCCTTTCGGAGGTCTCGATTTCGATACAGGTTGTCTCTCCTCCAAAGACAGGCGAATGCGATATTGGAAGTTCACCAACAATCTCTTTGGTGGAACGGCGGAAGAGCTTACGGAGCTCTGCAAGGCCGGATTCACTATAGAGCCGATCTTGGATATAGGATAATGTGGCTGTTGAGAATTTCTCAGTAAGATTCTGGATTTCCTCTGAAGACCCGAAGGATGGACAGCTTCCGCGCGTGCCCCAAAGCGTGATTCGCATGTTTTCAGGAACGGGCATTAGCTAGGGCTGTAAATTTTGTGGCAAGATGGAGCCGTATTTCACCGAAATCCTCAAACCTTCTAGGGAGACGACACTTCAACACGATAGATGGCACCGGCTTCTGGAGCGAGTTCGTCAGTCAGCGAGATAGTCTCATCGGCAGCTAAAGGCCCTTGGGGGGTGAGGGACGTCCAAGACCCGGTGAGGCTATTTAGCCGCTGCAGAGTGTAAACCTTACCCGCTTTTCCATTACACTGCGCCGAGAAGGTAGATCCAGTTTTTGTAAGGAGATTTAGCCTTAGTGAGTCGGCTGAATTGTTTGGATCTGTCCCGGCGGTGTATTCGGTTATATTAGTCATTCCGTCTTGGTCTGGATCGGCGCCGTCAGCCGACTCGCCTAGGTTGGCGATAGTTCCAAAATTCGCCTGCCTCCATGTCTCCAGAGGGCTTGCGAGAGACTCTGCCTGGTAAGTGAAAGTGATGCTGGTGAGTTGACCCCCGGCAACCAAAATTGTCTGCTCTGGAGGACTCTCAAAACCTTCGACCTCTCTGAACTGCACTCTGTATGTTCCAGGGCTCATGTTGAAGTTACGACTTCCGCTTGGGCGCCATCTGGATTCTGGAACCAGTTGCCAGCCGGCACCTGCTCCATTGACCGAAGGGGGGTCTAGTAGGATCCGAATGGCTCCAGGTTGAGATTGGTTGAGGTTTCCGGCAACACTCGTATGAGTTATGCCGCCTCCAGTGTTGTTCTCTCCGCCATTACCGCTTGTCTCAGCACGGAGGAAAAGTTCCACCACATCGCTATCGATTGCCCTAACAACTGCTTGGCCTGCACCCCCAAGGTAGATTGCAGAGGGGTAGAAGGAACCATTGGAGTGGCGCGTAAATAGTGGGCCTCCCGAGATCCCTCCAAGGCCGTAAATATCAGAGGTAGTCCATGTCTCTCCAAAGGCCGGGGTGAGAGGGGTGTTGAATGTCGGGGTGGCGTGTATTTTGCCAATGTCGTCGCCTTGGACGCCGTCAACTGGATATCCTGCTAGCATCTTATCCGCTGTGGAGGTGAGGAACTCATTTTCATCCATGGCGTCACTGGCGAGAAATCCGGCGACACCTCCGCGCCCCGCTTCCTCTTGGAAGTAGAGGACCGCGTAGTCGAGGTTTTGAGATTGTGGAGATCCAACGCCAGGTTCTACCCCTGGCTCTTGCCTTGCATCTGCATATCCCGCCGCCAGGTAAAAGCCCCGCGGAGTTTGAGGGGTAGGTTCGTAATCCGGGGTATGACGCTGAAAGAGCCATTGTAAATCTGTGACAAAGCTTAAGGAGCCATCATCAAAAACGACGTGCCCCGCGGTAGCGACGACCCGGCGCTTAACTACAAATCCTGTGCTTCCTCCGGCTGAACTTCGGATTTGGCCGATAAAAGCGAGGGGTAGATCTTCGTTGGTAGATGTGTCGGCCGGAACTGCAACCGGACCGCTCCCTGTTTGTTCGTTAGAGGCGAAATAGGTTAGAGTGAGCGTGGAAAAATTGCCATCACCCACCGTGACTGAGGTCGTCGGAGGAGTCACCCGGCCAGCCACAGGTTTGCTTTCGATTAGATAGAGTCCCGGGACGAGGCCTTCGACGACAAGTCCGCTATTGCGCCAGTCCGTCTCGCCAATGAAGCGCCACTGCGCTCGAGCAACCTCTGGAACATTGATGTCGGCTAGGTTGTCTGGACTAAGGGAAACGGTAAGGCTTCCCTCCCCGGGACTGGGACTCAGGAAGTAGAAGCCATCAACCTGAACACTCTCGCCACTACCAACACTTATGAGTTCAGAGGGTGGGTTAATATAACCTGCGACTGGACGATACTCGATCCGTCGGTCTCCACTAGTGAGGTTGGCAACGGTTGCTTCCGAAGGGCGCCATTGGCCCTCGCCAGCAAGGCGCCATCCTCCAATAGAAGGCGGGCTTAGGCTTACGGTCACTTGGCTGTTCGCAGAATTTGGAGGGTCCGGAAAAGTCTGATCTAATCCTGATAGCAGGCTCAGTGAAAACATTCCGGTTTCGCTCAGGCCTGTGCCCCCAGGACCTACTGCCCTGATACGGTAGTGATAAGTTGTGCCTTGGGTCAGCCCGGTCAGGATTGCGACAACTTCATTTTGGCCTTCTCCAGCAACGGATGCCGGGGTGGTGGTTTCCAAAGTAGCTTCGGCGACAGAAAGGTCTTCGGGCCAGTATTCGAAATAGATAGTGGTGGCTTGCGAGCCTAATGCGTCAACTGTCCCTCGCAACCGGGCGCGCGTAGTAGATAGAGCCTCTGCCTCTCCAAGCTCTGCCGCCGGGGGAGTCAAGGTCCGGAAGCTACCCTGTCCGCTAACCGCAAATCCTCCAGCGCTTGCAGCTACCAGACGAAAATAATAGGTGCGGCCAGGTTCCAAGCCGGCGATCTGTGCGCTGACATTGGCATCATCATTTCCCTGAATGATTCTCGACGAAGAGGGAAGCGGGGTGGTGGGGTTTTCCTCGCCGCTGGAAGGCAAGTCAATATCTACGGTATTGGAGAAATTGTTGTTATCGAGGCCATACTCAAAGGTAACAACGGAGTCAAAATTTCTCGCGTTGACCATTCCGTTAAGTCGAGCGCTCGTCGGAGTGAGCTCGCTTACAGAAGTCACCGCAACTTCCGGTTCCGCTAGAGTCGAGAAGCTCAACGGGGCGCTGACGGATTCTCCAAGATCGCTGGAGACCCGAAAGCGGTAGTAATATGTCGTTCCTGGTTCGAGGTTTTCCAGCGTTCTTCCAACTGTAATTCCTTGGTATCCGGCTAGTGAAGTTGGGATTGAGACTGAAGATGAAAAATTGATCCCGTCTGTTCCGAATTCGATCCGAACTTCAGATATCAAAGCTCCCCTCGGATTTATGCTAGAACGCACGGTGGCGACCGTGCGGTTGAGGCCGTCACCGGGTACGGGTGGTGCGAGGAGATAGGTAGTTGGGGTTCCGCGAAACACCATTCGGTAGATCTGGCCAGCCGTGCCATCAGCTTGCTGGACTCCGTAGAGATCACCATTGGGGCCAGCTGCGAGAGGGCCAAAGGGAACCTCGCCGTCTTGGAATTCGTGGAAGGTCGTTACCACGCCCCTTGGAGTCATCATATAGACAGTGGGATTTTCAAAACGTCCACCTGGGCCGGCCGTCCCATAAAAATTTCCATCCTCTCCCTCTACGAGTGCAGCGTCGGGGGTGCTGCCGTGGTCTTCGGCTTCATTTCCCCCAAAGGCGAAAAGGGAGGTGAATTCCCCGCTCTGGGTAATCTTAAAAATTGTCCCCTGATTCTGTGGGCCACCCGCGCTTGTCGTCCCATACAAATTACCTTCAGATCCAAGTAGCAGCGCCCCGAGTGGAGCTGATCCTGGTGCCGGATCTTCTTCGCCAGAGAAGTCAACCAGAGTAGTGAGGATTCCCTCTGGCGTGAGCTGAAAGAGAGTTCCCGCGTCATTCAAGCCCCCGGCCGCTGTCGTGCCGTAGAGACTTCCATTCCCTGCCGGAGTGAGGGCCGATGCTGGTTGGGCTCCACGGCTGTCGCCGTCTATGCCGGTAAATTCAATAAGGGTGGTAAACTCTCCCTCAGAGGTGATCCTGAAAACTGTTCCTGCATCATCGGCGCCGTCGGACTGAGTCGTTCCGTAAAAATGCCCATCGCTTCCCTGCGTCAGCGGGGTTTCGGGGCTCCCCTCCGGGTTGTCAAATTCGAACAAAGTGACCACTTCTCCAGCAGGGTTCATTCGGAAGATAGTGCCACCATCGTTGGCCCCGCCTCCCGAGGTTACACCGTAGAAATCTCCCTCTTGGCCTTCAAAGAGGGGGGCTAGGGGTCCTCGTCCGGGAAGAGTGCCCGCTGTTCCGGTAAACTCGGCCAATCTCTCGATTATACCCGCCGGGGTCATTTGGAAGATGGTGCCTGAGTCAGTAGCGCCATCAAAGTAAGTCGTTCCGTAGAAGTATCCATCGCTCCCCAGGACCACCGCAGCAAGTGGGGCCGCCCCAGCCCCTCCGCCTCTCAGAGAAGCGAAATCGACTAAGGTCGTCATAGTGTCATCAGAATCGAGCCGGAAAGCGGTCCCTACATCATTGCTCCCGAATCCCCCCGTCTGCGTAGTGCCATAGAGTTCTCCATTACTCCCGAGGACCAAGCTGTTTGGGACGGACCCTATATTTGCTCCGCCGCTACCAGTAAACTCGATGAGAGTGGCCAAGGTTCCTGCATTACTAACCCGAAAGATGGTGCCATTATTACTCGATCCGCCAAGCTGAGTAGTGCCGTAGAGGTTCCCGCCAACTCCTTGAGTAAGGCCATCGAAGGGGTGGCGGCCTTGGCTTGTATCGTCGATGCCATCGAATGATACAATTTCGGCATAGGTCCCATCAGGACTTATCTGGAATACGCTGCCTTGCCCAGCGGCACCTCCAAAAGCAGTTGTGCCATAGAAGCTGTTATCTTGGCCCTCAATCAGGGAATAGGGCCCAAAATTTGAATCCTGGAGGGTTCCAAACTCGAACAAGGTAGTAATGATTCCTGCACGGGAAACTTTGAAAATTGTCCCGGCGTCGTGAACTCCGCCAGACTCGGTAGTGCCGAATAGGCTGCCATCGGAACCTTCAACTAGCGTAGTGGTGGGTTCAACGGCGCTGGCAAAACCTGCGACATGGCTAAAGGCTCCCGTGGGTGAAATCTTGAACACGGTCGAGTTGCCTTCATCTCCACCATTAATGCTCGTGCCATAGAAGTCTCCATCGCTTCCTTGGACGAGGCCTCCTCCAACTAAAACACTCTCTGGGAATTCGTATAGGATCGTGAATTGCCCCTCTGGGGTCATCGTGAAGAACCGCTCCTGTTCATCGAATTTGGTGGTTCCGTAAAATTCCCCGTCCCGGCATTGAATTAAGGTTGTCTCGGATCCACTGCCCGGGACAGGACCCGCACTTCCGGTAAATTCAGCAAGGGTCGTTACCTCATTTGAAGGGCTTATTCTGAAGATGGTTCCATAATCATTTTCTCCTCCGATACTTGCTATTCCATAGGATGATCCATCAACACCTTGGAGCAGCTGTTGAGGTAGACGCCCGGTTGAAGCTGTAAAGGTGTAGACTTGTTGAAAAGCAGGGTGGATGGACCAGTTTAGGGTGAAGTCGCCAGCCTCAGCGCTATAGCCAGTAACCCGGAGCCAGTAGCTCGTGCCGTCGATGGCGTCCCAAGTGACCACAGAATCCCCGCTGGAATCTTGGGGGTCGCTTTGGTCCAACAAGTCGAGGTTTCCGAGCGATGAATCTGGATCTCCACCGAATAGAGTCAGTTGAGTATCAAAATTTCCGCTAGCACGGATGCTGAAAGTTCCAGTGGCTGGGGCCTCCCACAAATACCAGACCGAACTCCCCGAACTCCAGCCCGCCGTTTCAGCAGGCTCGTCTTGTTCCATGGTAGCGGTAACGTTGGTCCCGGCGAGTGAGCCGAAGTCTTCTAAGTCGGAAAGTAATGTTGCCGTGGCAAAGGTATCATTTAAGATGGATATTAAGGACGACCACTCCAGAAAGAAGTCCCCGGACTCATCGCCGGCGCTACTCACCCGGAACCAGTATCTCCGTCCTACCACGGCGTTTATCGAAAGAGACTCAACTTGCGAGGCTAATACCCCGTCGATTCCGCCCAGTTCGGTCAGGGTATCGTCAGTCTCCTCAAGGACGATGAGTTGTGTATCGAAGTCGCCAACGACACTTACCGATACCTCCGAGGTTATCAGAGCTTCCCAAGAATACCACACGGAACCATAAGATTCAAAGCCGCTGACAGTCGTGGGTTCGTTTGGTTCAAGGGTGGCATTGTCGTTGTTCCCGATTGCCGTTCCGGATGTTCCAGAAACTATCTCCGAATCAATAAAATTATCATTGGTTGGCGCCTGCCCAAGGACTGCATTTCCAAGAAAAAGAAAAAGAAGGAATGGCAAATGTGTTTGTCTAAGTTTCATCTTAGCGCAGTCGAATAAGCTGAACTGCCGGGACTCAATATTCTTGGTCTTCCAGGAGCATTCTTTGCGACACATCAGGCTTTCGATATTTGGTCATTTTTTCGGATCTGAAAGAAAAATTTTGAACTGGATAGCGTGCTCTGGTGCTTAGTAATCGTGCTGGTTCCTAACACTGTAAATGCCCTCGCTATTAATCGGGGGATGGATCCTTCCGGCAGAACCGGTCTAGGGTCATGGGTTCGCTGCGTAATAAAGGAAGTTTTCGAAGCGCCGACTGATTTCGCCTTGTTTGGAATTGCTGAAATCGCTAAGCGCTTTTGACGTATGAAAGTATTTCCCCGATTGCTTTGCCACCGATCGGGCCCGTTTCAGGGGGGGGTGTCTTTAATGTTTATCTGCCTCAGCTGCCTAGGGAGTGCCGATGGGCAGGATGCGAAGGTTCTATCAGTCGAGAACATTGCCCAAGCGGCTAAGGCTGGCGGGGCGTGGAAAGCTGCTGAAAAGGATTTGGCCCTCGTGGTTGGAGATAGATTCCGAACCAGACAGCGGAGTCGGGCCACTCTGAAGCTGACGGACCTCTACACGATGCGTCTTAAGCAATTTACTACCGTACAGCTGACTCCAGCATTATTTGAAAACGATAAGTCAAAGTTAGATCTGGTTCGGGGCGCGGCTTTTATTTTCAGCCGGGCCAAAGAGGGAGAAATCGATATTTCTACGCCGGCGGCGAACGGGGCAATGAGGGGGACTCAGCTTTTCGTTGAAGTTTCTGAAGATGGCCTGTCCAAATTTCAAGTGCTTGAGGGACGGGTCTTGATGAAAAACGGCTCTGGAGAACTGGAGCTTGAGGCGGGCGAATCTGGCGAAGCGTTACCCGGCCAGCCACCACGCAAAACAGCCTCGATTATAAGTAATAACCTGCTCCAATGGGCATTATATTACCCAGCGATCCTGGAGCCGTCCGAACTTGAAATGAGTGCCGCCGATCAGCAGGTGGTTGCCCGATCGTTGAATTCTTACCGGGAGGGAGATCTGCTGGAAGCAGTGGAATATTATCCGGAAGGAATTGAGGTGGGTCTTGGGGGAAGGCTGTATCAGGCCGGGATACTGCTTGGAGTAGGGCGGGTTGACGAAGCGCTGACCATACTTGCGCTGGTTGCGGAGGATCACCCGGTTCGTCGCGCTCTCGAAAGAATGGTTGCAGCAGTCAAATTCATCGAGGAAGAAGCCTGGAGGCGAGAATCCCTAGAGACGATGGGAGAATGTTTGGCAGAAAGTTATTACCTCCAGTCTCGTTCTGACTTGTTTGGTGCGCGGGAAGCGGCAAAGAGAGCGGTCACTTTGGCCCCTAAAAATGGGTATGCTTGGGCCAGGATGGCAGAATTGGAGTTTTCCTTTGCCCGGACCAGCGGTGCAGAACACGCCCTTATTAAAGCGTTACAGCTTGCTCCGAGAAACGCTCAGGCCCACGCGCTGAAGGGATTTATTCTTAGTGCGGATAACCATATCGCACAGGCGGCTGAGTCATTTGAGAAAGCGGTGAGCTTGGATGGAGCGCTGGGAAACGGTTGGCTAGGACTGGGGCTTACAAAGATCAAGAGGGGAGATCTCAAGGGTGGCCGTGGCGACCTGCAGACAGCGGCCACGGTGGAGCCGACTGTCGCAGGATTTCATAGTTATCTGGGAAAAGCTTTCAGTATGGAAGGTCGTCCAGCGGAGGCGCGTAAAGACCTAGAGCTAGCCAAGAATCTCGATCCTAATGACCCCACCCCGCTGCTTTATTCCGCTCTCGAGTTACAGCAAGGAAACAGGCCCAATGAGGCGATTACAGAACTCGAAAAATCCATAGAGCTTAACGATAATCGCCGAGTATTCCGCTCCCAGCAACTGCTCGATCAGGACAGGGCGGTGAGGAATGCCAACCTCGCGAGGATTTACCAGAATGCTGGGATGGGTGATGTTGCAGTTCGTGAGGCAACGCTTTCAGTAGAAAACGATTATACGAATCCCTCAGCTCACCTGTTTCTGGCTAACTCTTTTGACGCCTTAAGGGATCGGAAAAGAATCGAGCTCCGATATGAAACTCCGTGGTTCAACGAGCTGCTACTTTCGAATCTTCTTTCTCCCGTGGGAGGCGGTCAATTATCTCAGTTCGTGTCCCAGCAGGAGTATTCCAAGCTTATGGAAGAGGATGGGATCGGAGCAAGTTTTTCCAGCGAGTGGCGCAGCACTGAAGAGCTTCGTTCGAACGCTTCGGTATTTGGAACTTATGGGAATGTGAGCTTCGGGGTAGATGCGTATTACCGAGACGACTCGGGTACTCGCCCGAATTCCCAAGCAAACCTCGAAGAGCTCTACACACAGCTAAAATGGCAACCTTCCCCGGATGACGTGCTTTATTTTTTGGGGAAATGGGCAAATCAGTCGAGCGGAGACAATTTCGAGACATACGATAACCTCCCGCTGGCCCCTGGGCTCGACTTCGAAGAATCTCAGGAGCCGGGACTTTTGTTGGGTGGCTGGAATCATCGCTGGGCTCCAGGCTCCCACACTCTTTTGTTGGTTGGGCGCTTGAGTGCAGACCAGAAACTCACTGATCCCTCGGCGCAGCAGTTATTGTTCGAGCGAGACAGCGGAGTGCTGCGGCCTGGCCTGCTCCAGTCAGATCAATTTGGGTTCGACCAGTTTGCCGATCCTGCGCTGAGCAATAGCCCCGCGCCGGCAGTGGATCTTGCGCCAGACTGGCAATCGCTCGTGTTTTCAGACGCCTTGACCCGGAGCATCCGGCCGTATTTGGGCAGGGGTGAGGTGATTGGGGCCAGTTCTGCACCCTTCGAATTCGATACCAGAAGGTCTTTTGAGATCTATACCGGGGAACTTCAGCAAATCCTTCAGACAGACCAGAATCTATTAATTGCTGGTGGCCGATTTCAGTTCGGCTCATTCAAAACAGAAAATACTCTTTCGTTAATACGGCCTAATTTCGCGGGTGGCTTTCCGACCCCAGCGGCCCGTCAGAGTACGGATGCTGAGTTCCAGCGAGTCACGGCCTATGGTTATGACTACTGGAAGGCTGCCCGGGATCTGACACTGATCGGGGGAGTGTCATATGACAGAATCGAGCACCCAGACAATTTTCGGAATCCCCCAGTTAATGAGAGGCAACGGAAGAACGATAGGCTTTCAGGAAAGGTGGGGTTTGCCTATACCCCATCACGGCAATTTGCTGTTCGGGGAATTTATACTGAAGGAATGGGTGGAGTCACCTTCGACGAAAGTGTTCGGCTGGAGCCAGTGCAGCTTGCCGGGTTCAACCAAGCCTACCGGACGGTCATTTCGGAGTCGGTTGCAGGTTCCGTTGAAAACCCCTTATTCCGAATCATGGGGTTGAGCGTAGAAGGTAGTTTGCCAAGTAGGACTTGGTGGGGAGCGAACGTCCGGGTGATAGAACAAGATGTCGACCGGACGGTTGGAGCATTCACCGGATTCGATTCTACGGTATTTCCAATTTCCCCAGCATTTTTCCCGGACAGCACCTCTCAGACTCTCGCATACCGGGAAGTAGCCCTTGGGTTCTCTGTAAACCAGTTGTTGGGAAATGAGTTCGCGGTCGGCGCAGGATACAGGATGACTCATTCAGACCTAAGAACAGTCTTTCCAGAAATGCTTGGAACTGGGCTAGCAAGTGCAGACCGCAACGATAGGGCGATTTTGCACGAGATCAGTTTGAATGCACACTGGAACTCTTCAGCAGGCCTGTTCGCTTCGGTAGAGGCTAATCTGTATGCGCAAGATCTTGATGACGACCCACAAGGACTGGCTCCGGGTGAATCTGTCCGCAGTGGAGACCACACCCTTCAGTTAAATGCGATGGTCGGTTATCGCTTTGACGAAAACCGTTGTGAGGTAAGCGCAGGGGTTCTGAATATCACAAATGCCGATTACCGTTTTAGCCCTTTGAGCCCCTATGGGAATATCGCCCGGGAGCGAACCATGGTTCTGAGATGCCGAATCAGTTTTTAATCCATCATGGCCCCACAAAAAAAATCCAAACCTAAGAAAACTCGGGCGGAGCTTGCGGTTCGCCTGGCTGCTGCGGCGCTGGGCATTGGACTCGCTATTATTGCCGGATACTTGGGGCTCGGCAGGGTTGGCGACTCAGTGCTCTACCTAAGCTACGACCTTCCATTTGTAACTTTCTCGGATAAAACTGCAGATGAAGTAGTCATCGTCTATCTCGATAAGTTCGACGGGGAGTATCTCGACCGGAGCCAGCAGGCGGCGTTATTAGACGAGCTAGGTAAAGCCGGTGCCCGAGCTGTCGTTTATGATTTGATTTTCGACCGCTCGTCAGAAGATCCGTCCGTTGATGAAGCCTTTGCCGCTGCAATGCTCCGCTTCCGTGGCGTGGATGAAGATTGGAATCCAATCGAAGGCGCGACACGACGCCATGTGTTTCTCGCCTGTGGCCGTGAAAGTTATGAGCAGGCAGGTGTCATTGTAGAAAGACTGATTCCTCCTAACGATCAGCTAATTGGAGCTGCAGATGATTTTGGGATTGTCGCCTTTGTCACCGGGAAGAATTATACTGTGCGTCAATTGGTTACAGGGACACCGGACGAGCCGTCATTGACCTGGAAGGCAGCAGAGGTTTTGGGAGGGGAACTAACTGAGGAGGATCGGCTAGAGCCAAAGCGTTGGCTCAACTATGCTGGCCCCCCACGACGTCCAGGAGCTAAGAGCCAAGCTCCGGCAATCCTCTCGTTGGGAGCAGCTGAGGTAATGGGCGGAGTGCCCAGTCTTCTCCGGGACAAGATCGTGGTTGTGGGAGCAAAACCCGGCATCGTCGGCGAAGAGCTAGGCCTCGACTTGTTTTCCACGCCTTTCCACCGTCTTGACGCGAAGGGAGAATTACCGCTGATGAGTGGTCCAGAGGTGCAGGCGAATGGCCTCCTCAATCTCCTGCGACAGAGTTGGCTAATTCGCTCGAGCGAAAGGTTCGACACCCTGCTCGTGATTCTCTCCGGGGTGCTAGCGGGCTTCCTCTTTTCCTGGGTCCGCCCCCTCCGTGCGGTGATCTTGGCTGGGCTGTGCGTAGGCGCTCTTGCCGCATCGGGAGTTCTCGGCATGACTCAGGGCAATATGTGGTTTCCTTGGAGTGTGGCGGCTTTTCTCCAGGTTCCTGTTGCCCTTGGATGGGGGACGGGATCTCGCTATTACATCGAGCGTTTCTTCAGGGTTAAAATCGGTAAAGAGCAAAAGCAGTTAAAGGAGGCCTTTAAGAAGTACCTGTCCCCGCAAATGCTAGACAAGCTTTCCGAGGATGGCTTCAAGATGAAGTTTGGAGGAGAGAAAGTGGAAGCGGCAATGATCTTCACCGACCTTGAGGCTTTCACCAATATGTGCGAGCGAGTTGGCGATGCTGAGCGTATCGTCGAAGCTCTGAGTGACTATTTTGAGCGAACTACCACACATATCTTCGATTACGATGGGGTGGTTATTAAATTTATTGGAGATGCTATTTTTGCCGCTTGGGGCGCGCCGATCGCAGACCCCCAGGCATCACTCAACGCAGCAAGGGCTGCATGGTATCTATCGAAGGACGATACTCTGGTGGTTGAGGGCGTAACTTTGAAAACCAGAATTGGAGTGCATTTTGGTGAAGTCGTGGCGGGAAATATAGGAAGTCGGCAAAGGGTGGACTACACGATGATTGGAGATCCGGTAAACCTAGCGGCTCGCCTCGAAGGCTTAAACAAGATGTTCGGGACTAGGATCCTCATCAGTGAGGAAATTGACGGCCGGCTGAATGGCGAATTTCACACAAGGAAACTAGGTCGATTCCGAGTTAAAGGGCGGAAGAACCCAACTGCAGTTTTTGAGCTGATTGGGCCGGTTGCTGAAATTGATAAGCCGGGCTGGGGCGAAGCTTATGCCTCGGGCGTTACCGCTCTCGAAAGCGACAATTACGAGGAGGCTCGTTGTCGGTTCGAAGAAGTAGACCGCATGAGAGGAGAAAATGGAGATGGCCCCTCGAGATTCTACCTACAACTCTTGGAAAAGGGCGAAACCATTCGCCATGGGGTCTACGACATGACGGAAAAATAGTATGTTTCTTGATCCTCTCATTTGGGGCGCAACCCTGCAGAGGCAAAAGGTGGCGCGATTCCTTTTCCCTGGTTACTCATGTTGAAGCGTCTCCTGCTCATTGCACTCATCCTCGTGGGTATAGGCTTTGTGTTTTATTTGTTTAAACCGCAGGAGGGAAATGCTCTCGCGGGAAAGGAAGGGTCAGGAAAAAATTTCACGGGAAGATCCTCACCCGGGAAAGCCCCTTGGATGAGAGAGCTTGGACCCACTCTAAGCAGGGAGCTCTTGATCTCTCTCGAGAAAAAACTTGCTGCAAAGCCGAGTGCCGAAGCGGTTTCCGACATTGAGGAATTCTTGAGAGGGGGAGAGGATGGGATTACCGGTATGAGTCTTAGTATTGAGAAGGGGGGAAGGATTGAGGGGTGGCCGACTCTGCGAGTTTTTCTCCTAGATCTTCTTCTCAAGCTCAATCCCAGAGAGGCAGCACGAATTAGTAGGGAAATACTTGCGGTGGAAACCTCGGCAGACGAGTGGGCTATCGCCTTGAGGAATGTAGCAAAAGGTGAGTCCTCCGAGGAAAACAGGCACTATCTTCGTATCCAGACCGAAGCTTTAATCAGTAATTTAGAATGGCAGGATCAACCATCTGTTGGCTTTCTGAATGCTTTTGACGTCTTGGTATACGTCGAAGCTACTGAGGCCCTCCCGCTGCTTTCAGGAATGGTCCAAAGGAAGGATCGCAGGGATCTAGCCCATGCCGCATTTCTTACGCTTGACCGCTTGGTTCAACGCCAGCCCTTGAGAATGTTGTCTTTACTGAAAGGTGACCTCGCCCTTCATCAAAGCCGGCCGGAAATGGCAGCGCAGCAGTTTGCTCGAGCCGACCTCCGTGACGCCTCACAGCAGGATATTGTCAAGGCATGGCTGATTGACTCGTCCCGGACTTCGACCGAGCTAGAGAATTTTGCCGCAATCTATCCCAACAATAATAGATTGATTTCGAATAACCTTCTTACCTCCGACGAACAGATCGCTGGAGGCGAGCTGAATAAACATGACAGGGAAGCCTTGGAGGTTATCCGTCGCTGGCAAAACGATCCGGCACTCGAAGTCCGGTCCCGGTATCTCAAGATTATGGAGGCACGTGTTTCCCAGTTTGTGAATAGTGCAGACCGGTTAACCCGATGATCCGAGAAGGGGAATTTCTTTTGCCGCCCTGATTTGAATGGGATTCAGGTGAAGGAGCGAAAGCAATGAGTCCTTTCTAAGTTGGTCGTAAGGTTTCTTTAGAAATGAAATTAGAATGTTTTCGACAAAAACGGCACGGGCCGTAAAGACATGGCGGAACCTCAATCATTCTATCAGCCACAGAACAAATGAGCACAAATGTAAATCAGCTGCCTGCAAAAGGATTTCTGGAAAGCTTGACGGATGAAGAGCGGGATGCGCTGCAGGGACTTGGCGAAGAGTTGAGTTTCGGTGAAGCAGAACCTGTCATCCAAGAAGGGGAGTCACAGGATCACCTTTATGTTTTACTCAAGGGTCGCTGCAAGGTGCTCCAGAAACATGTCGCGCCAGCAGTCACCGCCTGGCTTGAGGAAGGAGATTCGTTTGGAGAAGTCAATCTGTTCGATTTAGAAGAGCAGGGGGCAAGCGCTTCAGTCCAAGGAGCCGAAAGTATTATGGTCTGGCGTATCGATCGCAATAGCCTCAATACGTTTATTGCCAGTCATCCGGATGCAAGTCTTAGGGTTGTCGTTGGGCTCGC
>JAQWTV010000035.1 GCA_029242545.1 Roseibacillus sp.
TTCTCCGATCGGGCACGAAAAGCGGGCTTTAGCGGCGGGCCTTCGGGCGAGTGTATTGCCGCGGGACAGGGAAGCTTTTCCTCCGCCTACGAATCATGGTTCTACTCGGACGGGCACCGGCATATCATGCTGACAAAGGGCCCTTCGGTTCTTGGGTTCGGGGTTATCTCCAAGCATTGGACCCTCGTCACAGGAAGAATGTAGTCCGGCGCGGGAGCAACCTCAGTCCCCTCCAATCTCAACTGCGAGCAAGCAAACGTCGTCGTCAAAGCGCTGACTTTTCGCAAAAGCAAGAACGCGATCCAGGACGCGGTCGAGAAGCTGATCCACTCCTGAACATTCCTCCTCCGAAACCGCCTGGACCAACCTGTTCTGAAGAAAGGCCTCACCATCAGGGTTCTCGACTTCGATAATCCCGTCCGTGAAGAGCATAAGCTGCTTTAACATGCTCAACTTGAGGGTTTGAGACTCATAGGTTGCGTCCGGGAAGAGCCCTAACGCAGTTCCTTTTCCCCGCCCCCCCATTGGCAGCACGCACGCTTCTCCCTCTACGCTCCGCATTATAGGGGCCGGATGTCCGGCGCTGGCGTATCGTAATTCTCCATTTTCGAGATCAATCACCGCGAGAAATGCGGTGGCGAACATAGTCATCTCGGCCTCAGTCAGAATGGCAGAAAGTCCGCTGTTAAGCTGACCGAGAAATTCTCCAGGATCCTCAGCAACCTGATGGATCCGTTCCGCGAGACCCCGCAGCATTGATACTATGAGAGCTGAACGCACGCCGTGCCCCATTACGTCGCAGATGAATAAACCCGCACAATGGTCTCCAATCGGAAATACCTCGAAAAAATCACCCGCCAAGCCCGAGATCGGTATGTAGCGATGCCCAAATTTCAGCAGCCCGCGGCCAGGACCGGCGGGAACCGTTGGATAGTCGTGAGGGAGAAGGGCCTGCTGGACCTCCCGTGCCAGTGCCAGCTCTTCCTCAATCTCGTCATTACGCCGCTGCAATGCTGCCGCCGCCTCTGCGAGCGAGTGCTGGGTTCGCACAAGTTCGGAGACATCGCTTGAGACCCCGAAGGTCCCGATAATTGCACCAACCCTGTCAATCAGAGGCATTTTCGTGGTCAACACCCAAGCCTCTCCTCCCGCCGGCGTGGTCTCCTTCTCAACGTAGCCGAGAATTGGCTCCCCACTCTCTAAAATCTTTCGCTCATCGCTGAGCGCTTCGTTAGCATGATCCTCACGGAAAAAGTCATGATCGCTTTTCCCAACTACATCCTCAGGACTTCCGAAGCCATTCCACTTGGCCATCGACTTGTTGACCAACTTGAACTTGGAGTCCAGGTCCTTGAAATAGATATTCAATGGAACATTATCAATGAGCAGCCTCATGAGATGGCGCTCCTCGAGGAGTTCCTGCTCCACCAGCTTCCGTGGCGTAATATTGATCATCGAGCCCGCCACCCGGATCGCCTGTCCCCCTGCATCACGCACGACCACGCCTCGAATGCGGAACCAATTCCATTCGCCCTCGCCATTACCCACCCGAATTCGTGGCTCAATCGCGAGCAAGTCCTCTCCTCCCACCTTTAGAATGGCCTCAACTCTGCTCACAAAAAGATCCCTGTCAGCTTCGTGGATCAATTCAACACACCGGAAAAGATTAGGCATCTCCTCCCGCCGCCGGCCAAAAAAGCGAAGAATGCGGCCGGAATAGTGAACCTCATCCGAAGTGAGGTTCCAGTCCCATATGCCCTCGTTGGACGCACGCAGGGCCAACTCGAGTCGATCATCACTCCGATAAGGCATTTTCCAGTATTCAATCGCAATCTTATGCAGGGCTCAACACCTTGTTCCTGACGATCCACGGAAACATCCCTGCGCCGGGATTGCACCCTTCCTATTATCCGCATGGGAGATGTGGCCGCAGCTAATTTGCATTGTTCCTGTCAGCTGCTATGAGTTATATTAGCCCTGCACCATGAAACGGAAATCTATCGAGGCCACCGCCAAGTACTCCATATGGGGAATCTTCACGGTTTTTATCTTTGTGCTGTTCAAGGTCCTCCAGATGATGGGCTTCTTTGCCTAGGTTGCTTCCCCGGGAACAATTTGCACCCTAGATTACCTTTGCTCGACATCCTGTGAGATCAGAATTCTCCGCGAGCCCCCTTGGTTTCAACCACCTATCGAGCCCCGCGGACTACCTGCGGCCAGCTCGTCACATAATGTCTGCACTTATCGCTGCTGTTAATGCATAAACTCGCCAGTAACCGTTCTGTCCGGGCATTAAGACTAGGGGCTCTCTGTCTCCTGCTCCTTAGTTCGACCCTTACCGCTTCCATCGGGCTGATCCTATCCGCGTTTTACATGGATTTTCCAGATCGAGCCCGGTTGGGGCTTTATGGACTCATCTGCAGTTTTTGCATTTTCCTGCTCTACAAGTTTTTTGCTCATTCCGCCTATTGCCCCCTCTGCCGTGGCCCGGTTCTCCGGGGGTCGCGAGCCCAACGCAATCGGGACGTAGGTCGTAGCTTCTGGAGCTACCGCCTCCGAATTGCCCGGGATATTCTCCTGACAAACACGTTCAACTGCTCCTATTGCGGGGAAAGAACACATTGCGTGGTGAAGCCCAGGCCCCAGGAGGGCGCCTCTCCCAAGAAACCCTGAGGCTGGGCCTGAGTCTCCCGTTTAGCGTTTAGAAGTCCTCCCCAACTCAGGTGGGACAGGCTCCTTACCAGTCCACGGCAATCTCCTGCTCTAATCCAGAGCCGTCGTCAAACTTGATATGGCCATGTTCCCGTCCGTATTCATGTAAGCACTTGGTGACCTTGACATCGTAGGCACAGTATTCCGCGATGCGCATCAAAGGCTCGTTGCTCCCCGTGGTTTTATGCTCGCGCCACCACTTTAAGGCATCAACCCCGACCGCAGTCTTTCCCGTTCCCAGGGTAGCCGCGGCAACATGTCCAAGGCCAACCCGCCGCCCGAGAATATCCTTTAGATCCGCCATAAGATCCAAGTTAACCGTTCGGGAACCCAAGTCTAATACGGTGTAGCCCTCAAGCACCCCGTAGTCAAAGTGGAGGTGGTTGTAGCCAACCACGAGGTCGGCCTTGGTCAGAAGCTGGACCAATTCCTCCAGCTCTTCCTCCGGGTAGACCCGATATTGACCCGATTCCGTACAGAAGGAACATCCCACGGAAACCCTCATTTGGCTGAGATTAGCTGATCCTCCGACATCGTTAAAGCTACGCTGCGTTTCCAGATCGAAGTAGACGGTGCCAGGCATGTGTTTCAGAGTGTCCCTTTTCTCCTGCGAAGAGTCAAAGCGCCCCACCCTTCTGCTCCTTAGCCAACTCTATGAACGATTCAAGAATCACTTGGAGCGTGGGTAGTAAGACAACAAAAAGAAGCGAAACTAGCGCCACAAAGAGAAGAGAAAAACGTAACGCGGCAACCATTCGGATTCTTTTTCCGGCGACTCTTGTGGTCGTCATCGTATCCCAGGGGGCTTCTTTGCGGCGAAGAAGATACCAAATGCAATAAAAGTGGCAGATTCCGGTCAATACTGGATGCACCATAAGGCCGAGGCCAACAATGAAGGCCCGAAGAGATCGAACAAGCGCAGCCTGTAGGCTGAGGGGCTTTTCATCCAAGGTGACAACCCGGATCCCAAGGAGATACTTCCCTGGGGTGGTTACCAGCTTGTGAAGCATTGTCGCCTCCAGCAGCAGGAAGGGCAGGAAGTAGAGGTAGAGGGATGGGCTGGCATACATCTGGAGGGGATCACCTCCTGCTAGCCGTAAGAGAGGGAAAAAAAAGAGCAGGTAGAGCGATACATCAAACCAGCGGGCGAAGAACCTGAGAAAAGGATAGGGTTCAGCCGGAAGCGGTGGCGGGAGGGCTTCCTGCACTTCCAAGTCCGCGGGCTCGAAGGCTGAACGGAAGACATCCATCTCCCGCAACTTCACCCAGCCATCCTGGTCCTTGTGCCAAGCCAGCTCGTCGCCAGAAAGCTCCCCACCCTCAATCCTTTCCCGTACTAGATATGTCTCAAAGGGTCCCTTTTTCCCATCTCCTTCGACAACCCAGATTTCCATCACGCAGGGGCCTAGTAATTACGCAGGCAGCGCGCAGGATCACGCCGGGATGTTAGAAAGGCCGGGATCAGGGCTGCAATGACACAGAGAATTGAGGCCCCGATGCCAACAGTCGCGACCTCCTGCATGTTGACATGGGCAGGGAGGCCATCAATTCCATGGAACTCCGCAGGAAAAACATCAAATCCAACCCTCTTGAGCATCTCGTAAATAGGGTCACGGAAATGCACTACTAGAAGGCCGAGGCCAACTCCAAGAAGCGCCCCCATCAACCCCACAATCGAGCCCTGATAGGTAAAGACCCTAATGATCTGGAAGGGAGTCGCCCCCAAGGCCTTCATTACGCCGATCTCCTGCTTCTTCATGATGGTAATGGTGAATATCACCGCCATAATACAGAACGCGGACACAAGGACGATGAATGAGAGAGCGAAATACATCATCATGCGCTCGCGAGCTATGAGCTCGACCCAAGCGCGATTCTGGTCCTGCCAGCTGAGCACAGACCACGAGGGGCCCAGCTCCTGTTGAAGCCTAGCCTGAACCTCTTCCAGCTTGTACGGGTCAGCAACCCGAACCCCGAGGGACTCGACTCCTCCCGCCATATTTTTCAGTTCCTGCCCCGTTGCGAGAGGCACAAAGACCGCCGGATGCATCACGTGCTGACTTGTCTGGAAAATTCCCACCACTTCCAGTTCTCTAGGCAGAGCTACCTCCCTCAAGCCACGCAACAAGCGTCCGTCTTCTACCTCCCGGTCCATTTGTCCGAGAAGATCAAATTGCTCCAAGATCCTCTGGATGGATCCGGCCTCCAAGATAAACTTGGAGCTCTCCTCATTCCGCGCTCCCTCCTGCAGGATGATAAGGACCGTATTTAGGATCTCTCGCTCACTAGGCCGTATTTTCCCATTTCGGAGCCCATCAATAGCGTCATACAGACCCGCTAGAAACTCCCACTCGAACACTTCCTTTCCGTCCTCAAGGACCACCTTTTGACCAAGATCCCTGCGGGCCTGCTCAAACAAGCTGGCATTCTCTTCCACAACCAGCCGCTGGTCTGTGATTTTCCACGAATTCGCCATCTGCTGCAAGTTACGTGCAGAGTGGAGTAAAATCGTGTCTCCCACCGAAATATCGAAATTCCTTGCGGTCGACTCCGCAACTACAGCTCTTTCATCAAGGCCGATATCAGCAGTACCGCCATCAAGGATGAGCTCTTGCAGGGCAGCCATCTGTTGCTGGTTGGAGGTGTCGATCGCCCGGAACTCTACCGGGGCGAATCGGTCCGACCTCTCAAGAATCGTGAAGTCTCTGAGCTGAGCATAGGACTCCGTCACTTCCCCCACCTCTTCCACACGCTTCTGTATATTGCCCCACTCCCGGATCAGCAGGGGTGTTCTGGCAAGAGAAACGATGTCCTCGGAGGGAATGGCAATTGGCTCCTCCGAGCCCGGCTCGAGACGAAGTGAGATCCCTGATGAGCTCCTTCCTGCCATAGTTCCCGTAACCGTCCCCCCGTCACCTGTCGTGACAATCACTCCTTCTTTTCTCAGCTCTATGTGGGGCGAGAATCCCAGCAATCGACTTTTCACCTCTCTTTCAAACCCAGCCATCACTGCCAGCACTACAATAAGTACCATTACCCCTACCGCCACACCCAGAAGACATACTAGGGTGATAAGCGAGAAGTAAGTCCGCTTCGGGTTGAGATAGCGGAGCGCGAGGGTCAGGCTGAAAGACTGCAATCCGATACCGGTTACTACTGCTGGTCCCCCGACGTAGCAAGAGGCAATCTGTTCCAACCGGGGACAGGTATTCCCTCCAGGGTCGCAATTATCACACTACGTGATTCTGTCCTTGCCTCTCCGAGCCCACTTTTCACTACTTCCCCAATGATCAAGTTTCTTCACACCCGGATCCGTGTCTCTGATCCTGAAGCATCCATTTCCTTCTATCAGAAGCTAGGTTTTGAACTAGGGGAAAGAAAAGACTCTCCACAGGGCAACAAGCTGGCCTTTCTCCACCTGCCTGGCAGCGAGCACTTTCTGGAGCTGACTTACTCCCCGGGGTTTAACGTCCAGTTCCCAGAAGATCTGATGCATACCTGCGTGGGGGTTCCAGACATTGTCGATTATTGCGATGCACTCGAAGGTGGGGGTATCGAGATCTGGCCGGATCAATGGCGAGAAAAATTCGCAGCGGGGGAACGTAGGATGGCTTTCGTCACCGACCCGGACGGATATGAGGTCGAGATTCTTGAGAACTAGACAAATCCCGTCAGGCGTCCCTCTGACTCTCTTCTACTCGTTTTCTCAGACCCGGAGATTCCTCCAGCTCTGGATCATGGGCCAGCGCCTCCTCGGCCAGCTGCCTTGCCTCTCTCACCAGACCTGCATCAGCCAGAAACTCCACAAAGCGCATATCGCTCATCCCGCTCTGCGCCGTCCCCAGCACCTCTCCTGGACCACGCAGGGTAAGATCCTCCTCCGCTATCCTAAATCCGTCCGTAGTCTTCTCCAGGATCTGCAGCTTTCTCTTACCCTCCTCGCTCTTTCCATCTGTGGCCAGAATACAGTAGCTCTGATGAGGCCCTCGTCCAATTCGTCCCCGTAATTGGTGAAGCTGCGCGAGGCCAAAACGTTCTGCGTTGTAGATAACCATCACATTCGCATTTGGAACATCTACACCAACCTCCACGACCGTGGTGGCGACAAGAACCTGAATCTCATTATCCCGGAAACGGGACATCACCTCTTCCTTTTCCTCCGGCTTCATCTTCCCGTGCAGCAAGCCAACCTCATAATCCCGAAGTCGCTTGGTCCACTTCTCTACCTCGCCTTTCGCTGAGCTTGCCCGCACTGCCTCACTTTCCTCGACGAGCGGATACACAATATATCCCTGCCTGCCCGACCCCAGCTGTTCCCTGAGAAACTTTGTGACATCACTTACCTTGGGCTTTTGCCGCATCCCTGTGATTATTTTCCCCCGGCCAGCAGGAAGCTCGTCAAGAACTGAAACATCCAGGTCTCCGTACATCGTCAGGGTCAAGGTCCGCGGGATAGGAGTCGCCGTCATCACCAAAACATCAGGGATAGTGCCCTGCTGAATGAGCTTGCTTCGCTGGGTCACCCCGAATTTGTGCTGCTCATCGATTACAACCAGTCCCAGATCCGTGAAATTGACATTATCGTAAAGAAGCGCATGAGTCCCAATCACGATCTGAGGATCTCCCTCAAGATCCAGATGGTCGCTCTCTTTCCTCGAGCCGGTAACAAGGGCTACCCGAATGCCCAGCGGAGAGAGCCACTTACTGAAGGTCAGATAATGCTGCTCTGCTAGAATCTGGGTAGGAGCCATAAGGGCCGATTGGCTGCCTGACTCCACGACAAGTATCATGGCGCCCATCGCTACGAACGTCTTTCCCGACCCCACATCTCCCTGCAAGAGCCGATTCATAGGCCGCTCACTTCGGAGATCCGCCGTTATTTCATGGACGCTGCGCTTCTGGGCATCGGTCAAATCAAACGGTAGGCTTTCATGAAAGGAGCGAAGAAGCCCGGTCTTGCGACCCTGAATTCTTCCAGGCTGGGAACGGAACCTCTGCCGCCGCCAGAGCACCCTCAATTGAAGGAGAAAAAACTCCTCCAGGGCAAATTTTCGTCTGGCGAAGCGAGCCTTGTCCATTTCATCCGGGAAGTGCACATCCCGCAACATCTCTCCCCGGGAACAATCGCCAAAGACAGGGCTCCGCCCCTCTCCCCATTCCAACTCATGACGGCCCACTACTTCGTAGAGCAACTCCCGGAGGCGCCGCGCCGGAATCCCTGATATATTTCGATAGATTGGCACGATCCTCTCAAGATGAACAGAAGAACCCTCGTCATCCTGGACTACCTCAAATTCCGGATGATCAATGACCATGCGAGAGCCCTGCTCCTTGGGTTTGCCGTAGATCACAACCTCATGCCCTACTGCCACCATGCGATGCAGGTAGGGCATGTTGAACCATCGACAAGTGATCCTGCTGGTGGAAAGCAGGCTGTCCCCGGATCCCTCCACAACGACCTCATAGAATTGACGCCTCCCCCCAAACCTTTTTCTCGCTGAATCAACCACCATTCCCCGCAGACACACTGGTTCTCCTGTAACCTGCACCGGAAAGGCATCGAAACGACGCCGGTCTTCATATCTCCGGGGGAACCAGTTCAAAAGGTCTTCCAATACGTGGACGTTTGCTTCCGCGAGAGCCTCTACCTCCTTAGGCTCGATAAGTTCGAGGGAGGATAGCGGAAGGCTTGAATTCCATTCGTTCATTTTCTCTCCTGGTCTTTCTTTCTACGAGGTAGAGACACAATCACGCGCAAGCAGCAGCTCCGCTTCATTCGGCCCGACGAATATCTTTCACACTCATCTGCAGGGAAAGTCGTCCCCGAAAAAAATTGCGGTCGATGGTAAAGGCTACATCCCATGGAGGATCGGGCAGTTCACGGCCACCAGCCCCAAAAAACATCGCATCCCGCTCTACAATACCCTGCCTAAGGGCGAGCCTCAGATGCTTATTCTTTAAGTGGCGCGGTGAGTCCGTAAGCCACACATCCCGAGACATGAAGACCGGTTGGGGATTACCTGATCCAAAAGGCTGCAAGAGCTCGTAACTGGCAAGAAAATCGAGCGATAGCTCCTCGAATGGCACCTCTGCATCAATATGCAGGCGCGGCCGCCGACTCTCCGCGTTGGTAGTCTCAAGAACATAGTCACCAAAAGCCTGCCGAAATTCATCCAGCCGGTCCTCGTGGAGACTGATCCCAGCTGCCATATGGTGCCCTCCTCCCCCCTCAAGAAGTAATCTGCAGGCATCAATCGCATTGACCAGCGACACCCCCTCAATACTTCGGCCGCTTCCTTTTCCCAATCCATCTTCCCCGAAGGCAATTACAAACGAAGGCTTGTGATATGTCCGCATCAGCTTGGAAGCGACAATCCCAACCACTCCGGGGTGCCACTTCCGGGATCCAACTACTATCACCGGTGCCCCGTCGCTTGCTGGCTGCTCCTCCAGAAGCCCGAGAGCTTCCTCATGCATTTGCTGCTCATGCTTCTGACGGCGCCGATTGTGCTCGTCCAACTGTTCGGCCATCGTTGCTGCTACCTCTCCACAATCCGTCATCAAGGCCTTCAAGGCATCATCGGGAGCATCCATCCGACCTGCCGCATTAATGCGGGGACCGATCCGGAATCCCACATCGCTACTGCTGGTATATCCACTAATGCCACTGACCTTCATCAACGCATTTAACCCCAGGTTTGTGGTCTGCGGCAGCCGCCGTAACCCGTGACGCACCAGCATGCGGTTCTCGTCAACCAATGGGACGATATCCGCCACCGTCGCGACCGCTACAAGATCCAGTATTTCCTTCAGGTCCACTCCCTCAATCCGACGCGTCTTGAGAAGCGCATGCGCAAGTTTAAAAACGACTCCCGCAGAGCAGAGATATCCATAATCATCCCCCAACTTCGGATTGACAACTGCCACCGCAGGAGGCCGGCCCCCGGCCCCTGCTTCATGATGGTCTACCACAATCACGTCGATGCCTTGAGCCGCTAGCCTCTGTATTTGGTCCCCAGAAGCGGTGCCGCAATCAACTGTAATAAGAAGTGAAGGCCTGCGCTGGGAATCGAGGCAGCGCTCCACCGCAGAGTCACTTAGCCCGTATCCTTCCTCCCCTCGAATGGGAATAAACGGCTGAACCTCCAGACCGTAGTCCGAAAGAAGACCGGAGAGAATTGTCACGGACGTGATCCCGTCTACGTCATAGTCCCCAAAAACGCATATGGGCTCTCCGCTATCTACAGCCTGCAGAATCCTGCTGACAGCCAGGTCCATGTCAGGAAGCTCAAAGGGGTCACGCAAGTCGCGAAGTCGAGGACGAAGAAATGGCTCCAGCTGCCCGGCATCAGCAAAACCACGCTGGGCGAGTAGCACACGCAGGATGAACGGCAGATCGTGACTGCCCGCAGAGTCAGGGCTAACTCCTTCAGGCACTTCTGCTACGATCCATTCCGTTTCCTGCATCTTCCAGCCTCAGCTTGTGTTCTATGAAGAGCCTAGAGTTCACCCGCGACCGGCTCAAGAACCTATGGGGTCCCGCAGAAGCCTCTCCTCCACCCAGTCGATTGCAGGCTTCTCTCTTGGCTCGACGAGATGACCTATAAAACGATCCCATCCATCCTGCCCGTCAATAATTTCTACCTCAATCCGTAAAAAATAAATCTCTACATCTAGCTCACTCGGCTTGAGAAAACGCACTGCGTCCTTCTCAGTCGTGATAATCAACTCGATGTCCCGCTCAACGCAGCGGGTCATAAAGCGGTCGATTTCCTCCTGCCTGAATTGGTGGTGATCAGAAAAAATTCGATGGAACTCAACCCTCGCACCCAGCTTTTCCAGCAAACTCTCAAAACTCTCCGGCACCGCAATTCCGCTGATTGCAGCAACGTATTTTCCCTCGAGGTCCTCAAGAGCAAGCCGGCCATCTCCAAAAACCTGCTGGAGGTATTTCGGAGCATGTGTCGTCTGCATCACCTCTGCTGCAGGGTTGTAGCTTCGAAGGGAGGAAAGAAGCCCCTCCTCCGTCAGTCCATGGCACTTAGTGATCATGATATGACTTGCGCGACATAGGTTTCTAGGGGGCTCCCGTAATGTCCCCCGAGGGAGAAGGGCACGAGCAGAGGTTCCAAATGGCGCATTCTGGTCAACGAGGACAAGATCATACTCATGGTCTAGGGCCAGATATTGCAACCCATCATCGAGAACGAGGACATCTGCCTCCATTTCCTTCACCGCAAAGCGTCCCGCCTTAACCCTGTTCTTGTCTACTACGACCTGTACCCCCTTGAGATTCTTCGCCAGCATGTAGGGCTCATCCCCCGCATAGACTGCGTCCAACAAAAGCTCTTTGCCATCACTGACAATCTTTGGCAGAGCCGCACATTCTACTGGATCAAGGTCACCCCACTGCTGGGGCTCATCCAGCTTACGACTTTTATACCCCCTGCTCAAAATGGCGACTTTGCGGCCTCGCTCCCGAAGCGAACGAGCCAAGAGCTCTACCACTGGTGTCTTACCAGTTCCTCCCACCGTAAGGTTCCCCACACTTACAACCCGGGCACCTAGTTGCGCTGGTTGCTTCCAGCGCTTCCGGTGGATTGCCAACCGGCACTGAACGAGCAGACCGAAAATATACGATAGGCCCCTGAAGAGCACCCGCGCGATGGTAGCTCCCACGCCTCGAGCCCGTCCGAAAATGACATCGGAAGCCCACTTTTCTACATCTTCCCCTACCTGACCCACGCGGAGAACATAACGGAGCATTCACCACCTGTGAAAGTGGGAAAGACGGAATATTCCTCCCTTTCCCGTTTCCCCCCTTGCGACCCTCCCTCGCGGGACTACGCTCCCCTCATGCCTCGTCCAGATGGTCGTGCTCCCGATCAACTCCGCCCTGTTTCCTTTGTTCCCAATGTGGCCCCACATGCCTCTGGCTCGGTTCTAGTCAATTTCGGTAACACCCGCGTCATCTGCGCAGCCACTATCCAGGAGGATGTTCCGCGCTGGATGAAGGCGCAGGGTGTTCCAGGAGGCTGGCTTACCGCTGAATACAGTATGCTTCCGTATTCAACCCACGACCGCAAATCTCGCGATATCAGCCGTGGCAAACTTGATGGTCGTTCCTCCGAAATCCAACGCCTGATTGGCCGAGCCCTCAGAGCCGTGACGGATCTGAAGAAGCTCGGAGCCAGAACCATCTGGGTGGATTGTGACGTCCTCCAGGCAGACGGGGGCACCCGAACAGCTTCCATCACCGGCGGATGTGTTGCCGTCGCCATCGCCTTAAACCGCCTGATCGGGACCGGCGGGCTTACCGAATTTCCAATGACACAGCTGGTGGCAGCGGTAAGTGCAGGAGTCTGTGACGGCCTCCCTGTTCTTGACCTGAACTATCCTGAAGACAGAGATGCTTCGGTGGACTTTAATGTCGTGATGACGGAAGACGGAAATTTTGTGGAGCTGCAGGGAAGCGGCGAGGAGAGCGTTTTTACCTCCAGCGAAATGCAGGAGATGCTCGAACTTTCCCGGAAAGGCATCGAAGATCTGGTAGGTTTACAGCGTGAGGCGATCCTCGCGGCGGAGCAGAGCGACGGAAAATCTTTACCCGATTTGGGTAGCGCCTAGCTTTTCCCCTTGTTCGCTCCCGGCAGAAAGTTAGTATCCAAGGCCGCGCTTGACGTTTCTTCCTGCAGGCAGAAACGCCCTGCATTACCGAGCGAAGCATCTTAAAAAAACAACAATTAACCCCGGATTACACATGAACATTGCCACAAGCAGCAGACGGAAAGGCTTTACTCTGGTCGAACTCCTCGTCGTTATCGCGATCATCGTCTCGCTCGCCGCACTTGCCACGCCGCAGATCTTCAAGGCTCTGAAACGTGCCGCCCTTGCGGAAGCGATCAACAACGCAAAGCAGGTTAAGCTGGCGCTTGATTCCTTCGCTACGGACTTCGATGGACAGTATCCGAGCGAGGATACCGCCGAGTATCTCTCGGAAGGCGGAACTGGGACAACGTATTCCAATGATTATTTCAGACAGATGTTTCTCTCTGGAGACACCGAGTCAGAGACAATTTTCTGGGTGAAGAATTCGGCCGTTGCCTCGAAAGCAGCACCTGATGACAAGGTCAAGGAGGGAGGACGGATCCAAGCGGATCAGGTTCTTCAGGAAGGTGATGCTCACTGGGCCTACGTCACAGACCAGACCAATCTGGATACTGGAAGCCGTCCCATCATCCTCGACGGTTACAAGGCGGACGCCTCCGAGTGGGATGCTACAACTTGGGATAATAAGGTCGTCGTTCTCAGGATTGACGGGGCATGTAAGCCAATGCGCATGCGCCCCAGCGATGGTAAGGTTCTGGATGGTTCCAAGAATGATATCCTCTCTGCCCAAGCTGATGCATGGGATGGGGAAAGCCCATCTGACCTCCTCAAGCAGCCTCAAGGCGGCAGATAGCAATCTGCCATGCTCTATATTCTCAAGGCCGGTGCGGAAGCACCGGCCTTATTTTTTACCGAGCACCGCAAGCCTAACTAGAGACAGGAACGCACCCTCCCCGTTCACAGATCCCGCTCAAGCACATCGAAGAACACTTCGACATGCTTTCTTTCACGCTCACGAAGTCCCTTCCGGTATTCACGCAACCCATCCCTGCGCTTGACCGCCTCTAGGGCGGCAAGAACCTCTGCACGCGCCTCCACGAATGTTCGCTCCCGAGGCTCCCTTTTCTCCAGCACCTCAAGAAGATGCCAGCCCATTTCTGTCTGAATTAGCGCGGGCTTGCGCAGTTCCAGCCCGAAGAGATGCTCTACGAGGCCCTCGGGGACACGTGCGGGCTGCATCCACCCTAGATCACCGCCTTCATCCCTTGTCTTTTCGTCTTCGCTAAACCGGAGGGCCAGATCATCAAAATCCGCGCCTTGGGATAACTCATCCTGCGCTTTCTCTAAGACTTCTGCCACTTCTTTCAGCTCCCTCCCCTCCAAGCCCACAGTTGAGCGGAAAATATGCCTCGCACGCACTCTTTCGGGATGCCTTAGCCGTTTCTTGTTTTCCTCAAACCAGACCTCTGCCTCTTTCTCCCCAACCGTAACATCTATCATTCCAGTGAGGTATTTCTCCTGCTGAATCCTGGCCGCAATCCTGAACCGCAGCTCCTTTTCGCTCCACCCCATTTCGCTCAGCGATGCAAGGTAGTCCCGCTCACTGGGATAGCGTGCGGTGAAGCGTGACAGTTCAAAGGAGATTTCCTCTTCTGTCACCGGGACTTCAGATTGACTGAACCGAACCTTAAGTCGGAGAAGATGAAGATCGATCAGATCATTCAACGCCGCGCGCCTCAGCAGCAGCTTCTCTTCCCGCTGCAGGCCTTCCCTCTTTTGTCCGGAGCGCCACAGGTTCTCCTCCACCCGGCGATCGACTTGAGACAATAGGATGGGCTGATAGTGAATCCGAGCCACTACTCCGGCCCACTTGGCTGCTTCCACCACCTCACTACTGTTTGGAGCCCTGCGCTCGAACGAGCGCCGTAACGGCCCTCCAATAACAAAAAGATCCGTTACAAGATACAGGATCACGACAGCATATATCACCGCCCGGGCGAGGGCGCCCTTGTCGACCATTGACCGTTCGGAAGCAGTTGCAGGGTCGGACACGGCTCCTATTCTGGTCAGGGCCTGGCTGGTTTCCGAGCGTAAATCAAGAGGTCCAATATCAACGAACAATCACCTTGGCCCCGGGACGAATCATGGTCGGAAATCGCATCGCATCCCAGTTAGCAAGCCGAATACACCCTGCGCTGAGGGACCTCCCTATGGTCCGCGGACTTGCAGTGCCATGGATCCCGATTCCTGACTTAGTGAGACCCGACCATAATATGCCCACGGGAAGGTTCGGACCGGGAGGGATCTGTAGCACCTTACTCCGGTCCTTACTGCGAACACCGGTATCGAGAAGCTGCTTGTCGTAATACCAGCTTGGAAGCTCCAGACAATTGGCTATGGCCCACTCCCCATGGTGGGTTTGCTCAAGTTTCCCCGGGGTAATCGGAAACATTGCGATTAATTTCTGCGGCTTAAACTTTTCGTTCTTTTCCGCGACTACGACCGCGGCACCCGGCGCTACCGGAGAGGATCCCGCCTCGTAGATGAAGAGAGTTCGCCCAATGGTATCTATCACTACTGTCCGGGCGCTGAGGCCCAGATCCTCCCCATGAGACCGTCCCTCCTTCAGGCTCTCGATCAGGAATGGGGAGACGTTTGGCACCTTCAGAGCCTTCCGAGGGGCAATCCCGTTTGCAACGGCTACTCCATTTAAAGTGACCAGAAAACTTTCGGATGTGTGATAGCGCTCCGCCATGAACTCAAGATAGCTACGATATGACATCCGCTCCTCCTCTGCCTGCTCCGCGTATTCCAGTGGGAGAGCCGGGTTGACCCACTCCGAGGCCGAATCGGGAACAATCGCAATCGCGTAGGTCTGGCCCAGCATTCGATCTGCTTCTTTGCGAAGAGCCTCCCAGTCATCTGGTTGGCGCCCCATGCTCCGATTGTAGGAGTGCACTGCCTTGGTGGTAAACTTACCGGGCTTGCCATCGATGAAACCCGGCCCGAACCGTTTCTCATCTAGGTAGATCTGAAGTCGCACGTTGGGTGCGACAACATTGGCCCTCTCAACACGTGCTCTTGCCGCAGCAAGATCTTTTTCATCGACCGCTTCCGCCTCCACGACAATCACGGCCTTCCTTGGGGCCTTCTCTTCAATCCGGGAAGAGACCTCTTCCGCATCAGGACTACTCTTGTCCAGCTGAGGATCCGGCAGATTTGGAGATGGGGCTCTCTCCTCGCCTTGCAGCGGCAAGGCCAAGGCTCCCAGCAGGAGCAAAGGCACCGCCAGGAGCTGCCAGCATGGGAGCAGGTTTTGCGTCATTTTCATGAAGATTTTTTGAATGTCGCTATACCCATAGTAATTGAATCTGCCCGCTTTGCCAAGCCAACTGCACCGTCACATCGGCGGCCAAGTCCAGATCTCTCGCGCCTCAAATCAATTACTACGCGAATGAAGGGAATTTATGCCCGAACGCAACTATGCCAGTCCAACCTCTCCGTAGCCCTCCAAGCGGCCCTCCAATTCCCTACTCACCAACACCTCCACGAGCACATCATTACCCTCATAAGATGTCTCCAGGACCTTGGCCTCCGCGTGGAGAAGAGATACCAGGTCTCCACGATGCTGAGGAATTCGGTAGCGCCTGCGCGATACCGCCCGGGAAAGATAATCCACAAACTTATGATGGAGGGCGTCTATTCCCTCCCCACTCCTGGCTGAAATAGAAACCGCTTCTGGAAACTGAGCCTCCAGGGCTCGAAGCCGCTGGGGATCATCCACAAGGTCGATCTTGTTGAGCACGGTAAGAACCGGCTTCTCCGCGGCACCAAGTTCTGTCATCACCTCCAAGGTGGTATCGCAAAGGCGTTCCAGCTCGGGCTCGCTCGCATCGAGAACATGCACGAGGAAATCGGCAAGGACTGCTTCCTCTAAGGTGGCCTTGAAGGACTCGACGAGGCGATGCGGCAAGTTCCTGACAAAACCCACCGTATCGGTCACCAGCAAATCGCGGCCATCCGGCAGTTCGACTCTCCTGGTGGTAGGGTCCAGAGTTGCGAAAAGCATGTCCGCCTCAAGGACTTCAGATCCAGAGAGAAGATTCAGCAGCGTGGACTTTCCTGAATTTGTATAACCGACGATGGCGGCATGAGGCGCTTCTGCCTTCTGGCGCTCCTTGCGCTGCGTGGCGCGTTGTTTTCGCACCGCAGAAAGGTCCGCCTTGATCCTGTCTATCCGCTTCCGTGCCATCCGCCGATCAACTTCGATCTGCTGCTCACCCATCCCCCGGGCCGCAGCCGAGCCTCCAGAGCCGCCTCCGCCCTCCCGGTCGAGGTGACCCCACATTCGGGCCATCCGCGGAAGAGCATATTCCATCCTTGCCAGCTCAACCTGTAAACGGGCCTCTCTTGTCTGGGCCCTCCGCGCAAAGATATCGAGAATGATCTCCTCCCGGTCGATCACGGTCATATCCGCAGCTTCTTCCCATTCCCGCTGCTGGTTGGGAGCCAATTGATTATCGAATACGATACAATCACATCCAAGTTCCCGTGCTCGAACAGAAACTTCCTCCGCCTTTCCCTTCCCACAGAGAAATTTCTTCTGGGTTTCCCGAGCCCTCACAAGCTGATCGCCCACAACTCCTATTCCGAGCGTATCAACAAGCTCCGCCAGTTCGTTTAAAAGGCTCCGAGATTCCTCTTCTTCGCGCTTATCGAAGCAAATGCGAACGAGGAGAGCTCTCTCGACCATCTGCGGTCTGTCACGCACCTCAAACACAGCTCAGAAACCATACGCCTTCGCACGATCTAATCACGCCAAAAGACCCCACAGGCCCGCCAGACCGAATCTGCTCATTCCGTTGCCATAACCCAGCCAAACCTCTTTTCGGTAGCCAAGATCGAGCTGTGCGGGGCAAATATACTCTCAAACTCCCCCTCTGGGAGGGGTTCCCGACCCATACTAGGGCTACTTGTGACTTGCCCGAAAGCGTATTTCAGAGCAGTTTCCCCCACCCCGCAACAGGTGGGACTACATGGGAAAGACCCTATACCAGAAAGTCTGGGATGCTCATACCGTGGGCACTCTGGGCGATGGCCGCACACAGCTTTTCATCGGAACGCACCTTATTCATGAGGTGACCAGTCCGCAGGCTTTCGGTATGATCAGAGAACTCGGGCTGACGGTGAAATACCCCCATCGCACCTTTGCAACCATCGATCACATCGTCCCCACCATCAACCAGGACGCCCCTGCCGACCCCCTCGCCGCAGAAATGATGGCCGCCCTGCGGAAAAACGCCGACGACTTTGGAGTCACCTACTTTGACCTGGCGTCAGGAAAACAGGGAGTCGTGCATGTGGTTGGGCCCGAGCAGGGAATCACCCAACCAGGATCAACGATTGCCTGCGGAGACTCCCACACCGCTACCCATGGTGCTTTTGGCGCTATCGCATTCGGCATTGGGACCACCAACGTGAGGGACGTCCTCGCTACCCAGACCATGGCGATGGAAAGCCTCAAGGTCCGCCTGATCAAAGTGGATGGCGAGTTGAAGCCCGGGGTATATGCCAAAGATGTCGCCTTGGACATCATTCGCCGTCTCGGAGCCAATGGCGGCATCGGATACGCCTACGAATACGGCGGGTCGACTTTCAAGAATTTCTCGATGGAGGAGCGGATGACAGTCTGCAACATGTCGATTGAGGGTGGAGCCCGCTGTGGATATGTGAATCCCGACGACACTACCTTCGATTTTCTGAAAGGGCGCCCCTACGCCCCGGGAGATGCGGAATGGGACAACGCTGTGAGTCGCTGGAGGGCCTTCGCCTCGGATTCTGATGCTCATTACGACGATATCATCCAGATCAATGCGGCAGAGATTGAACCAACAGTGACATGGGGGGTCTCCCCAGATCAGGGAATCAGCATTAGCGAAACGATCCCGGACCCTGCAGAAGCCGCAACCGAGGTTCTTCGTAATAGTTATCAAGAGGCCTTGGATTACATGAAGCTCCCCGGGGGTACTCCGATCAAGGGCGTCCCAATCGACGTCGCTTTCATTGGGTCATGCACCAATGGCCGACTGTCTGACTTTCGCGAAGCAGCCCGTTTCCTGAAAGGGCACACCGTCGCCCCCGGAGTGCAGGCAATCGCGGTTCCGGGATCGCAAATAACAGCGGTCCAGTGCGAAAAAGAAGGCTTGGACAAGATCTTCGAGGAAGCTGGTTTTGAATGGCGGGCGGCCGGATGCTCCATGTGTCTGGCCATGAATCCGGACAAATTGGTCGGGGATCAGGTTTGCGCCTCCTCCTCAAACAGAAATTTCAAGGGCAGACAGGGATCTCCCTTGGGCAGGACCATTCTTATGTCGCCGGTCATGGTTTGTGCCGCGGCGGTAAGAGGAGTGGTTTCAGATGCCCGCGAGGTATTCGAGGTTGGCGAATCTGACATTGCAGTTGCCTGAGCGTTCTCATCATCCCCAAAACACACTCAAGAGCACGTGGCCCTCGCGAAAATCACCTCCGTCTCCGGAACTGCCGTCCACGTCCCGGGCGCGGACATCGACACCGACCGTATCATCCCCGCCCGCTTCATGAAGTGCGTCACTTTTGACGGCCTAGGTGAGTTTGCTTTCTACGATGTCCGCTTCGACCCCACCTCCGGGGAGCGGACCGACCACCCACTCAACGAAGAGCGCTTCAACGGTGCCAACATCCTCCTTGCCGGCGTGAACTTTGGCTGCGGCTCCTCCCGCGAGCACGCCCCACAATCGCTGAACAAGTATGGTTTCAAGTCCATCATCGCCGAGTCCTTCGCCGAGATCTTCTTCGGCAACTCAACCACCCTCGGCATGCCCTGCGTTACGCTCACTGCCGACCAGATCAACCACCTCCGCGAGGCCGTCGAAGCGGACCCGGCCACCGAGATCACCGTCGACGTCGAGAAGCTCGAGGTTCGCTCCTCCGCCGGCCACACTTTCAATTGCGCCATTCCCGACTCTGCCCGTGATGCCCTTGTCAACGGGCGCTGGGATCCCATCCAGGAACTCCTCGACAACGAGGATAAGATCTCAAGCGTAGGCGAAGCGTTACCCTACGTCTAGCAGGCCGGCCTTCGCTCAAGGATCCCCAGAATCGGACACCCTGCTGCCCGCCGCCCCCTGCGGCAACCCCTGCTCGAGTTCCTTATCGATCAGCTCCCCGGGGGAAGCAAGAGGCTCTCCCTCTGCGTGCGATGCCTCTGCAGCAGCACCCAAAACCTGTAGGGTCTCACCATGAGCGCTCCTCGAAGTAGCAATCTCGTCAGTTAGTTGAGCCACGGAGGCTCGTGATTCCTCCCTTTCCGAACGCACCTTCGCAATCTGCTGCCTCAAATTTTCGACTTCCTGCCGGACCTCATCCCGATCGCGTAGAGCCTGCACACGGGACTGCGCCACTGCAGCCTTTTCAGCCTGCAATGCTTCAACACCCCGCTGAGCCTGTAGCAGAGCCGAAAGGGTCCTTTCCTCCCTTTCTGAAGCACGTCCGAGGTCTTTTTTCAGCAATTCGACATCTACGAGCGCTTTCATGTGCCCGGCCCTTGAATTTCGCAAATCATCGCGAAGCTGGTTGAGGGAGCCTGCGCCCGCGCTCAGAGACGAGATCCGGGCGGATAGGTCCATCTCCTTACGGGCGGCAACCTCTCTCGCCTTTTCCCCGCTCTTCTGAACAATCGCAATCTCCTTCTCAAGCCTTTCCCCGTGAGCCCGCGCAGCCACAAGCTCCTCCCGAAGCTTGGCACGCTCAATCGGATCTTTCAGCTCTTGGCGCACGCGAACCAGATCACCCCTGAGGGCTTGAAACTCTTCCTTGAGATCAGCCATCTCCGTATCCATTTCCCGCAACCCTCCAGGCGGTTTCGCGCCCTCACCCGCACGCGCTTTCCAGACTGCAAGCTCCTGCCCGGCTTCTTCCTTTTCCTGCTGAAGCTTCCTGATCCGCATCAACATCCTGTGATTCGCCATGGTAAGGGCTCCGACTTCTTCACGAGCTTGGTCTCTTTCTTCCACGACCGCCTCCACAGTCCGTCGGGCACACTGAAGGTTGGCCCCAGCCTCCCGGAGATCCCTCTCCAGCTTTTTCAACGGAGAGCCTGCCTGGTGGCCCTCGCCATCAGGGTCAAGCGCCACGAGGACAAGCGGCGGGTCCTCCACCTTCGCACTGCCAATAAGCGGATTGAGGGAATCGTTTTCTACGAGGCCACCTGCGGAGGCAGAGTGAGCGAGGACCATTAGTGCTGATACAACCGGGAGGCTCTTCATGGGAGAGAGGATCGTGACGAGAAAGTCGACAAACGGTTTACCTTCCGAAGACAACGCTGCAAAGAACTTAATAAGGATGTCTTAAATAAGTTCGCCTCCCTGTTCCTCGTTCGCGTTCCCGCCTGAACCGGCCGGGCCTATTCACTAAAGTGATCCCAGCCTCCCGTAAGCCCTGCCGCGCCATCCGAAGAGAGACCCCCGATCCGACTGAGCTTGAGCCTCGGAAATTTTTCTGCCCACTCAACAACTAGCCTCCGAGCGCTCCGTTCCGACATTGCGAATAGTAATTCGTAGTCCTCGCCGTCCCTCAGGGCCTGCTCCAATACGACCCCGCGAGATCGCGGCAGCGCCTCCTCATCAAGCCGAAATCCACACCCACTTGCGGAGGCAAGCCGGGGAAGGTCCATCGCCAGCCCATCGGACAAATCCATCATCGCGTGCACTCTGAAGTTCTGGGACAGCCATTCCGCTTCTGCGAGACGCGGCATAAAGGTCAGGTGCCGCCCCTGTTGCGACCCTCCAAGTGTGCCTGTCACGAAGAGCACATCGCCCGGCTCCCCCCCACTGCGCAGGACGACCTGTGAGCGCCTCGCGCTCCCAGTGCCCGCCACCGAAATCATCATGGGGGCTCCAGCGGGAAGAGAGGAGGTTTCTCCTCCTACAATAGAGCAATTAAAGGTCCGCGCACATTTGTTCATCCCGCGGTAGACTTCCTCGACCCAGCGCATCTGGCAATCGGAAGGCAGCGCCAGAGTCACCATCAGGTGCCGGGGCCATCCCCCCATCGCAGCAAAGTCGCTCAAGGTTCGCGCCACCGCTTTCCATCCTATTTTCCGGGGAGAAGCCTCCGGAAGAAAGTGTACTCCACAAATGATGCAATCGGTCTTCAGGAGCTCGACCTCACCTCTGCCAGAACCCTCTACAACAGCGCAATCGTCTCCCGGACCTGTAAGGGTTCCCGGACCGGCCTCAAGAAGAGCGGTCAAACGGGCGACCACGGCATCCTCACCATAGTGGGACAAATCCAGCATTTTTTTCGATCTCATCGAGCAAATCGGGGTTGAATTTCAACAGTGTCTGCATCGCAACAGTCGCCGCATTGAAGAAAAAATGAATAGCGATCGGAGCCCAGAGAGAGCCTGTGTATTCATAGGACAGGGCGAGGATAATGCCAAGAATGGTCAGAGGCAGAAGCGCAATGAGATTCATGTGAACCACCCCGAATAACAATCCCGAGAAGATCACGGCTACCGGGAGGCCTGCCATCCGTTTTACCGTCGTATATATGTAGCCACGGAAAACCACCTCCTCGGCCAGCGGCGCACCTACACAGGCCACCAGTGCCATCAGTATGAAAACCAATGGTTCCGTTGTTTCCCGCAGAAGCTTGACACTCTCCTGCATTCCATCTCCCTCAATGAACTGTCCCAGCCACTCATTGTATCCCAAGAAGTCCAGCACGGCCATGAAGGCCCACATGACAAACACCACCGCCGGAGCATAAATCACCTTCCACCAGGTAGACCGCCAGCGCAGCCCAAACGCCTCTAGCAAATTCACCCTGCGGAACAGCACAAAAAGCACAAACGCGATCTGGAGACCCTGAAGGAGTAAACTAAAAATAAGCCCGGAGATAAGCTCCGCCGCTTCTATCGGTTCCGCCGGTTCCGCCGGTTCCGGGACCGCCGCCAATTGGGAGAGGTGAAAGAGTATGGCGTAAAACCCGAACAACACGGAAACCCCAATAATATCCGGCAATCCGAATCCACGAATGGGCACGCGTCCTTTAGAGATGGGCGGCATCTTCTGGTCCCCGAGATGCTTCACCGAATAATAAGGTATCACCCCCAGAAAGAGGATCCCGGCACAAACGGCAAACGCTAGGCCAATGACTGTTAACTCAAGGTCCATCCACTGTCTCCCTGAGAAAGTAGGTGCTCTAGAGCTCCTTGGCGAGCGGAGGTGCATCTAAAGTTCTCTCCTGGCCTTCCAAGGAGCATCCCTGCAGCACCCAGAATTTGATAGATCCCCCGGGAAAGCTGCATACAGTGCGCGCTCCAATGAAGGTTTCTCTTTGTCTACTTGCCGCAATGGCTTTTCTGCCATGGCCCCGTATCGAAGCGCGCCCCTTCACCAATACTGAAGGCAAGACCCTCCATGCGGAAATCGTCCGCGCTTCTGCCAGCGAGGTCACCCTCAGAATGGTGAATCAGCGCACCGCCACGGTAAAGATATCGAGCCTCAGCGAGATCGATCAAACCTATATCCGCAAGTGGCTCGCGGCTCAAATTCCGCCCCTCCGCGTTACCCCCAACATGGTGCGCAAGACGACCAAGGAATCTCGCAAAAGCTTTTTTTCGAGCAGCAACAGGTATTACCGGCAACATTATGACCTGGATGTCGATTTCCAGAATGACGACAACGTCAAGGGCCTGGAGGCAACCTCGCTGAAATATATCCTCATTGGCCGGTCGGTGAACGATCCAAAGAAACACAAAGTCCTCGGTGTTCAGATCAAGGAGTTCGAGGTGCCTGCAGGGGGGAAGCAAAATGTCCGCTTTGAGAAGGAGCAGAATACATATTCCGAGGCGAGCTCCTATGGCAGTTACAAGTGTATCGGCTTTGTGCTCTACGGAACTCGTAAGAAGGACGACCGGGAAGTCTATACGTTCGCATCAACACCTCAACTTGAAGAAGCGCTTTACTCAATCATCCAGCTCAGGGAGCGAGATGTGACTGATGAAAACTTTCAAAGCCTCGGGGAAAGAGGCCGCAGTTCTCGAAGAGATAACTGGAATCCCGAGGATCTCCCCGGGATTCTGGACCCCAGACGACGGGAAACACCCAGCGAGGACAAAGAGCGGCCTTCACCCCCCATTATTATCAAGTAACTACTTTGCTTAGAGCACTCAGCTTCAGGAGGGGGCCTGGTTTCTCATAAAGTCTGCTACCTGAACGAAAAATTCCTCCAGCCCTGGGCGGACCGCTGGAGAAATTTTACACTCGGACATCGCCGCATCCATGAGCCGGAGCCATCGATCACGCTCTGCTTCCCCGATCCGGAAAGACATGTGTCTCATGCGCAACCGCGGATGACCACGCCGCTCAGTATATCGAGTGTCTCCTCCGAACCGAAAACAGAGGAACAAATACAACCGTTGCTCTGCCCCTTCCAGATCATCGCTCGGATACATCGGGCCCAGCAGATCATCCCCAGGAATCTGGCGGTAAAATGCGGCTGCCAGCTCCCGGAGCCCTCCCTCTCCCACCTCTTGCCAGATGAATGCTTCATTCATACCTCAGAAGGGAGCTACTGATGGCTTTTCTTTTCAAAAATTCGGGCGCATCTTTCCCATGAGAAAGGTTTTTGCCCAGCGCTTTCTCCACAACTCGAGTCCCCATGTCCACCCCTCCGCAGTTCAAGGCCCCCAGCACCGAGGAGCTTCAAGAGCTTCTCCCAGCCTATGATGTCCTCTCCTTCATCGCAAAGGGAGGGATGGGGGCAGTCTACAAAGCCCACCAGAAATCCCTTGAAAGGAACGTCGCGATAAAAATCCTGCCCCGTGAATTCGGGGAGGACCAGGACTTCCGTAAGAGATTCGAGGACGAGGCCAAGGCCATGGCCAAACTGAATCACCCAAATCTTATCAGTGTATACGACTTTGGGGAGGTCGATCACATGCTCTATATCGTGATGGAATTCGTAGATGGGAAATCCTTCCATGAATCATTTCATGGAAGGGCCATCGAGGAAAAGGAGGTCGTCACCCTTGTTACCGGAATCTGCGACGGACTCGCCCATGCACATGAAGCAGGCATTCTCCACCGGGATATCAAACCCGCCAACATTCTCCTGGACGCAAAGAACCGCCCGAAAATAGGAGACTTTGGACTAGCTCGGTTAACCGAGGAAACCGAAGGTGAAGGCGTCATTTACGGGACCCCCGATTACACCGCTCCCGAGGTGATCAAGAGCCCCGGCGCAGTGGACACCAGGTCGGATGTGTTTTCCACCGGAGTGATTCTGTATGAACTGCTGACGGGCAAGCTGCCTGAGAAGCGCTACATCCCCGCGTCACAGATTGAAGATGTTGACCCTCGTTTTGATAAGATCGTCCGGAGGGCAACTCATCCCTCTCCCATGCTGCGCTTCGCGGATGGAGAAGCCATGGCCTCGGATCTAAAAACGCTTCAGGACGCTCTCGACAATCAAGTCACGGCTATCGCAACCACCCAGCCAACAGGAATCACCAGTCCGGGCGCAGGCGCCGATCAGCCTCCAGTTCCTGCGATAGAATCACAAACGCCAGTCCCAGTCCCCGAGGCCTCTCTCCCTGCACCAGCAGCTGCTCCAGAAGTCCAGATAAACATAGGCACGAACTGGTCGCTTCTTCGCAACCTCGTGATCATCGTTGTCCTTCTGGCTGCCATCTTCGGAATGTATCAAGCTTACCAGTGGCAGAAGAAAGAAAACGCCAATCAGCAGGTTAATCAGCAACGCCTCGATGATCAGAAAAAAGCCGCGGAGAGGCAGAGGCTTCTTGATGAGAAACGAAACCGCGAACGGCTGGCCGCGCTGAAGGTCTCTCAACCGAAGCCCGTTCCGGTGGCCCCAGAGCCGGAACCGGAAACCCCCCTTGAGGCCCTCGAACGGCTGAAACCCTCTCTCACGACTGGAGAAGCGCGCACCGAATATCCGCCTGGCACCCTGATTCGAGGCAATAGCCGCTTTTTTCTAATCAAGCAGGAGCTTAGCTGGCAGAGAGCCTCGTCCTTCGCCGAGGACTACGGTGGCCACCTCGCGATATGCCTCAATGAAGGCGAGCAAAAGTGGCTCTCCTCAAAGGTGCCGGACAACACCACAATCTGGCTTGGGGGAGGAGCCACAGGACGGTCCGCATGGGGATGGGTTGACGGCTCCCCCTGGACGGTCCGTGCCCCGTCTCTCTCCACTGGAAATACTGCTACCTTGAGCGATCTCGGCTCCATTCGGTCGCAGCCGAGTGGGAAAAAGTTCCCCTTCTTTATCCAATGGCGCGAGGACGGCACTAATCCGGGAAACCTCCAGTCCCAAATCGCTCGCCTGAAAGCTTCCCTGAACAGCCCTGAGCCTACCTACCCGCCAAGCGTTGTTTCCTTTGAAAATCGCCGCTATCTCGTGATTGAGAAAGCAGGGACCTGGAATGAATCCAATGCTGTGGCAAAGTCTGCCTACGGACACCTTGCGGTCCCAAGTGAGAAATCCGAGGATACCTATCTTCGGGATCTCATAACCCGCAGTCTAGACGACGGCCACGGGGCCTGGATAGGAGGCCGGCACAACGGCCGCGCATGGGCTTGGATCACCGGGGAAACCTGGGCGTTTTCCTCATGGGCTCCCGATGCTCCTGACGGTGCCACGGAAGTGGCAAGCGCCGTAAGGCTCTTGGCCGGTCAGGACGGGGGATGGGACGATAGTAATCCGGATGATAATGTAGACGCCTTTGTGATCGAATGGAGCAAGGACCGTGGCAATACAGTCTCTGCATCTACGGGCCTCGGAACCAGCAGCTGGGCGAGCCAACGAGCAACATTTCAAAAAAAGGTCCGGACTCTCGAAGGTAAGTTCAGCTCTGCTCTTCTGGAAAACGGTAAGGGCCTCAAGTCCGATCTTAACTTCTGGCTCCGTGGGCTGCGAAGCGCAGATGGTCGTGCCTACAAGCCAACTACCGACCAGATGAAAGCTAATATAAGTGCCGAAGGCGTGATTCCCCTCACTGTCCGCGACGCCGTAAAACTTCCCCTTTCTCCTCGCGGAATCGACCTTTTGAGGAAACGGATAGAGGCTCAGCAAGCTCTTACGCAAGCTCTGCAGACTCAGGCAAACCAGATTCGGCAAGCCTATGTCGGGACCCTGCAGCCTAGGAAGGGTGCCGCCACCAAGGCAGGGAACAGCAATCGAGCCCGGGCCATCCAGAACGAGATCAACGCCTGTGGGGAAACCGGACGTGCTTTCCTCGAGCACCTTGGCTCAGGGGTCCTGGATACCGCAGAAAGGCGATAAACCTCCGCCGGAAGACGGTAATCGCCTTTAGACAGGGACCCGGGCCCGGATTCTTGGCAGGATTTCTGGCGCTTGCGTAAAGAGGCAACGAAGGGCATTATAGGGTGTTGTTACCATATGTCACCTGATCTCGATTTTCAGGCTCCCAGTGTAGAGGAGCTCCAGCCGCACTTTCCGGCCTACGAGATTACTGCGTTCATTGCGCAAGGAGGAATGGGTGCCGTCTACGCAGCCCGACAGGTTTCCCTCGATCGTCCGGTCGCAATCAAGATCCTTCCCCGTCAGTTTGGCGCTGATCCGCAGTTCCGGTCGAGCTTTGAAGCCGAGGCCAAATCGATGGCCCGTCTCAACCATCCCAACCTTATTGCGGTCTACGATTTTGGTGACGCCGATGGAATGCTCTACATCATTATGGAGTTGGTCGAGGGCAAGTCTCTTCATCACTCCGCTTACGGAAGAGCAATCGACCAGGAAGAAGCAGCCCGCCTTGTAGCTGGTATTTCGCATGGATTGGCCCATGCCCACCAACACGGCATTTTACATCGCGACATCAAGCCCGGGAACATTCTCCTTGGGCCGGAGGCGGTTCCAAAGATCGGAGATTTCGGTTTGGCGCGACCAGTCGGAGAGGACCACAACCCAGACGAAATCGTATGGGGGACTCCCGGCTATAGTGCGCCCGAAGTGGTGAACAATCCGGACCAGATAGACCAACGGGTGGACATTTTCGCCGTAGGGGTTCTTCTCTATGAGTTGCTTACTGCCAAGGTTCCTTCGGAGCCATGGCAACCACCTTCGGCGGTGAGCCAGTGCAGCCCAGAGTTCGATCGCATCATCCGCAGAGCCACCCATCCCTCTCCAGAACTACGCTACGCCAAGGCCGACGATCTCGCCAAGGAGCTGGATGCTCTCGGAGACAAGTTAAAGAAGCCAGTGCTCCGCCGGACCAAGACGACCCCCACTCCCAGTGCAGGCCGAAACCATCCCCCGGTGGGAATGCGCGCCGCAACCCCTGCGATCGCTGTTCCCCAGCCAAAGCCTCAATCAATCCCCGTCATGGGGATTCTTGCCGCCATCGTCGTCCTCGGAATCCTTGGTTTTTTCTTAATCGGCTCCGGAAAGGGCGGAGACGGGAAAACCGCGACGACTTCCCCGGAGCAGAAAACTCCTGCGGCGAAGCCAAAGCCCAAACCCAAGCGAACGCCCAAGCCTTCCCCGGTTACCAAAATCCCTGGAGAGAAAGAAAAACCTAAACCCGAACCCGCCAAGCCTGCACCAGTAGAAAGCACTACGCAGGCCCTTGCGAGGCTTCAGGCTAAACTCCGATCTGGTGATCTCTCCGAGCTTCCCAAGGGAACGGTGAAACGTGGAACTTCTCATTACCTTGTGGTAACCAACGCCCGCCCGTGGATGGCAGCCTCTCACTACGCAGAGGCCTATGGGGCACAGTTGGCCGCTCTGGGCAGTAAGGAAGATCTCGAATGGGCCGTTTCGGAGCTTAAACTTACCACCCCCTGCTGGCTGGGCCTCTCTGATTCGGGCATGGAGGGAAAGTGGTATTGGGTGGATGGTGCTGCACCATCAGAAGACCTCTGGGCTGCGGGGCAGCCCGATGAACGCACCTCAGACGACGGGGGCGAGGACTATGCTGCGCTTCTCCCGGACCAGTCTCTGGATGACATGCCTGCATCACGCAACCTGCCTTTCATTCTCCAGTGGACCGAAGGAGGCAACAAGGGGTCTCTCGCAGCGCAGCTTGAGAGGGTCTCAGCCTCGCTCAAAGCCAAGCGGCCAGCTTTCCCAGCAGGAACTCAGAATATTAATGGCTCTCGCTTTCTCGCCGTTCCTGAATCCACCTCATGGGAACAGGCCAACAGCCTTGCGCAAGCGGCTGGAGGGCACCTTGCGGTTCCCTCCAGTCCGGAAGAAGCAACTTGGATCGGTGATTCCATGCGGGAGTTGCTGGATCAGGGAGGGGGATGCTGGATCGGAGGCAGACAAAAGGGCTCGGCCACGCCGATATGGACCTTCGTCACCGGTGAGCGGTTCGACTTCGTTACCTGGGCTCCTGGACAGCCCGATCCGGGTAATAGCCCCAAGAAATATCTCCAATTTGGAAAGGGAGCAGATCCGGGGTTCGGCTATCTCAACGCAGTAGGAGAATCCTCCGAAGCGGGCTTCTTCCTTGTGGAATGGTCTGCCGCTTCCCGGCGCAACATGCCGGGGGCTGGGGAAGCGAATCGCCCTGCAGGGGCCGAGGACTGGCTTGTGAAATACCGGCAGATATTCCGTGATGGCGAGAAGGCATCCCACGAGCGCTGGAAGAGACGGCACGATAAAAACATAAAGGACTTTGTTGCCGACATGGAAAGTGAAACCAGCACAGCTCGCCGTTTCAGCCGCGAAGCGGAAAAACTTATCGATGGAATTACCGACAGCATAAAGGAAAAGGGGGAAATTCCTGCCACTCTGAACATGCCCGACTGGGCGAGGTGGGCTGGGCGCGCCGTCGAGAAAGAACACGAGAGAGCCCTCGCCAAACAGCAAGACATCTGGGAGGACTACGAAACCGACTTTGAAGATGCCCAGAGCCGTTACTGTGCCCAGATCAACAAGGAGGTTCGACGTCGTCAGGCGCAGGGGGATCGCGAAGGCGCAACCTACCTTGGACGGGAAGAGACTGCAGCAGCGGACAAGCCCTATTTCCTTGCTATCCTCAATGGGGAATTCCCCGAGGTTCCTGACGGGCTGGAGGACGACGAAGACGAATAAGATCAGTGAGTTGACCGGTCTCGAACCCGGGCTAAGATCTTTCCTGTCTGGAAAAGACCCGGTCAGAGGCCATCCGGTCAATGGCTCGCCTAACCTCTTCAAGCCCTCAAAGCCCGGCCCGTGCCCCCTGCCAAGAAACGCACCTCTGCTTCTCCGGGCCGTCCCAAGCCTGGCAACTCCAAGCAGGGCTCAAATGATGCCATAATCGTTCGCGGGGCACGCCAGAACAACCTCAAGGGTCTCGATTTCGATATTCCTCTTGGCCAGTTGACGGTAGTCACCGGACCTTCTGGCTCTGGTAAATCTTCTCTCGCATTCCAAACGCTCTACGCTGAAGGCCAGCGACGCTACGTGGAGACCTTTTCTCCCTACGTCAGGCAGTTCTTCGACCGCATGGATAAACCCCTGGTCGACCGAATTGATGGAATCCCCCCTGCTATCGCCATCGAGCAGAAGAACAATGTTCGCTCAACGCGTTCGACAGTCGGAACCATCACCGAAATCAATGATTACCTGAAGTTGCTTTATGCCCGCTGTGCACATGCCGTCGACCCTTCCACGGGGGATATTATTCGTCCAGATACCAGCGATTCCATTGCCAAATGGTGCCTCGAAAGTTTGTGTGACCGACATGCTCTGATCCTCTTTCCAGTCAACGTTCCCCAAGACACTGAGCTCGAACCATTCTTCGCCTTCCTGCAGCAGCAGGGCTACCTCCGAATCTACCTCAATGGACAAGTCGTTAGGACCGATAGCCCCGAGGAAGCCGGGTTCGCCCTGCTTCCTTCCCAAGTTTATGTAATTCAGGATCGTATCCTGATCAGAAAAGCCAACCAGCAGCGTATTCTGGAGGCTCTCGAGAGAGCCCTCGATCTCGGCAAGGGCACCTGCGCCATCAGCCATGCAGAAGAAGCAGGCACCCCGAGATCCTTTACTACAAATTGGAGCAACCCTCTTACAGGGTTCACTGCTCGACCCCCCACCCCCGCGCTCTTCACCTTTAACAACCCGATGGGAGCATGCCCGGACTGTCGAGGTTTTGGTCGCGTCATCGGGATTGATCTCAACAAGGCTATTCCTGACCACTCCCGTTCCATTCGCGAAGGCTGCGTAAAGCCCTTTCAGGGAGAACGAGGGGAGGAGTGCCAGCGAGATCTCGAGCTCCATGGTGCCCGCAGGGGACTGGACCTCGAGCGCCCCTTCTCTGACCTGAACAACGAGGAACAGGGCTGGGTCCTCTATGGGGAGCGAACTCGCCCTGAGGATGCCTGGGAGAATGACGAGTGGTATGGCGTGCAGGGATTTTTTGAATGGCTCGAAGGGCGAGCCTATAAGATGCATATTCGGGTTTTCTTGAGCCGCTATCGGTCCTACACGACCTGCAGCACTTGCCGGGGTGCTCGGCTCCAACCCGAAGCCCTCTGTTTCCAGGTCGACGGGCGCACCCTCCCCGAGATCTGGCGAAGCCCCGTTACAGAGCTGCACCACTGGATCACTCAATATACCGAAGGCCTTCAGAGCGGCCTCGGCGAGACTGATAAGACAACCAAGCTCGTCCTCTCCGAGATCTCGAACCGGTTACGCTACCTTTGCGATGTTGGACTTGGCTATCTCACCCTTGATCGAGCTACTCGAACTCTCTCGGGCGGCGAGATTGAACGGGTCAACCTGACCAGCTGTCTCGGCGCATCCCTGACCAACACGCTCTTTGTCCTCGACGAACCCACCGTGGGGCTCCATCCCCGCGATATCGGGGCCCTCATCTCGGTCATGCATGGCCTCCGCGACAAGGGAAACACTCTCCTTGTCGTGGAGCACGAGGAGGCCGTAATGCGTGCCGCAGACCACCTGCTCGATATTGGGCCCGGCGCCGGGGAGCAGGGAGGTGAGATCGTAGCCGCACTATCGGGTCGCCGTGCGTTCCAAGCCAGTTCTCTTCGATCCTGTCCGCAGAGTTCGACCCTCCCTTATCTTCTCGAAAAACAATCGATTCCCATTCCTCACGAGCGCCGAAAGCCCAAGGCCTATATTGGAATTCGCGGTGCCTCTCGTCACAATCTGACCAAGCTCGACGTAGACATCCCCCTTCAGGTCTTTGCTTGTGTGACAGGAGTTTCTGGCTCTGGGAAATCTACGCTGGTTCATGATGTTCTTTACCAGAACCTGGCCGTCGCCCTGCAAATAAATACCGATTCCGAACCGGCCCCTCTCCGGCAGCTTAGGGGAGCTGAGCAGGTAACTAGCGTTAAACTCGTAGACCAAAGCCCCCTTTCCCGCACACCACGTTCAACGCCGGTTGTATACCTTGGTGCCTTTGATCTCATCCGCCAGCTATTCGCAGAAAGCCCCGATGGAAAGCTTTCCGGGACTACCCCGGGATTTTTTTCCTTCAACTCTGGAGCGGGACGCTGTGAACGATGCTCCGGCAATGGCTTTGAAAAGGTCGAGATGCAGTTTCTCTCGGATCTGTATCTTACCTGCCCGGAATGCCAGGGTTCCCGTTACAGCCAATCCGCTCTGGAAGTCCAGTTTGAGGAAAAATCGATTGCAGAGATCCTCGCTCTCACCGTCACCGAGGCCATCTCCTTCTTTGCACAGGGCGCCGCGGATAACCCGCGTAGAGCTGCTACCAAGGAAGCTGGCATCAAGGCTCGTATTCTATTAATCCTTAAACCCTTGGAAGACCTCGGCTTGGGGTATCTCCGGCTCGGACAGCCCTTGAACACCCTCTCCGGAGGCGAATCGCAACGCCTTAAACTTTGCACCATTCTTGTGGAGGCGCTCTCCAGCCGCAAAGCTTCCCCCGAACTTCTGATTCTCGACGAGCCAACTACCGGGCTTCACTTCGGCGACATCCAAAAGCTTCTCATCGTCTTTAACCGGCTGGTGGATGTCGGCCACTCCCTAGTCGTCATCGAGCATAATCTGGATGTCATAAAGTCTGCAGACTATCTGATCGATGTAGGTCCCGGGGCAGGATCTGAGGGAGGCCGGATTGTTGCGAATGGAACGCCCGAGGAGGTCATGAAAACCTCAACACAGACCGCTCTCTATCTATCTCCGATCCTTACTGGGGAAAAATTCGGGGGGAATAAAAACTGGTCTGCAGGCGCTGCAGGAAATCGCCCTCAGAGCACGATCCAGATTTCCGGGGCCCGGGAGCATAATCTGAAGAATTTGGATGTTACTATTCCCAGGGATACGTTTGTGGTGGTTACCGGACTAAGCGGAAGTGGAAAATCCACCCTGGCTTTCGACATTATCTTCGCGGAAGGCCAGAGGCGCTTCCTCGATTCCATGTCTCCCTATGCTCGTCAATTCGCCGAGCAAATGGAGAAGCCTGATATCGACTGCATCTCGGGACTCCCTCCCACCGTCGCGATCGAGCAACGTATTTCACAAGGGGGCGGGAAATCCACCGTTGCTACCGTCACAGAGGTCTACCACTTTCTCCGGCTACTTTATGCGAAACTGGGCACTCAGCATTGCCCCGAGTCCGGGGAGCCCGTCATTCCCCAAACTGAGGATGCCATTGTTGAGGCGATCCGGTCCCATTTGAAACGAGGGCCCCTTAACATCCTCGCCCCTGTTGTGCGCGGCAGAAAAGGATTTCACAGCGATGTTGCCGACTGGGCCGGACGACAGGGATATACTCGCCTTCTGGTGGACAATCAATGGAAGGAAGTTGAGGAATTTGAGCGCTTGGAACGCTTCAAGGAGCACGACATTGATGTTCTTGTCCTCCCCCTTTCGAAGACCAGCACCCGCAATTCTGCGCTTCGAGAGGCAGTCGCCACTGCCCTCCAGCTGGGAAAGGGAACTCTTCGGGTCCTCGACTCCAGTAATCACCTCCATCCTTTTTCGAAAGCACGCGTGAGTCCAGTCACGGGACGCTCCTTCGAGGCTCCTGATCCAGCCCACTTCTCGTTCAACTCTCCTCGCGGCTGGTGCAAAACCTGTCGAGGGCACGGCGAGGTCATGCCCGCCCAGAAACGATCTCGGAAGTCGAGGCGCGACTCCTACAATTCAGCAACCGAGGCTGAAATTGACTTTGATCGGAAGCTGGACCGCGTGGAAAAAGAGGACCTGATTATTTGCCCGGACTGCCTGGGAAGCCGCCTGAATGAGACCACCCGCGCAATCAAGATCCAGAATCGCGCGATTCAGGATCTTACCATGCTCCCGGTTGCAGAAGCAGCAGCCGCAGTGAAGGAATTTCGTTTTACAGGGAGGGAACGTACGATTGCCCGCGATATCATTCCCGAGATTATACAGCGCCTGATTTTCCTCGAGAAAGTTGGCCTGGGCTATCTCCAACTTGATCGATCTGCCCGGACTCTTTCAGGGGGTGAGGCTCAGCGTATTCGACTCGCCGCTCAATTGGGCTCCAACCTGCGGGGGGTTCTCTACGTCCTCGATGAGCCCACCATTGGGCTCCATCCCCGTGATAACCAGAAACTCCTTGATACCCTCGAGGCTCTGAGGGCAAAGGGCAATTCCCTCCTCGTCGTGGAACACGATGATGAGACCATGGAACGGGCAGGGCACATCATAGATCTTGGGCCCGGGGCCGGGCGGCATGGGGGAGAAATTGTTGCATCCGGCACCCTGGGAAAAATCCGGAAACTTAAGAAGTCGATAACAGGCCATGCTCTGGCCAACCCGCTCTCCCATCCCATCCGGGGAGAACGGCGGCCACTGCCCAAAGCGTCTGCAAGAACCGGATGGCTCCGGATCAAAGGGTGCTCCGTGAATAACCTCAAGAAGATCGAAGTGCGGATTCCCCTGGAGCGCCTGACTGTCATCACAGGCATCTCAGGCTGCGGGAAATCGTCTCTCATGAGAGGTACCCTGGCCGAGCTCTTTAAGCGGCAGCCTGACAAAACATGGACCTCCGCTTCAGGTATAAAATCGATTCGGCATTGCTATGAGGTAGATCAGTCTCCCATTGGGAAGACCTCCCGGTCCTGCCCTGCAACATACGTGAAGATCTTCGATGAGATTCGCAAACTCTTTGCTCAGCTTCCAGAGTCGCGCATGAAGGGGTTCGATGCCTCCCGCTTCTCCTTTAACAACGCGAGCGGCCAGTGCCCCGAGTGCAAAGGGAACGGGCGCATTAAACTGGAAATGGATTTCCTCCCCTCAACCTGGACTCATTGCGATAGCTGCAACGGCAAGAGATACAATCCTGCAACTCTCGAAATACGATACAACGGCCGGTCCATTGGCGATGTTCTGGCGATGACCATCGACGAGGCCGCCGAATTTTTTGCGACCCACGGAAAACTTCATAGGACCTTATCCCTGCTTAGGGAAACCGGGCTCGGTTACCTCCAGATCGGACAGCCAAGCCCAACTCTCTCTGGCGGAGAGGCCCAGCGGGTCAAGCTCGTGACTGAGCTGACCCGGGGTCGTATCAGCAAAACCGCGATAAAGTCGCGAAAGCCTCAAGCCAACCTCTACCTTATCGAGGAGCCCTCAATCGGCCTCCATCTGGAGGACGTAAAAAGGCTGATCGATGTTCTTCACCGACTAGTCGAGGAAGGGCACACCGTGGTAGTTGTTGAGCACCATACCGGAATTATGGCAGAAGCGGACAATATCATCGATATGGGCCCTGAGGCTGGAGGGGGCGGAGGGCGAGTTGTTACTCAAGGTGCCCCGGAAAAAGTCATCAATTCGAAAACCTCCAGGACCGCCCCCTTTCTGAGGGCAGCCCTGAAAGGGTGAAGGCTGTGGAGCGCCAGCCAGAAGGGTTCGCCTCCCGATATAGGGAGAGCCCCGGTCCCGGCCGAAATTCTGCAAGAACCTCGGAATTTCCTCCGTAAATAAACTATCTTAGCGCCTCGTTGCTCTCTTGTGCTCTTATCTGAAAGATTTGCTTGCTCCCCGAGCAACACGGCCCATGTTCCCGCCAGAATGAAAAACATCCTCCTAATCCTGACAGCTGTGGCACTGATCACCCCGGTTACCCGGGCCGAAGAGAAAGCTGATGCAGCTAAGGCTGACGTCAAGGTCACCCTCACTGGCAATGACCAGATGAAATACGACAAGGCCGAGATCGAGGTTGAGGCCGGCCAGACTGTGGCTCTTACCTTCAAAAACATCGGAGCGTTACCCAAGGCCGCTATGGGTCACAATGTGGTGATTCTGAAGCCCGGATCTGATATCCCAAAATTTGCTATCGGTGGCGTGGCCAACAAGGCGGGAGATTATCTCCCCCTCGACCCGGCTCTTGCGGCTCAAGTTGTCGCAAAGACCAAGATTCTGGGCCCGAAAGAGGAGGAAACTATCGTCTTCAAAGTCCCTGCTGCAGGAGACTATCCCTTTCTCTGCACGTTCCCGGGACACTTCGGGGTCATGAAGGGAGTGCTCAAGGTCAAATAAGCGACTTTCTCCCCTGAATTGAACAAGGCCGCGCTTTAGCGTGGCCTTTTCTTATCTTCGCTGCTCCCCGGTCGGGAACCATCGCCGTTTAGCTCATCGAGACAATCATCTTGAGTAGTTTCCTCCCCGACCGGAAAGCATTGGCCACTAAGTCAGGTAGGAACCCCCGCAGAGGGCAGGATCCATAGCTGCAGGGCGAGGTAGAGCCCTACGATGGCTATGGCGACGAAGAAACCCCCAAGGAAACCCCCGGCCTCTTTCTTACTCCTGTGCTCCGAATTCTTCATGGAATAGGACTTTGTTCCGTCCTGGAACGATAGACCCATCTCGTCTCCTCGCTACTGGAAAAGATGTTTCCTAGAGGGGAATTAGAGCGCCCCCCCTCCTGCAGGGAGCCTGTAGCCCTCTTCTCCGGGGACGGTCCGGAACGTGGGGCATGTCCCAGCCCCCATCAGCAAGTCCAAATTCGAAGTGCGCGCCCGCCCGGAAGAGGCTTGAAAGTCACTCGTCCCAAAAGATACACAAGGCTTCCTGCGTTGCGATCGGAACAGGATCTGCATACCTTTTGATATGCTCAAGGTTGTTTGCCTCCTCATTGTGACCGCGGTAATGGCGGCTCCTACGTTATCCGCGCAGCATCAGCACTTTAAGAATTTAGAATGGCGGGAACGCCTGACCGACCATTTTGCTCTACGGGCAAAGGGGACCAACCATGATCCAGCCCGTCGCTATGCAGAAAAG
>JAQWTV010000061.1 GCA_029242545.1 Roseibacillus sp.
TCGCCCGGCTTATGTTTATAGAAGGAGCAATAGGGACAAATATCCCGGCAGAATGGAATATGGAGGTAGAGATGAATGAGTTTCCGGGTTGATTTGGGATTGGTCAACGGGCCTATGAGCCGCCACTCTGTTTCCTGAAGATGAACACGGCGGAACTTTCGACCGATATCCTGAAAGCTGTCTCGCGGTCCTTTTATCTCACTCTGCGGCTCTTGCCGAGTGAGTTTCGAGCCCCACTTAGTCTCGGCTACCTTCTGGCGAGGCTCAGCGACACGATTGCGGACGCCGGGGCCTTGGAGCTGGCTCATCGTAAAAAGCTTCTCAGTGCCTTTTGTTCGGTGATGAAAGGGTCTGGGGTGAATCAAGAGGCCGCCGAGCTATGTTCAAGGCTTCCAGGAGAAATGGACGGCGCAGGCTTGGTGCAGGGTGAGATGGAGCTTGTGCGGCGGGCAGGTGATTGTATCGGGTGGCTGGAGGCGATGGAAGGTAGGCGCGCAGCGGCGATCAGGAGAGTGGTCGCGATTATTACAGAGGGACAGTCATGGGATTTGGAAAGATTTAATGGGGAGGGGGTGGTGGGCCTTTGTGATGATGAGGAATTGGAAACCTACGCCTATCAGGTTGCGGGCTCTGTTGGTGAATTCTGGACAGAGATCGGGGCGATCTGTGATCCCAGGTTTTCCAGATGCTCGACTGAGGAGCTTCGCGCCCTCGGTGCGAACTACGGCAAGGGATTGCAGTTGGTGAATATTCTTCGGGACATTCCGGAGGATCTTGAAAGGGGGCGGTGTTACCTGCCAGGAGTGAATCCGGCCGATCCAAGTGCTATCGTTGAGGATTTGCCGCGATGGCATCGTCGGGCTCGGGTGCTCCTTGCAGATGGAATCAAATATACCTCTTCGCTGCGAGGAACCCGGCTCCGGACATCGACAGGACTTCCTGCGGCACTTGGATTTCGAACGCTGGACAGACTCGAGGAGGCCTCCTGGGAGGATCTTCAAAAAGGCGTTAAAATCACTCGCCGGACGGTGAAGCGAACCCTTTACGGAGCTCTGGCCCGTAGCGCGTGGTGGTTGCCTGGGTCATGGAATGGGTTTTACCGGCGCGTTGAATCTCAAAGCAGCCTCTGAATCGAAGCTCAAGCGATGGCAAAATCTACGGATATACGTTGTGCGGGAGCAGAGCTTTATTTTCTTCCGGTTGAGACAAGGGTCCCGTTGAAGTTCGGATCAGAAACTTTAACCTCGGTGACCTGCGCAAGGGTTCGTGTCCGGGTTGAAGGGCGGAGTGGCGATTGGGCTGAGGGTTGGGGCGAAACTCCTCTGAGCGTGACATGGGTCTGGCCAAGCGAGCTCGCCTATGACTTGCGCCATGAGGCAATGCGAGCGTTTTGTATACTTCTCGCTAAGGCTTGGTCCGGCTTCAATGAAGCGGGGCATCCGCTGGAAATTGGGCATGATTTTATGGAGGGCGAACTTCCGCAGCTTCTGCAGGCCTTCAATGAGTCTAGAGCGGAAGCTTCTATGCCCTGGCTTGCAGCATTGGTTTGCTGCTCTTTGTTCGACATTGCCGTTCATGATGCTTACGGCAATTTGCACGGCTTGAATATCTATGGGGCCTACGGGGAGGAGTTTATGAGTCGCGACTTGTCAGCCTTTCTAAGCGCCTCGTCGGACAGTGTAAGGAGTTTTCAGAATGCATTTCCGGCCGATTTTCTGAGAAAGCCAGCGGGCTCCTTGCCGGCATGGCATCTTGTTGGTGGCCTGGACCCGGTGGGCTGCGACGAGCTTAGCGGCAAAGAACCGGATGATGAATACCCGGTAGAGTTATCCGATTGGATTTCGCGGGACGGACTAAAATGCCTTAAGATAAAACTGCGGGGAAATGATTCGCGGTGGGATTACGAGAGGCTGGTCAAGGTAGGGCAGGTGGCAAGGGTGGGAGGAGTAGAAAGTCTCAGTGCAGATTTCAACTGTATGGTGACTGATCCAGAGTATGTGACAGAGATTCTGGACCGCTTGGAGGCGGAGCAGCCTCTTACTTTCCGGATGCTTATTTATGTCGAGCAACCGTTTCCATACGATCTGGAGAGGCACCCCATCGAGGTAAGTGCCGTTTCGGAGCGCAAGCCCCTATTTCTTGATGAGAGCGCTCATGATTGGAAACTTGTGAAGATGGGGCGGGACTTGGGTTGGACCGGAGTCGCATTGAAGACCTGTAAGACTCAGACCGGCGCCCTTCTGAGTGGCTGCTGGGCAGAAGCTCACGGAATGAAGCTTATGGTGCAGGACCTTACTAATCCTATGCTGGCCCAGATACCCCATGTTCTTCTTGCTGCCCACGTGAACACAATCCGAGGTGTGGAAAGCAACTCGATGCAATTTTATCCGGATGCCTCGAGATTAGAGGAGAGAGTTCATCCCGGGCTCTATCGGCGCAGGAATGGAATGCTCTCCCTGGAGAGCATCAAAGGCAGCGGGTTTGGCTATCGGCAGGATGAAATCAACCGGCCTCTTCCGGACTCCGTGGTGCAGTATTAGTCAGGCTCGGGGCTTTGATCCGGAGCTTGCACCGGTTCCTCGACCAGTCCGATATTGCCGGCTAGAACGTTGTTTCCTGGGTCGCGGTCCTCGTTCCCATTCAGATTGAGGGAGCTCCTGATGGCAATTTGCTGATTGTCTTCCGGCTCGTTAACAGGAAGCGAGACAACGTGCGAGCCGCCTTCCTGCAGGAGAGGAAGTGCCATGCTAAAGATGTCATCATTAATAATGACGTCCACGCTCGCGCCGGAAATCACCTCGGTGCCCTGATTCTGCACGGTGACCTGAAGAGTGCCCACTACCTCGTCGGGACCAGGTGCTTCAAACCAGTTAGAGGCCACGGCTAGGTCGAAGCGTCCATCAGTATGCGTGTTGACCATGCGGTCAACATCCAGGGTGCCACCTCCGTAGAAAGGGTCGTGGCCTGGGGCGCCAGATGCGTTCAGGTTGCTCTCGAGAATGGCCTGAGCCTGGAGAGTCAATAGCTGTCCGGATTGGGTTTCAGTAAGCGCAGCACCAAGCGCCCCAGCGACAAGTGGGGCGGCTGCTGATGTGCCCGTGAAGCTCGTATATTCACCGCCCGGCCAGGCGGCAAGCACCTCGAAGCCGGGCGCAGCCACGTCTATCGAGTCGCCCGTGTTGGAAAAGTCGAGATGTTGTCCAGCAGCATCAACGGCCCCCACTGCGATTACGTTCTCATACGCCGCCGGGTAGGCGGGGACGGTATAGCCTTCATTGCCGGCTGAGGCTACAATGAGAACCTGTTTCTCGTTCGCGTAGGCAACGGCGTCCTGCACGAGAAGGCTGTCTCCATAAGAGGCCATCGAGATGTTGATGATTTGCGACCCTTCATCGACAGCTCTTACGATTCCCTCGGCGAGAAGGAAGGAGTTGGAGCTGCCATTCTCGTCGGCGATTCGTATCGAGAGAAGGTTAGCAGCTGGCACGATTCCCTGACTGATCCCGTCTCTCCCGACCATGAGTGCGGCGACCGCAGTGCCATGCCCGTGGATTTCGGTAGATGAGGGCTGGCTGTTGCTGACAAGATCAATCTGGCGGACACGAGTTCCGAGCGTTTCGTGCTGACCGACACCGGTGTCCAGCATAGCGATCCTCACTCCTTCTCCCCACTCTGAGTTGTCGCTCGTGATGCCAAGCCATTCGAGGGTTGTCCTGCCAAAGCCTATCGCTCCTGGCTGGGCTCCCACCTGTGGCAAATCAGGGATCGAGACGCGGAAGTTCGGAGCGCTCTCGTCGTCCAGCAAGCCATCAAGATCCTCTCTGTTATCGAATCCGATGCGGACAGCGCGCAGCCCGTCAAGGCGCCCGAGGAGCTTTAATTTACTGTTGCCGATACGATCGAGGAAATCGCGATAATCCTTTTCACCGTTGAACCGGATGATGCGCTCTCCTGGGAGGCCAAATAAAATTTCATCGATGCCGGGAGCCCTCCGGCTGTTATGGCGCCAAGGCGCCTTACTGGGGAGATTCGGTCTATCGAATTGAAGATAGGGGCGGGCTACCCCTGAGTCTGCTCCTTGACTCTTGCCCTTGACGGTGGCGACGATGTCTCGAACAAGCCAGAACCCAAGAATGAGCGCCACGAAGGTCGCTATTCCTAGGTAAAGTTTGTTTTTCAGACTCCTCACAAGGTCGATGGTTACAAGCTGAGCCTGGCGTTGCCCACGCTCTTTTGCGAAATCAGTATACGGCCCAATCTGCTAAAGAAAACTCAATCCGGCGCATGAAGTGTAGAACGATAACACCTTCGGGTGCGAAGAAACTTGAGGTTTGTCGAGGGTGAGTCAGAAAGCGCTGGTGCGAGACTTACTGCAAGACCCAGCGTGGCAGGAGAAGGACGTTGGTTTTCCTCTGCCCGACTCATCGCATGCTTGTGTCGTTAGTTTGCCGACCTGGGAGTCGGTCATTGGGTATGAGGAGAACGATGCCGCGATCGTGGCGAAAATGCGCTCAGGCTATCCTCGATTTTTTATCCATCCCATTACGGCGCGGTATTTGAAGGGCTTGGAGGAAAGGTTTGCAGGTGATCGTGAGAGGGTAATGGCATACTCCTCGGAGGAGGCTGCTCGCCGGGCCGCATCCTATGTTTCGAGCCAGGCTGGCGTCACAGGCCGGTTCATATCGGAAGACTCCTCTCTTCTTGTGGTGCCGGAAGCAGGTTACAGCGCGGCGCGGGACTATTGGAGGCACACTGGGGAAATTATTAGCAGTCGGCAGGCAGAGGACCTGATGGATGGTAGAAAAGTTGATCATTCTCTCTTGGCCGGCCACCGGGATGCGATGGCGAAGGTTCTGGGTGTGGAATCTCGGAACTCATTTCTTTTTGAAAGTGGGATGGCGGCTATCTTTACTCTCTTTCGGATCGTTACAGAGCGCCGCCCAGGACTAAAGACCCTGCAGTTATGTTTTCCATATGTGGATGCTCTCAAGGTCCAGGAGCAGTTCGGATCTGGAGTCGATTTTATCAACGACGCGACCGGAGAAGCACTGGATCATGCGCTTAGCGAAATCAGGGAAGGGAGCTATGCTGCAGTCTTTTGTGAGGTTCCGAGTAATCCACTGCTGCACACGGTGGATCTTGCAGTGGTTGGAGAAGCCTGTCGGGAGGGAGGAGTTCCTCTTCTTGTGGACGACACGGTTTGTAGCCACTACAACATTGATACTCTGGCTCATGCGGATGCGTCCTCAACAAGTTTGACGAAATGGGTGTCCGGGGTTGGTGACGTTCTGGCAGGGTCGATTCGAATCCGGAACGACTCTCCATTTGCCGATGAACTTCGACAGGCACTTGACCGGGAGGTGCCGGGCGGTTCCCGCCTTTACTCCCGGGACGGCGAAGCCCTCGTGCGCAATGCTGCCAATTTTTGCGAGAGAGTCACAGAGTGCAATCGTAACGGATTACGCGTCGCGAATTTCCTCACGGAACAGCCCGAGGTGAGAAAGGTATGGTATCCGGCCTTCGTGGACTGCGAGGCTTATGAGGCCTTACGCCGTCCCGATGGTGGTTATGGAGGGTTGATCAGTTTTACCCTCAAGGAGCCCGATAAAACCGCGGGTCTGTATGAAGCCATGCAATTTTGTAAGGGCCCCAGTCTGGGGACAGACTATACCCTGTTGTGTCCCTATACCCTGTTGGCGCATTATCGCGAAATGTCATGGGCCCACTCTTGTGGGGTGAGTGCGGAGCTCCTGCGGATTTCGGTTGGGAGGGAGCCGGAGGAGGAGTTGCTTGAGCGGTTGGAGAGGGCTTTTGCCGGGATCCGCTGATTAGGGAGTTGGCGAGACCCGCTCGGAAAGAATATTGGTTAGTCGCGATGATCCTCGGGGTGGAAGGCCTCCACCGCGGGGCAATAGGGGCCGAGGCGCTCGGAAGCTGCGTTTCTGACCCGGTTTACAATCTCCAGCATTAGGACAGGAAGGAGAATGGAAGCGATCCGGCGTTCCATGGTTTTGGAAGGCTCTCCGTGGAGGCTGGGAGGGGGGATCTCATCCGGGCAGAGGACCGAAAGAATGGCGAGCAGCGCCCTAGGGGATCCGCTTTGCATTACAGTAAGCAGCTGCTCACGCATCCAACGGGTGGAGAAGAGCCAGTAGCTCGCCTTGTTGTATCGATCCTCAAAGCTGTCCACGATGTCATCCCAGAGAGAACGGCTTTCGCTGTGGAGAATCGGCTCGGTGTTGCGTGCGGTCTCCTCGACTGAATCCAGAAGAAATTGGAAATGGCCCGGTATGTTCATAATCCAAGAGGGTCGGTGTCTCTCTTACCGTAAAACGGGGTAGGTAATTTTTTATTCAGGGTGATCTTCGGTTTTAGAGGTGATCGACAGAAGGTGTTCGGTTTTGACTACCCTACACGCAAGGAATCCGGGGTGCTATTCGCCTGTTCTTCTTTTCGTGGTAAGAGTCTTCTCGAAGACTTGGCAGTAATTGCTTCGGTTTTTCAGGCTCGAGAACCGAAATTGGGGCTCATTTGAGGCCTTTTCCCGAAGCCCTCTCTACCACTGCAAGGTTATAACCTTCTTCAAGGTTCTTGCAGTTAACGGAGGATAAACTTCCAACTTCGATTGAACTCGAGTTGACCCGTAGAATCAGGGCGAGCTGGTCTGCCTTCGTAGTCGCTTTTTATGGAGCGCCCTGAAAAAGCTGAGCTGCCGGGCATCACTAGTTTCAGGGACGCTCCCAGATCTGAAGAAGCAAAGTGTCACGGGGGACGCTTGGGATGGTGAGGGGGAAGACGGTGTCCTGATTGATCTCAATCCGGGGTCGAAAAGATTGAAAGGAGCCTGTCGAAGATCTGCGAATCTCAAAATTGCCAGCCGACAGATTCCGGACATTCAGGGTCAATTGCCGAGTTTTCGGATTGTAGCCATCGATGACAAGTTCGACTTCCGAGCCACACCCGATGAGTCCCGAGATGTTGTATCGGGATACAAACTCCCAGATCACTTCCTTTGAGAAAGAAGGCCATGAGTGAGGGCCGTTTTGGATTCGATAGTGCTCCACAGTATGGCAGCCGTCTCCCTTGTCCCAGAGGTAACGGGTGACGCCCGGGGAGACGGTCGATGTGATAGGAGATTTGTTGGCGCCATTATGAGAGGCCCAGTGCGTATTCAGGCTGTTGATGGAAATAGAATGCTGATTGCCGTTGTAGGGATTGTAAGAGTCCTCGGTTCCATGGATGGAGAGAATCCCGGTGCGATTCGTGGTGGAGCAATCCTCCAGAGTCCACTCCCACATGCTCGCCGCGACTGAGGCGACGGCCGCAACTTGATCACCGAGATAGCAGGCAAGATCCCGCATGAGGTTGCCGCCGAGGGAGAAGCCGCAGGCGTATACCCGGGTGGGGTCTGCTGCGTAATCTCTGACAAGTAAATCAATCATGGCTCGGGCAAACCCGATTTCATCAGTGCCATTGTCGTAAGGTCCCTCAGAGTTCCAGTAGGACGATCCCTCAAAGATCAAGCCCTGTGGGTAGACCGCGATGAACCGCTCAGAATCGGCGAGGGGTCGAAAGTCTGCAGTGAAGCGCATCATTCCCTCAGCGGAGTCGTCACCGCCATGAAAGCAGAGCAGGACCGGTAGGGATTCGGAGGCTCTGAAGTTTTCGGGAAGGTATACCAGAAGCTGTCTCTCACTGCCGTCCACCCGAACGGACCTGGTCAGGACATCCTGGGCGACAACATGCTCAGAATTACTAAGAACGAGGAATGCGAGGGCTTTTATGAATATCCAGAGTCTGGAGGCCATCTACGGTGGAATCGTAACCTTTATCGTGGAGACTTCAAATATCGATCATTGGAGGTCCTTCTCAGAGTAGAGTAAAAGAGGAAGAAACGGCTCCCAAAAAGGCCGTCGCTCTTGCTGAGGGATGGTTGTCTGTCACAGGGCTTTCCCAAATCCTCTCTCTGTGTATGCTTCGGGTGCCTCGAGAGGGGCCTGTAGCTCAGTGGTTAGAGCTGACGACTCATAATCGTTAGGTCGCGGGTTCGAGTCCCGCCGGGCCCACCGTCACACTGTGCGCTCGACAGGGGGTGTTTGCCCCCGATACTCCCGCCGTGTTTCGCTCCGGTATTGTAGGACATCGCTATTGGATCGCGGTGGTCTTTTGTCTTCTCGCCGCAGCGCCAGGGGCGTGGCTTCCGGTCCTTTCGAACGTCCTCGAGTCTCGAGGATGGGACCGAATGATCACGTGGGCCTTTTTGGTCGGCCCTATTGCGGGAATGATCTCGCCTCTCCTATTCAGCGCCCGGGCCGACCAGAGAATCCCGGCAGAGAAGTTGGTCGGATACATTATTACCGGCGGGGCAGTGTTCCTATGGGCGGCGTTCCGAGCCTTGGAGGCGGGCAGGCCAAACCTGTTTCTGCTCTTCATGATGATCAACGCTCTGATCTCCGCGCCCGCGTGGGGACTTCTCACGACGATCGCGCTGAATAGCCTCGAGGATGAGCAGCGAAGCTTTGGGTTCTACAGGGTCTGGGGCACTGTAGGTTGGGTGCTTGTTGGGTTGGCCGTCAGCTGGTTCGGGATGGATTCCTCGACAAGAGTTGGAGATGTGGCATTCACCTTACGGGTGATGGCTGGCCTCTGTGCATTTCTCCTCCCTCACACGCCCCCGATGGCCAACGATTCAACGGGTTGGAAGAGTGCGCTTGGGCTCGACTCATTAAGCATTTTCAGGAATCGCGACCATCGGGTCTATCTTATTACCACGTTTCTCCTGTCGGTGCCGCTGGCGGCGTTTTACATGCACACCCCAATCCATCTCCGTGATCTGGGGTTTCGTTCGGTTGCAGCGGGTATGACCGTTGGGCAGGTGTTTGAAATCGTGGCGTTCCTGATGATGGGTTATTGGCTGAGAAGGGTAAGAATACGAACCCTGCTGATGGTGGCAATGGGCTGTGCAGTGGTCCGCTACAGTCTCTTCGCGATGGGAGGGGCAGTCCCTCATTACCTGTGGATCCTTGTCGGCCTGTCCCTCCATGGGATTTGCTGGACGTTTTTTTTCGAGACCGGACGAGTTTTTCTCAACAGGCGGGTCGACCAACGCTTCAGGGCCCAGGTTCAGGCCCTGGTGACCTTCGCGTCCATGGGTCTAGGCTCATTGGTAGGGACTCTGGTTTGTGGAAAGCTTTACGATTTGATGGTGGTGGGAGGTTTTGGCGGGTGGACGGTCTACTGGGCAAGTCTTGCGGTGATGTGCCTCCTCATTTTATTCTACTTTTCCGTGGGCTATGAGGGCGCCACCTCCAAAGAAAAAGGGACTTAGGCCCCTGGTAATGGTATGACGGCCAGCACCGCGGAGAGGAGGAGGTTCCTCCGGAGAGATCTCAGACCCTTGAGCCCTCGGGGAAGAGATTGCTGATTGAGGCCCGGTCAGCCTTGCAAACTCCGCGTTCGGTGATCAGGCCCTTAATGAGGCGGGCGGGAGTGACGTCGAAGGCGGGGTTGAGGATGGGGGAGTTAGGGTTGACGACTTGGATCTCTTCCAGGGCGCCCTCGCGATTTCTTCCCTCCATGTAGGCGATCTCGGCGCCGTCACGTTCCTCAATAGGGATCTCGCGAAGGGAGTCTTCACAGCTCCAATCAAAGGAGGAAGATGGTAGGGCCACGTAGAAAGGAATCCCGTTATCAAACGCCGCAAGAGCTTTGTGGTAAGTCCCGATCTTGTTAGCCACGTCGCCCTTCCCCGTGGTTCTATCCGTACCAGTTATCACGATGTCAACCATCTCATGTTGCATGAGGTGTCCACCCGCATTATCCGCAATGATGGTGTGGGGAACACCCTCGTTCTGAAGCTCCCAGGCAGTGAGGCGGGCTCCTTGATTGCGCGGCCTCGTCTCATCGACCCAGACGTGAACTGGAATCCCGGCGCGATGAGCCGCATAAATCGGGGCAGTGGCAGAGCCCCAGTCTGCAAAGGCCAGCCACCCCGCATTGCAGTGGGTTAAAATTTGCACGCGTTCCTCGGTGGGCTTCTCTGCGTGAATCGCTGAGAGAAGGGGAAGGCCGTGCTGCCCGATCTGTTCACACCATAAGGCATCTTCATTGGCAATGGACTCAGCAGAAGCCAGCGAGGCGCTTTCCCAGTCCTGCGGCGAAAGGCTCGAGATTGTAGCGAGTTGGCGCTCGACGGCCCAAGCGAGATTTCGCGCGGTAGGTCTAGTCTCAATAAGGGCGTTAGCGAGTGTGCTGAGAAGCTCTTTGCTGCCCTGAGCCTCACGTGCGGCCAGCCACATTCCGTAGGCTGCGAGGACTCCAATACAGCCGGCTCCGCGGACATGCATGTCGCGGATGGCGGTCGCTGTAGACTCTACAGTGGCAAGATTCTCAATGCAAAAACTCCAGGGGAGGTGACGCTGGTCAATGATATGGACAAGGCGTCTTGAGTCATCACTCCAAACGGTCCGGTAGGTCTGGCCATCGACTCGCATGCCTGATGCTGGGGGCCCCTGCGAACCGCGCCAAGCCCGAATGAAAGCGGATATCACCGATATAGATGACCAAGGCAACTCGCCTGCCAAAGAGCGCGAGCTTGCGCGAAAGTCTCTGGTCTGCAAGCTGGGCAGATGAACCCCTCCCTCTGGTCATTACCCATCCTGTTTCTGGTGGCCGACGCGACGATTGCTGCCGAGAAAGCGAAGCCTCTGTATATCAGTCCGATTGTTACGGCTCAAACCCCGGGGCACGCGGTCTCCATGGATGTCGATCTGAAGGGGTCCCGCTCTCTCTTTCTCGTGGTGGATGAAACCGGGGATGGCTACGGATGTGACTGGGCAGATTGGATCGAACCTCGATTAGTCGGCCCCAAGGGAACCCTGAAGTTGACGGACCTGAAATGGAAGGCGGCCTTCGCTGGATGGGGGAGCGTGAAGATGAACCGGAGTGCAGGCGGGCAACCGATGGTAGTGAATGGAAAACCTGTCGCCAACGGAATAGGAACCCATGCCCCTTCCACGATCATCTATGACGTGCCAGAAGGTTATCACCGTTTGGTGGCCGGAGGAGGGCTGGACAAAGGTGGAGTTGGGCAGCAGGGAGGAAAGACAAGCAGCGTGCGCTTTCTTGTCTTTAACGAGAAACCGGGCGCCGGAAATTCGGCGACCGGAGAAGAGACTGAGGTGCCTGTGGAGCGCTTCGTCGTGCCCGAGGATTTGGAAGTCACCGTATGGGCCCAGTCCCCTTTGTTCAGAAATCCGACCAAT
>JAQWTV010000070.1 GCA_029242545.1 Roseibacillus sp.
GAGGCCCCGGTCACCATGTTGCGGGTGTACTGGATATGCCCGGGGGTATCCGCGATGATGAACTTGCGCTTGGGCGTCGCGAAATAGCGGTAGGCGACATCAATAGTGATTCCCTGCTCCCGTTCGGCACGCAGTCCATCAGTCAAGAGCGCCAGATTGACATGCTCGTCACCGCGTTTGCGCGAACTTTCCTCAATCGCCTCAAGCTGATCCTCAAAAATCGATTTTGAGTCGTGAAGCAAGCGCCCAATCAGAGTCGACTTTCCATCATCAACCGAGCCCGCGGTGGTAAATCTCAATAAATCCATTGTCTCACAGTTCCTTTGTATTCGTCCTGCCCGCCCAAGAAATTAAAAGTATCCTTCCTTTTTTCGGTCTTCCATCGCGGTCTCCGACCTCTTGTCGTCAGCCCGATTGCCCCGCTCCGTCTGGCGGGCTGCAGCTACTTCCTCAATAATCTTCTCCATAGTGTCAGCTGTTGACTCCACCGCCCCAGTGATGGTGGCATCTCCCATCGTTCGAAAACGGATCATTTTCTTTTCCACTACCTCTCCTTCCCGGGGCTGCACGAATTCAGAGACGGCAAGAATAGTTCCATTACGGCAGACCGTTTCGCGTTCGTGGGCGTAATAGAGACTGGGCAATTGGATCCCCTCTCTCTGCATGTACATCCACACGTCCATCTCGGTAAAATTCGAGAGAGGGAAGATTCGAAAGTGCTCTCCTTCATGTTTCCGCCCGTTAAAAAGATTCCATAACTCGGGGCGCTGGTTCTTCGGGTCCCACTGCCCGAAGTCATCCCGGTGGGAGAAAAAACGCTCCTTGGCGCGAGCCTTCTCCTCATCACGGCGCCCTCCTCCCAGCGCGGCATCGAATCCATACTCTTCGATCGTATCCAGAAGGGTCGTAATCTGCAGGCTGTTCCGGGACGCGTTTGCACTTTTTTCTTCCTCGACTTTCCCCTCATCGATCGACTTCTGCACCGAACCCACGACCAAGCGCGCTCCCAGTTTCTCGGCAAAGGCATCCCGATACTCGAGGGTCTCCTGAAAATTGTGCCCCGTGTCAATGTGCACCAAGGGAAAGGGCAGTCGGGCGGGCCAGAACGCTTTACAGGCAAGGTGGGCCATCACGATCGAATCCTTTCCTCCTGAAAAGAGGAGGGCAGGATTTTCAAATTGGCTCGCCGTTTCCCTCAGCACGAAAATGGATTCAGCTTCAAGCTGGTCGAGGTGGCTTAGTTGGTAGTCAGGCATGAGACTCTCCGGTGAAACTCGCTGAACGTGCAGCAAGGTAGTTGAGAAGGATCTGTGCGCAGGCCTCTGCGCTCTGAGAATTTGTATCAAGGGTCATTTCCGCTTCACCGCCTGGCTCCTCGAAACCGCTATCCTTGCCGGTGAAGTCTGCAATATCCCCCGCCTTGGCCTTCGCATAGAGGCCCTTTGGATCTCGCTCCGCACAGGTGGCATAATCCGCTTTCACGAACACCTCCACGAAATCTTTCCCGATGATCTCTCTCCCAATAGACCGGAGGGTCTGACGGGGGGTGATTGCGGCGACGATAGTGATGACTCCGGCCTCGGAAAAGAGCCGAGCGACCTCTGCATTACGACGAATGTTTTCCGCCCGGTCGTCATCAGAAAAACCGAGGTCTGCATTCAGTCGGGAACGGAGGTTATCGCCATCGAGTATTACGGTGAAGCGACCAGCCTGATTCAACTCGCGCTCGACAATGTTCGCGATGGTTGACTTGCCTGATCCCGAGAGCCCGTAAAACCATAACACGATCCCCTTCTGCCCGAGCAATTGCTCCTTGTCCTCTCTTTTGAGAAACCGGTGAAACTCGGTATGAATATTGGTCTCAGGCATCGCTTATGCAGGAGGTTAGGAGTGCGCCGCCGGGGAGCGCGGAAAGATCTGCCATGCCCGTTCGTGGAGATAATAAACAAGAAACTTGGCCAGAAACTCGATGCCTCCGATCGCGAGTGCGGGCTTGATATCTCGATATACAGCCCACGCAATCAGGATTGTGGTCGCGGTAGCCAGAACTCTCCAGCTCACCGCCTTGAGCAGGCTTCGCTTCCTCGATTCCCTCACGGTTTCCGTCATCATGGCTACTTCTCTATCGAATGGCTCTTGAGTCCCATCAGCTGGGGAAGAATGGAAAGCAGGAAAGCGGTGTTATTGAAGGCGTAGCGTCGCCAGAGACGACGCGGCTCGCACACAAGACGGAACAGCCACTCCAGACCACATCTTTGCATAAGACTGGGAGCCTGTCGGACCCTGCCAGTATGAAAATCAAACGCCGCACCCACCCCGAACAGGATGAGCCCATGATCCCACCCCTCACAGAGGTTCGGATTCCGGCTCAACAGGTCATGCATAAAGCGTTCCTGTTTCGGAGTACTCAATCCTACCCATAGAAAATGAGGTCGCTTCTCCTGGAGTTGCCCCACTAGTTCCTTTTCTTCCATACCGGTCAGAGGGCGAAAGGGTGGGCAGCAGGTACCTGCTACCTCCGTGCCGGGGAATTTTTCCTCCATCTTTACCGCAAGGTCCTCAGCGACTCCTTCGTTACCACCCCAGAAATAATGCTTCTGCCCGGCCCCTGCCGTCGCCTCAACAACCGTTAGCATCAGGTCAGGACCATAGACACGTTCCACCTGCGATTGGCCATTCCATTTCGCGACCCAGACCATGGGCATACCATCGGGCGTGGAGAGATAGGAGCGGTTATGAATGCGCTTGAGTTCTGGGTCGCGGCTGGACTCCATTACCCCATGCACTCCTGAAACCGTGACATAGCCGGCGAAGCCCGGCCTGGCAGCACCCTCAAGCACCTGCTCGAGGGCAGTGCTCATGTTCAGGGCGCTGATGCCAACGCCAAGAACGTTGACACGTGGAACCTCACTGGGACTCGCTTCACTCACGGTCTTTTCCTGGCCAAGGCCTCAATTAATCAACCACGATTTCGCCCCTCTTCCGCCGCTCGTACTGTTCCTCTATCCAGCGATAGGTTTTTCCCAACCCAGTAGCCAGATCAACCTCTGGCTCCCATCCAAGAGTGCTTTGAATGAGTGCATTATCCGAGTTTCGACCCCGGACGCCCTGCGGTTTACTCAAGTCATAGTTTCGCTTGAGGGTAATCCCGGCGATTCCCTCAATAATGTCGAGGAGGCCGTTAATAGATACCAGCTCGGCTCGTCCAAGGTTCAACGGATCTGTGTAACTGGAGGCCATTAACCTTCCCATCCCGCTGAGACAGTCATCGATATACATGAATGATCTCGTTTGCTCTCCGTCGCCCCAGATCTCAATGTCGTGATTGCCCGTATCAACGGCCTCAATCACTTTCCGGCAAAGGGCCGCAGGAGCCTTCTCTCGGCCTCCCGTCCATGTTCCGGAGGGCCCATAGACATTATGAAAACGAAAGACCCGGACATTGCTGCCAAAATCCTCGTGGAAGTTCTGACACATCCGCTCGGAAAAGAGTTTTTCCCACCCATAGCCATCTTCCGGTTGAGCTGGGTAAGCATCTGACTCCTTCAGAGCCATCACATCTGTATCGTCCTGCCGGTAGTCCGGGTAGACACAAGCACTGCTCGCATAGAAAAACCCTTTGACGCCGAGGTCACGAGCCGCCATCAGGAGGTGGGTATTGATCAGAACACTGATCATGCACAGGGCTCGGTTAAACTCGATGAAGCCCATCCCTCCCATATTGCAGGCGAGATTGTAGACCTCATCGCATCCCTCCATCACCCGGTAGCAAGCTTCTTTTTCCTCGAGGTTCACCACATGATTCTCCGCGCCCTCGTGGACTTGATACCACTTATCCAGATTCTTGACGTCGGCCACGACTACTTCGTAGCCCTGAGCAAGAAGGGAGCCCGCAAGGTGTCCGCCGATGAAGCCTCCACCTCCCGCTACTAGAATTTTTTTTGTTTGGTTCTGTGACATGTTATTTTCTTGGTTTGAGCTACTAGCGCATCGGCTTGGGAATGGCCCTCGTCGCTGAGGGATGAATTTGTATTAAGGCGGACGCTCCCCACATGAGGCGGGGAGCCCAACGCCTCAGATCTGGTGTGAGCACTCTGGGAATAAGTTGATGCTGCTCAGATCGCCTCCCAAGCTACCGCCCTTGGTCATTTGACGGAATGTCCCGTCAAGACCTGCAAGGCACTCCGGATGCGGTGTGAACAAGTCTCTCAACTTCCACTTGATGGGCCCGAAAAACACAAAATCTGCCCAATGTTCAAGAAAATTTGAACTGATTCATTAAAAAATGAACTTATTAAAATTTACGAGCTAGTATCTTCGGGACGAACTGAGCCCTTTCGGGGCAGAAGAAGCGAATAGAGATCCACATCGACCGGCTGAGCCTGACCGAGGAACTCGATAAAAATCCGGACCCGCTCTTCGGCCGGCCGCACTTCAAGAACCGTCCCGGTCATCCCTCGCAAGGGGCCCTCGGCCAGCTCTACCTGATCCCCCGGCTCCGCAACCGGCTGCAGGGTAAGGACTTCTCCCTGATTCTCCTCCCTGGCAAGCTCTGCTTTCAATTCTTCGATAAAATCAGAGGCCACCGTGGGAACGCTCTCCCCGAAACGAAGGATCCCGCTGACACCGGCGGCATAGCTGACGGCTCTGTGCCTCTCCTCGAGGACAAAACGTGCGAGTAGGTAGCCCGGAAAAAGTGGTTCCATCCACCAGATTTTTCCGCGCCGCGTCACCTTCTTGTAGCGAACCCGGGGACAGACAACCTCTACTCCACCAATTGCCCTGAGAGAGGCTGCCGCGATGTGTTCACGCTTGGGCTGCGCTCGCAGACAATACCATTTTTCATCCTCGGCCGCTCCCATCGCTCTTATTCGCCGAGGACCCTTTGAATCAAGGGCAGAACGAGTTTAGCCTGCTTTAACCACCTCTCCAGCTTCTTCACCCTTTCGTCATAGAACGCCTGCTTGGATTCATCCTCCTCCTTCGCGACCTCGGCCTCCAAGGCCTTCAGGCGGTCCTTTCCACTCTCCATGTGAGGCCGCATTTGCTCCCGGATGAATCCCCCTACCAATTTCTTTAGCTCGATATCACCCTCGTAATAGGTCCTGCGGACGTCAGGTCCCTCGACTTCCCTGATTGCGCCCAAGGTCCTGAGAAATTTAAGGCCCTGGCTGACCGATCCCTTGGAGATATTGAGACGCACCACGAGATCGTCCATGGCAAGGGGATCAGCGGAAACAAACAGCAATCCGTAGATTTCCCCTATCGATCTGGGCAAACCCGCCACCCGGACTCCATCCGCGAAAAGAGAAACTACCTGCCGTTCAATTTCGACGAGAGCATTAGGCTTTGCTTCGGACACGAACCCACCCAAACACATCATATTGGACCGTTCAATTTTTAATGAACTCTACGACAAAGGATAGGTCGCGACCTACCAGCAACTCATCGACGAATCAGACACCGTGTTCATCACCGAGGGCCTTGATAATTTATTTGCATTTAATGTAAAAATAAATAGACATTACGTAACTTTTATAAAAAGTTTAGCTCTATCTCTCGAGCATCAATGTTCCCCGTCAACGTATCTTTCTGGACCACCTTTCTCCTCGGAACAGCCTGTTTGGAAGGGCAGGCAGCAAATGAACTTCATGTCGCACCCCCTCCCCTTGGGAGCGATTCCAACCCGGGGAGCTTCTCACAGCCATTCGCTACCATCGCTCATGCAGAGCTGCAGACTGAGGCAGGCGATACTGTATTCCTGCATGAAGGCGTCTATCGCGAATCGGTCAGGTTCCGGCGGAGCGGAACTCCGCATGCTCCGATTAGCTATCAGCCCTATGACGATGGCCAGAATCCCGCCAAGGTCCGTATTTCTGCCTTCACTATTATCGAGCCCGGTATCAACGGCGCGGGTATCTGGGAACGTCACCATGGGCTTATTTTCAAGATCCAACTCACCCCGGAGTATGGCCTTGGCTTGGGGAAATCCAGCATCCTGATCAACGGGACCGCACAGAAAATCGCGCGATGGCCTGATGCTCCCATGCACTATGACTTTGATTGGAATGGCATGGCGTCTCCCCAGCGTGCCACCCACGATCCCTCGTCCGCCGGACCGGAGCCTCCTTACGAGGGCACTTTTTATACCGCAACCTACGAGGATCCTGCCCTGCCAAACGGCGCCTTCAATAATTGGCAGGGTGCACGCATTGATACCAGCCCAGGAGGCGGAGTATTCCGTGATACTGGTATTGTAACCCGGTCAGCCGAGGGTTCGGTAACCTTTCGTTATCGGCCCTTCCCTAAGGCAGGTGCTTATGCCGCTAAAGACGATCCCTATTTTCTTTGGAACCATCTTAATGCCCTCGACGAAGAGGGAGAGTATTTCTTCGACATCGAGGGAGTCAACGGGCCTGCCTACACTCTTTATCTAATCCCACCCGGGAACACCCCTCCAGACCAATCCACCGTCGAGATCAAGAGCCGGGAGTATGGATTTAATCTGAATTGGACGAGTCACATCCATTTGAAGCGCCTCAATTTTATCGGGGGCGGAATCGAATGTCCTGTTTCCAGCTCCTCCATCCTCATGGACGACCTCCACCTTCGCTACTGCGGCTCCGGTCTTGACACCCTGCAAACCGGACGAGCCGCAATCTGGCTGAAGGGAAACGGGCACAAGTTACTCAACAGCCAGATCGAATATTCCTACGGAGGAGGAGTGATCACCCTCGGAACGAATACTGAGATTGCGAACAACGTCATTCGGAACTGCATGCTCTATGGAGTCGCATCCTTTGATAGTTCCGATATCCACGGCCACCACAACACCATCTTCGAAAATCAAGGGGTGAACATTCACATGTATTCGCCCCGTGGAAGGTTCAATTACAACCACTGCTATCATGCCGGAAAGCGAGTGACTGATTCGGCGAGTATGAACTCGAATTACAACGGGGACTTGCAGGGGATGGAAGTTGCCTACAACTGGGTGCATAGCAATGTAGCGCGATTCAATTTGGCTAGAACAGAGGAGAACGGCGCTAGCCGCCCAATCTGGGGAGGAGGCCGGGGTATCCGAATGGATACAAGTCCCTCCAATGTCTTTATTCATCACAACCTGATCTGGGGCATCTCCGCCCCGAACCTCAGTTTAACTTTGTGGGCTCTAGATCCAAACCAGATCAATTACCGCAACTCCATGCAGCGGGTCTACAACAACACCGTCGATGGGCAAATCCACATCGCCAACCGCGGCAGCATCGGCGGCATCGATATTCGTAACAA
>JAQWTV010000071.1 GCA_029242545.1 Roseibacillus sp.
GTCACGCTCCGGACCGGTGCTGCGGCGGAGGGATCCGGGCAATCCAGCGGCGAGAGAAGTGGGTGCACATTTCCCCGAGCCCAGGTGCGATAGATACTGCGCCGATTAAACTCAGGACCTTCGGGATCGATCGGGTCGTAGACCCATGACCCCTTGTGATTATACATCTTGAAATCGCGATAGCCGGGGCCACCCCCCTGCGGATTAAGCGCCCCGGAGACCACAAGAATGGAGTCCCGGATGGATTCCGCCTCCAATCGCATGGGAGCTCGTCGCCAGAGGTAGACATTCCCGGCATCAATAGCCTGCCCCTCGGGATTAGCCCTCGACCCCTGCCGGTAGGTGGCCGAGGAGACGATGAGCTTGTGCATCTCTTTCACGCTCCACTTCCGCGAGCGAAACTCGGCGGCCAGCCAGTCAAGAAGCTCGGGGTGCGAGGGCTTGCCTCCACTGAATCCAAGATCGTTGGGGGTCTTCACCAGACCTTGGCCAAAATGATAATGCCAGATCCTGTTTACCATCACCCGGGCAAGAAGGGGGTTGTCATGATGAGCCACCCACTCTGCGAGTTTCCGACGGCGCTCCCCTTCCGGGGCATTGGACTTGAGCCCGAACTGGGAGGAGAGCCCGTTACGCACCGAGGCCACTCCCCCCGCGGTAACTTCCTCGCCTTTTTCGAACGGGCTCCCACGCACCAGCAGATGCCGCACCGGGGCTCCTCGGGGCGTAACCGCGTAGACTTTCTTCTGCCCCTGCTTGCTAACTTCTGCATTCAGGCTGGCAATCTCGGACTTCCACTTGTTGCGGGTGATCCTCTGTTTATCGCTTAGAGCTGCGATCAATGCATCTTCCGTTACGACTTTCACATCGGCGGACAGCGCAACCTGCTCAGCGGTAAGGGCCCGATCATAGAGCTGGGCTCGGTCGATCCGCCCGGACAGGAGGCGCTTGCTGTCGGGCGTAGTCCCGTGACGCATCCCGAGGATGACTTGGTGCTCACCGGCCCCATAAGTCATAAATCCGGTCTTGTAGCTCTTCCCGTAGGGCCGCCCGTTCCGGTAGCCCACAATTGTTCCGTCCTCTTGGTAGACAATCGCAAGGTGCACGAACTGCGACTTGGCCTCCTTTTCTTCCTCGCCGCCAAAGCTGGCGGTCCGCCGATGCCCGGAACTGCCCGACATCCATCGCTTGGATTCCTTCTCCGCATACACGATGGCATCAAATGGCTCCCCGGAGACCCCTTGTAATCCAATAACTCCCCCGCCTTTCTGATCGAGGCTGCTGAGCTGGACCCAAGCCTCAAGCGTCCGGGACTTGATCGCGGTAGCCAGGGGAGCGGTCAGAACAAACCCGGTCTTCCCGTCCAGAACCAAGACGCCACCTTCCACCCGGGCGGTTCCTCGGGCCTGTCCGTGCAGATTCCCTATTTCGTCGCGCAGATCCTTGTCAAAAGACCACCGCGAGACCGGCTGCGGCAATCCGTCTCGATTCTTATTCCCGCCGTCGTTCTCCATCCGGGCAAGCAGGCGTTCACGCACCACCCCATCCGCCTCCGCGAGCTTTCTCGATAACTCCTCGATCTTCTTCCGCTTCTCCGCCACCCCCAGACCAGCCGGAACAGTGCGGTCTCCCCGGTGCACTCCCGCGAGCGCAGAGGCCATCTGGAAGTATTCCTTCTGCGCGATAGGATCAAACTTGTGATCGTGACAACGGGCGCAATGAACCGTCAACCCCAGGAAGCTCTGGGCTACCGTTCCCACGATGTCCTCCATTTCATCCTCCCGCATGATTCGGCGCTGCTTGTCCCCGTTGGGCTTGAGACCGTCGAAGGCCCCACAGACAAGAAACCCGGTCGCAGCAATCGCTCCGGGGTGATCCGGCTGGAGCACGTCCCCGGCAATCTGCCACTTCACGAACTGGTCATAAGGCATATCCTCATTAAAGGCATCAATCACCCAGTCTCGATACGTCCATGCGTTAGGGCGCAGCTGGTCATATTCAAATCCATTACTCTCTCCATAGCGGGCCACATCCAACCAGTGACGGGCCCAGCGCTCCCCATAATGCGGGGATGCAAGCAGAGCATCCACATCCGCGGTCGCGCCTGGCACAGGGGGTAATCCGGTGAGACCGAAGTGCAGACGCCGCTCAATAATCCCTTCGCCGGCTTCCGGCGTCGGCTTCAGACCCATTCTTTCCAATTTCGAAAGCACGAAGGCATCGATAGGATTACGAACCCATCCAGCGTTCTTTACGGCCGGAACCTCTGGCCGGGGCACCGGCTGCAGAGACCACCAACTCTCATCCGCCCGATCGTCACCAGCCACGAGCCCTCCCGTGCCCATCAGGAACGGGAAACTCAGCAAGAGCAATCGATGAGGTTTCATGTTGAAAGTGTCCCCTCCACGAAATGCCATGGCAAGGCAAAGGCACCCCGTAACCTCAACAGACCATCTTTTGCCTAGCGGAACCGGGGCGCTCCCGGCCCTGCCAGCAAGGTGTAACATACCCGAATCTCCCCCTGCAGGTCCCTGCGACCCGTTACCTGGGCATGGCTTTCCATGTTTCGCATGATTCGAAGGATCTTGAGGCGTACAGGAGACTCCTGCAAATGCTCGTCCGCGTCGAAGCCCGGAACGGAAAAGACAAGATCCCTGAGCGTCATTTCCCGCCACTGCTCGAACGGATTAATGATAATATCACCCGCAGGCTCCCCAGCGGGCGCACGACGCCCATCGTATTTGATCATGTAGCGCCCTGGAATCCCCAAACCTACTACCGGCATTTGAAGCCGACGGGCCACCGCCACCGCGATCTCCGAGAGCAGGATCGGCAAACCCTTCTTTCGCCGGAGAACCCGATGCACCGAGCTGTTGTCCGGATGCTGGTAGGTCACAGTATCTCCGGAAAGCAGGAATTCCTCCTTCAGAACAAAGACCAGCGCCTTCATCCCTTCCGCCGGGGGAATATTTCCGGGCGTCTTCCCCGCCCCCATCTTCTTCCGGACCGCCACCGCGATTTCGTCGAGGGCTCCCACAACCTCTCCCTTATCCAGTTCAGGGTCAAGAAACAGAGATACAGCCCACATCGCATGCTCCACCTCAAGGTCCGCATCGGCCAACTTCCCCATTCGCTCAAACTCCCGCCGGACGATCTCCCGCTGAATCTTTCGGACGAGGTTTCGCGCCCTGACCCGCTTCTCCGGGGACTCGCTCTCGCTCGCCTTCTTCAGAGCCGGCAAGGCTGCTCTCCCAATCTCGCGCAACGTGCGGTCCGCCTTGTCCCGGATCGCAAACCGCTCGTCATCCAATCTCTCCACCAGGGCCTCGATCTCACCATCCGGCTCTGCAGCCGACACCAGACCGAGCCCCCCGATAAGAACGACCAGAACTCTGGCTAAGCGGAGAAAACCCATTACTTCACGAGTGTTGTAGGACAGGTTCATACGCCCGGCGATCAGGATCTCGTTTCCGTGGGGGCTCATCTTCTCAGATTCCTCTCTTCCAGTTAAAAATATTGTCTCTTCCCCGCAAAATGCGCCCAATTTTTTTAGTCCTTCACCCCGGCAGCCAATTCAAGCTACAGAGCACTGCATTGGCCTTGCCATGACCCCAACCGGTCCTAATCTCGACCGCTTCCGGGCAAACCGGGCAGCACACCTTCATGGACCGTCTCTTCGTCGAAAAGAAACCCGAGTTCAACTCCGCTGCCGGTCCCCTCTATCGTGATCTCCAGACCAGCCTGCAGCTGGAAGGCCTCGAATCCCTCCGCATCGTCCAGCGCTATGACCTCGAGGGCCTCAAGAAAGATCAGTTTGAGTCCGCCTCCCGCCTGATTCTCTCTGAACCTCAGGTCGACACCGTTGGTGATGAGCTCTCCATCGGGAGCAGCGAACAATGGTTCGCAGTCGAATATCTCCCCGGGCAATTCGACCAGCGTGCAGACTCCGCAGCCCAGTGCGTCCAGATCCTGACCCAACAACAACGGCCACTCATTGCCTCTGCCCAGGTCATCATCCTGAAGGGCTCTCTGGAGGAGGAAGACCTCATCCGCATCAAGGAATTTATCATCAACAAGGTCGATTCCCGTGAGGCTCCCCTCGAACCGCCGGAGACTCTCGCCCTGACACCCTCTCCCCCTCCAGATGTCGAGATCCTCTCGGGGTTTCGTGAACGCGACGAATCAACCCTTGCGACCCTCCGAGCGAACCTAGGCCTCGCCATGTCGGTGGCCGACCTCGCTTTCTGTCGGAATTACTTCCGGGATGAGGAGCAACGAGACCCGACGATCACCGAGATCCGGATGCTGGACACCTACTGGTCCGACCACTGCCGCCACACCACGTTTCTCACAAAGATCGAGGAAGTATCCTTCGACCCCGGCACCGATCCGATTCAGGAGAGCTACCAGCTCTACCAATCGGCCCGCGAATTCGTCTACGGTGAGGACCAACGACCCATCACCCTGATGGACATCGCCCTTCTCGGAATGAAGCAACTCCGGAAGTCCGGTGAGCTCGCCAATTTGGAGGTCTCCCGTGAGATCAATGCCGCGAGCATCGTGGTTCCAGTCGATGTGGATGGCCGGGAAGAGGAATGGTTGGTGATGTTCAAGAACGAGACACACAATCACCCCACTGAGATTGAGCCCTTCGGCGGCGCAGCAACCTGTCTCGGTGGTGCTATCCGAGACCCCCTCTCGGGGCGGTCCTACGTTTATCAGGCCATGCGGGTGACTGGCGCAGGCGATCCAAGAGTTCCTTTTGAGGAGACCCTCCCGGGCAAACTGCCCCAGCGTAAGATCTGCCAGGTTGCCGCTCATGGTTACAGCTCTTACGGCAACCAGATCGGCCTTCCCACTGGTCAGGTCTCCGAGGTCTATCATCCCGGCTATGTTGCCAAGCGCATGGAAGTAGGAGCAGTGATTGCGGCCGCCCCACGAGAAAACGTCTTCCGGGGAGAACCTGCCACGGGGGATGCCATCCTTCTGATCGGCGGACGAACCGGCCGCGATGGAGTTGGCGGGGCAACCGGCTCCTCCAAGGAGCATACCGATACCGCCCTCGAAAACAGCGCTGAGGTCCAGAAGGGAGACGCCCCCACCGAGCGCAAGATCCAGCGACTTTTCCGTAACCCGGAATTCGCGAAGCGCATCAAGGTCTGTAACGACTTCGGAGCGGGCGGCGTCTCGGTAGCCATCGGAGAGATCGCAGATAGCCTCGAGATCAACCTCGATAAGGTTCCCAAGAAATACGACGGCCTCGACGGCACTGAGCTGGCCATCTCTGAATCTCAGGAACGGATGGCCGTCCTCGTGGAGGCTGCCGATATCGACTTCTTCACTGCAGAGGCCGACAAGGAGAATCTCGAGTGCACCCACGTAGCCAACGTGGCCGATCACGGACGACTCCGCATCAGCTGGAGGGGGAAACCGGTGGTAGATCTCAGCCGTCAGTTTCTCGATACCAACGGCGTGCAGGGCAGCGGACGAGTTCAGGTAACCGCTCCCCTGATGCAGAGCCCTCTTGGGCAAGCTATCGAATCGGTGCCGGAGAGCGGAAGTCTCGAGGATCAGTTCGCCGCAGTCCTTTCCGACCTGAACTCCGCAAGCCAGAAAGGGCTGGGGGAAATGTTCGATGGCTCAGTGGGCGCCGGCACAGTGCTCTGGCCCTTTGGTGGCGCCACCCAGTCCACCCCGCCTGATGCCATGGCCTGCAAGATCCCCCTGCTGGAGGGGGAAACCGATACCTGCACCCTGATGAGCTGGGGCTTCAACCCCCGCATTGCAAGCTGGAGCCCCTATCACGGAGCCATTTACGCCGTCACCGAATCCGTTTGCAGGATTGTATCCACTGGAGGCCAGCTTCCTGACATCCGCCTTACCTTGCAGGAGTATTTCGAGAAGCTCCACGACGACCCCCGACGCTGGGGCAAGCCATTCAGCGCCCTTCTCGGAGCCTATCACGTGCAAAACGCCCTCCGGTTAGCTGCCATTGGGGGCAAGGACAGCATGTCGGGCTCCTTTAACGAGCTCGATGTCCCTCCAACCCTGGTCTCCTTCGCGGTCGCCCCTGCGCGATGCAGCACCACCATCTCCCCGGAATTCAAGAAGGCCGAAAGCATCGTTTCACTTGTCAGTGTCCCTCGAGACACGCACCTGCGCCCAGATTTTGAGGCCCTCAAGCGCATTGCCAAGCAACTCCATGACCTCTCGTCCACTGAAGAGATCCTCTCCATGCACAGCCTCGGAGAAGGCGGACTTGCCGCAGGGCTGGTTCGGATGGCCGCCGGAAACGAAATCGGGTTCAGAGCCGATGACCCACCGAATCCCTCCGAACTGTTCCACGAGCGCTACGCCTCCTTCCTTGTCGAATCTAGCCAACCGCTGGAAGTGGAAGGCGCACTCCCAATTGGGAAAACTCACTCTTCTCCAAGCATAGATTTAGGATCCGAGCCGTTACTTATCAGTGACTTACTTCAGAAATGGCAATCGCCACTCGAGGAGATCTATCGGACCCAGGCAGACTCGCCCCACCAGACGATGGAAACCTTCCGCTACCGTGAAGGACCCCGGATCGCCCCCCCGAAAAGCGGAGCAGCACGCCCCCTCGCAATCATTCCTACCTTCCCCGGGACCAACTCAGAGTATGACTCTGCCCGCTCTATCCGGGACGCAGGAGGAGAAGCGGAAATCCTCGTTTTTCGAAATCTCACCTCCCAGGCCGTAGACGAATCCCTCCAGGCCCTTGCCTCGGCCATCCGGAGAGCCCAGATCCTCTTTATTCCGGGCGGATTCAGTGCCGGTGACGAACCGGACGGATCCGGCAAATTCATTGCCACGGTGCTGCGTAGTCCAGTTGTCCGTGACGCGGTCATGGAGCTCCTGACCGAACGGGATGGGCTGGCCCTCGGAATCTGTAATGGCTTCCAAGCCCTGATTAAGACCGGCCTCGTGCCTTATGGCGAGATACGGAATCCCGAGCCCGATGCCCCCACTCTCACCTTCAACGATATCGGGCGCCATGTCTCCTGCTATGTGACCACCCGGATCGCCTCCAATCTCTCGCCTTGGCTCACCCGCTGCGAGGTCGATGACCTCCACCACATCCCGGTATCTCATGGTGAGGGTAAGTTTTACGCCTCCTCCGAGCAGATCCTCGAACTCTCCGCCAGAGGACAGATCGCAACCCAATACTGCGATCCAAAGGGAACCCCTGGAATGGACATCTCTCACAATCCTAACGGATCCCTGTTCGCGATTGAGGGGATCACTAGCCCCTGCGGCAGAGTTCTTGGCAAGATGGCCCACTCCGAGCGTCGCGGCACGAATGTCGGCCGGAACATACCAGGAGAGAAACACCAGCCGCTCTTCGAGAGCGGAATAGGGTATTTCAAGTAGGACCGTTCCTCAGCCCTGTAGCTCTCGGTTTATAATAGAGCCATCCTCCATTCGCAGGACGCAGTCAGCGAGTTGCTCGGCCTCCTGACTGCTGTGCGTCACATGGAGAACGGTAATGGCGTGCTTCACTTGAACCCTCTTGAGAAGGGCCATCATATCGTCGCGCATGTCTTCATCGAGAGCGGAGATCGGCTCATCCAGGAGAAGCACTCTGGGCTCGATCGCAAGGGCTCGCCCAAGGGCGACTCGCTGCCGCTCTCCTCCCGAAAGACCATGAATCGTTCGCTCCAAAAGGTGGGCAACCCCAAGATCCTCAGCCAGACGGGAAACCACCTCTACGATCCGCTCCTTCCCTTCCCGGCGAACCTGCAATCCGAAACCAATCTGCTCGGCTACTGTCATGGTGGGAAAAAGGGCCCCATCCTGAGGAACATATCCGATCTGGCGCTCGCCAGGGAGCATCCTCGTAACGTCCACATCAGCTACCAGCACGGTCCCTCCATCCGGCTGCCGCAAGCCACAGATAATTTCCAATACGGTGGTCTTGCCGCATCCCGTGGCTCCCATAAGAACGGCATATTTGCCTTCAGGAATACTGCAGTTCACACCCGCAAGCGCAAACTGATCAACCTTCCAGGAAACGTTCTCAAGTTTAATCATTGTTCACACCAGAGTTACCACCGCTCTCCTGCCATTCTCATCGCGACCAGCACAATCATCGCGAAGAAGACCATCAACAAACTTACTCCTATTGCACCTTCTAGATTGCCCACGCTCAGCTCAAGCCAGACCGTAGTCGGAAGGACCTCCGTCTTCATTCGGGTTGCACCGGCAAAGACAAGGACCGGCCCAAATTCCCCAAGACTGCGAGCCCATGCCACGCTAGCCGCGGCCACCATACCTTTACCAGCCGCAGGAAGAGTAACCCTCCACAAGGCTCCACCCCGGCTACAGCCGAGGGTCATGGCTACATCCTCCGGCCGCTGCGACAGCTGGTCAAAGGTGCCCCGCATGGTCCGAATAGCAAAGGCTACCCCAATCACAAACTGGGCGAGCACCACCCCGAATACGGTGTAGGTGAAGGGAATCACAGAATCCACAAACCCACCCATCCGAGTTTGGAAGAGGATGAGAAGACAGAGCCCAATCACCATGGGAGGCAATACTATCGGGATGTCGAGAATGGACTCAACGAGCGCTTTTCCAAAGAATTTCCGGCGGGCCAGAAGGTAGCCAATGGGCACTGCGGTCAGGAGGGAAAGCAGTGCCGTGAGAGAGCAGGTCAGAAGACTGAGGTAGATGGAGTGCTGGATCTCCCGTGACTGGAGGGCGCTGAGGAGATCGCCGGGCGTACTGTGCACCGCGGTAGCGACCAGCATCGCGACGATAAAAAGGACATACCCGGCGGTCGCCAGAGAGATCAGGAACCAGAAGCGAGCATTGGGATCACGCCTCAGGCGTAACATGAAATGCCATGGAGCCTTCAGGAATTTCACCAGCCGACTCATGCCTAGGGTTTCGTGGGCTTCAGAAGCCACGGCGGAATTTCCAGCTCAGAGCTTTTCACCGGCTTCTGGTCCTCAATCCAGGTGAATCCGCTAGCCTCAAACCGAGCACGATTCTTCTGCATAAAGGCAAGGAGTCGCGCCCCTAGAAGCCTGCGGGGGGAATCCACCCGCACAGCGAAGGGCTGCACAGCCCTCGCTCCCTCGTGATCAATCCTGATGAAGTCTAGATACTCCTCTGCCAGCTTGTAATTCACCTCGTAAACCACCACCGCATCAAGACTTCCGGTCCGAATCTGATTGATCAGAAGGTCAGCTGTTGGCACCTCCGCTCGCACATTACGCCGAACCGCCTCCTCCAGAGCAGACTGCTTCAGCATTCCAGCCGTCATGAAACCCAAGGTCGACTGCTGAGCATTATTGATGCCCACCTTGAGTTCAGGCCCTCCAAGATCTGCCAGAGTCCGTATGTTCTTGGGGTTACCCTTGGGAACCGCAATGCCGATGACGGTCTGAGTCAGCATGACCGCCTCGGGGAAGCTTTCTTCAACCGGCGGCACAAAACAGAGGTCACAGGCGTAATAGGCATCAGGAAAGCGTGGATTGGAGGTATCATTCATGGCCTGCATGGCTGCGCATAGAACCCCACACCCGTTGAACATCGTATCAACGGTGACTCCTTCGCGCTTGGCAAACTCCTTCAGAGTTTCACTAACAGCTGGTCGGTTGACCCCTCCACTATAAAGAACCAGAACAGGTTTCTCGGCCCACTCGTCTCCCGCTATAGCTTCAAACTTCATCTCGGAAAATACCGCGCTCCCCTTCCCCGGGGCGTTAAGATAGCGTGCAAATTTGAGCGCAGAGGCTGACGCCCCGGAGGCCTTGAGCACCGATACAGTGACCTTATCCTTGTGCGCCGTAAAATGCTCCACCTCTACCGCTTCCAGTTTATTGAACTGGGGAACCGTTGAGTTCCAGATAACGGCGGCATCCACCGCACCGAAGGAAAGATCAGCAGCCAGCTCCATTACAGTGGTTTTAGTTACCGCTACTTTTGCGAGAAGCTCCTCCCACCGCTCTCCCAATACCGCCCTGGTCGCCTTTCCAATACTTGCGGTTTCCTTGTTGCCCACCGCAACGCGCAGGTCATCCCGGAAGAGATCCTCAAAGCCAAGGACATTCTTTGGATTGCCAGCCTGCACTGCGATCACAGGATACTGGTGGGCCAGAGGAAGGGTCTCCTCGATCAGGCCCTTCTTGCGGGCGAGCCCTATTGCGTGTTCATCGGCAGCGATGAAAAGATCTCCCCTCGGAGCGTTCTCGATCTGACTCAGGAGCGCGACCGTACCACCAAACTGAAAATTAACCTGCACTCCATATTCCTCCCGGTAATCCGCGGCAATGGCCTCTGCAGGCTTTTTCATTCCTGCAGCGCAATAGACGGTGACCACTCGCGCAGTAGCGGTGCTCTTCCGATCCTTCCGATAGGTCCAGACTAGCGCAACTCCAAGAAGAACGAGGGTTATGACAATTCCAATTAGCGTCTTCATCTAGCAGGGCGGGGATAGTCTTCGGCGGATAAGCGGCTCGAATCAACTCCCTTTCGACTCCGCGCGTGCCGAGAAAGTAAAGAAACACAGCAGGACACCCAGCCCCGCCACCAGAACGCCTATCATGCGCCCTGTCCTGCCCGAAACCGGGGAAGAGGACGGTGCCTCTTCTTCTCCGGAATTCGAATCAGCCTCGATTCTCACAAACTCTGGCGCGGGATCGACTTCCAGACCCTCCTTGGAAGCCACTCTCGCTTCTCCATCAAACAAGTTCTGACCTCCTCGGTCAGCCTCCATCTGGGCTGCCAGCAAGGCCTCATCCCAGTTTACAGCGAGAGCCAGATCCCACCCGGGATTCTGGAATTTCACCCGGCAAGAACAGGCTCCGAGCAGGAAGAGGGAAACCTCATCAATCCCCTCATCCTCAAGGTCACCGGTTGGCCAAGCCCCTAGAACCCTTCCCCGGCCGAAGACAACCGCTCCGAACGGCTCTTTTTTTTTCAGCAGACCTGTCTTCGGCCCTGCCAGCATTCGAAGGAACACCTGCTCTTCCGGATCATCGAGAGATACCGACAGGCACGAGAAATCTACCTTTAAGGCCGGCCCAGGACCAAGCTTGTTGATCGGGTCCGTGGGATCCTGTTCCGGAATAGCAGCAACGCTCTGAAGATATTCGAGGCGACTTCTGAGACGCTTTTCCAAGATTGCATCCGCTCCCTCATTCCCACTCCGCACCATCACCCATATCATCGACTCCCCTGTAAGAATCCGTCTTACGAGCTCCGCGCGCGCGGGAGAGGTCAGAAGGGTTGATACCGTCCCATCAACCTCCCCACTCCAGACCTCCGGTCCGTTTTCAGGCATTACCAACCGGGAAGGCGCTCCCTCCTTCTGAAGAGGATGCAGCTCCACCTGAGCCCCACTCTCTTTGATTAATTTTTGAAAACGCTCCCCAGCATTACTTTTTAACCAGCCGGCTGGGACCTCCAACCGATAAGCGTCGGGAGACCAATGATCCAAGGCATAGCGAAACACCGGCACCGTACAGGCAAGAGCCAGCCCTCCACCAAGCCCGAAGATCACGAGCCACAGCTTGAAAACTCTCTTAATACGCATCCCCATCTCTACTTTCGTCCAAACCGATGAACCTTCCCGTCCTTGGTCGCCACAAAGAGGCTTCCATCGGAGACCGCCATCCCATCCCAGACTGGAAGGGCGTCCAGCTTCAACTCTTCATTCTGGTCCCCACTTGATACGGAAACGGAGAGCAATTTCCCCCCTGCAGCACCTTTCAAAGCTTCATCCTGACTTTTGAGAACCCGGTCGACTTCCTTATCCTTCTCCATGATCCGCTCAAAGGTATACTCTTCATCCATGATATCCGGCGGACCTGCAACCAGCAGGGTATCTCCCGCCAGCACCATGCCCTGAGCAAAGAGTGGCACCTGTCGATTCCAGTCCCTCTGAACGTAGGAGCCACTACTCCTCTGGTTACCGCCAGGATTTTTCTTACCCTTGCGGAACCAGATGGCCTTTCCTTGGCGCCCTTTTCCGACCTCAACACCAGATAGGGCGCCATCATTTTTAGCCGGGGATTCATCCTTGGCGCTGGGGGTGTCGAAAGAAAGAGCCAGCACGGCCTTCGCATTACTCATGCGGGCCTTGAGTGGGTCCTCATGATTCCTCTTGATCTCTGCCGCGCCTAACTCCCGGAAAGACACTCGCAACTCATCCAGGAGCCCGGTGTAGACATAATCCATTCGATATTCCCCCACCGAGGATCCTGAATCCATGGCCAGGTCCAAACCCTGAACCGGGGTTTGCTCCACCAACCCGGAAGCCTCTCCTTCGGAAACCAGCGACCCGTTCACAAAAAGGCGCATTGATTTATCCGCTCCAAGGACCGCAGCAAGGTGGCTCCAACCCTTTTTCAGCGGCGCCTTCCCCGAAATGACCGTCAACTTTTCTTCGGACCGGACTTGAAAGCTCGGCACCCGCTTTTTCAAAGTCACAGCGTAGCCATTCAAGGGGCCTCCATGGGCAAGAATCACCCCTCCGGGGCCGTCAGGAAACACCCAGCATTCCACAGTCACCGGCTTTCCAGTCGGATCCAGGCTTTTTCTGGGTTTGAACCCTACCAGCGCGCTGGACCGGGTTTTTCGCCCACCCGCAGTCGGCTGGGGGGCGTCAGGAATCTCCCTCGGAGCCCCAAAAAGCTGATGCTCGATGGTAGTCGTCCAACGAAGATATTTGGGGTCGCGACCGAAACCATAAACCTTGTCCTCGTTGAATACCAGCATGCGCCCGGCGGGGGCATACTTGCCGGCCTGATAATATCCATTGTGCCCACCCGCAAAATTCTTTCCGAAGACCCAGTAGGCCCGGTGGAAATACGTGTCATCCAGGAATCCCATGGGAGCAAAAAGATGGGTCCCCTTACCCTTCTGGGCTCCACCCTGTGCCGCTGCATTTCCAGAAATCGGACCCACCTCGAGGCGATCCCCGGTCTTCTTGTCGATTTTCTGAGAACGAAGATACGTATGCTCGCCATCACTGCTGAGAATATCCGGAAGCCCGACCTGCATCTGGAGAGTCTGAAGCCGATTCTGGATATCATCCCCGGTTTCCGGATCACGATGATCCATCAGGCGCTCCATCAACTTCTTGCCCGTCTTCACATCAAGCTGGAGATAACGAAGTCCGTGATCGAGAAATGTCGAGCGACCCGCAACGAAGGAGGCGACCCCATCCTCGACGAGCACTGTCCCATGCACCGGCCAGACGCTCTCGATCTGCTCAAACGCCATGAGACGCCGGTCCACTGGCGCTGCCCGGAACTTCCAAATCAGGGCTCCGTCCTTTGCCCTGAGACAATAGACCCAACCGTCTGCGGAACCAAAGACCAACCGTCCCTTCCAGTAAGCTGGGGGTGAGTCGATGCGGGCTCCAGCCATGAATTTCCACTGTTTTTCTCCAGTCGAGGAGGACAGAGCATGCAGGGTATGCTGGTCAATTTGCGCAACGTAAAGCTTGTCCTTCACGATCGTCAGGGCGCTAAGTCGCCCCCCTAATTTAGCGTTCCAGCTCTCGGCAAGGTTCCCAACGAGACCCTGCGCCGATGATCCACTGCGCTGAACGTTCCCTCGAAATGTCGGCCAGTCGCCCGCTCCTGCGACCACTTCATCCACCGGCTCGCCGAACACCGGCCCCTCGGTCAGTCTTCCCTCCTCCGGGACCTTTGCGGGAAGCTGGAAGGTTTTCGAGGCTGGAGCAAGAGCGTTGAACCCATACAGCTTAGCCTCCGGATAACACGCACAGTTATGAGGCGGAGCGTAGGTCAGGCCGTTTGCTGGCATAATCCCATAAAGACAACCACCCCTGACCCAGTGATTGATATCCCAGTCCTCCTTGTCAAAATCCACAAACTCGATTCCTGTCCGGGACGGGATCAGAAAACGCTCCGTCGCCTTAGCGATGTAGCACCGGTGATGAAACCAGTAGGTCTTCACGTTCGGGGGAAATTGCTTTTTCACCTCTCCGGTCCGGGGGTCCCGTCCGGTGTAAACCCCGCTATGACCGCCACTGGTCAATGGCGCTGACCACACGAGACCCGCCACAACCAGAAGGTCCTGCGGGGACTGATATCCTGAAGGGTCATGGGTTGCCTCCCAGAGCCTCTTCCCCGTTTTCAGGTCGTAACTCTGCATCTTATTGTCTCCTCCCGCGTAGAGAACCACATCCTTGTAGATGACCAGACGCGGAGCAAAATTGAATGGGATCAGCGTTCTCCGCCCTGCCTTCTCACTCCTCCATAGCTGTTCTCCAGTCCTACGGTCGAGGCAGGCCACATTCTCACCATCATGATACACTAGAACATCTCCTGCCACCGAGAGGCTTAGAGGCGAAATCTTGTCCTCCTTCTCCCAGAGAAACTCCCCGCTTTCAGCGTCATAGACACGGATGCTCCGCGGTTTGGCATTCCAGACGAACTCACCCCGGACCCTGGCCTGGTCGCCCGTATTATGCTTGGGCACGTAATCTTCCAACTCCGACTTGCCCTCCCTGACTAATGCGAAAAGAAGCCCTTCATGATGAACAATTTCCTCGGCCCTCTCAGAACCCTTGAAAACCCCCCTCGTTTGCCCAGTGCCCGCGTCAATATTCTCCACCGGCCCCGTAATACTCCGGGTAACAAAAAGACGGTCTCCGTCAACAACAAGACGCCGTGCCAGCTGACTGGGTCCGCTCTTAAGGGGCCAAAGCTGGCTATGCCACTTGGTGATTGGCCTTTTCCAGAGTACTGCGCCGTTAAAGGCATCTCGCGCAATAAGCTGCCAACTGGACGGCAACTGAATGGAGACCCTCGAGCCCTCGTCCATAATATAAAACATCCTACCGCCCCCGGACACGAGAGCACTCATGGAGGCCATCCGGTCATGATGTCGTGACCACCGGGGGCTCCCAACCCATTGCAGGCGCCGAGGTGGACCAACCACACTGTCCTGAGCCACCGCATTACCAGAAGGATTGTGGAAATAATGGGTCCAATCATCGATCTCCTCTGGACGCGGCTTCACCAGCTTCTTCCATCCTCCTTCACGACGAATTAGAGCGACCCCCTCCGGGACCAGCACCCGTAGCAGCTCCTTTTCGCTAACCTCCTCCTTATCGTCTGCAACAATGAGATTCACGAAGTTCTCAATGTAGGGGAGCGACTGCCCATCAAAATACTCCATAGAAATTGGCCCATACAAGCCCTTTGAGTGGAGGGCATACCGCGCCTTTTCTACGGCCTCGGCGTCAACGCTAAGGCCTTGAACCATGAAGCGGTCATTCAACCGCATCGCAGCTGTTACCTCAGAGTTTGAAGCCCCGACATGCACCACCAACCCTCCTTGTACCCCAGAGCCACGGACAACGTCTGCAGCGAGCTCTGCCTCACCCTTGAGAGGAAGTAAAAGCATGCAAAAAATAGCGAGCTTATAGCAAATCTTCATAGATGGCACTGGACTGTCGAGGGGCTACCTTGCGCTGCTCCCGCGACCTCCTCAACCCCTCATTCCCAGAATTGCCCATGTTGCAGACTTTTCATGGCCCTCAGAGACTACTATCTTTCTTCTCTCAGGTGAAAATTACGGTCCAACTCCTCGGCCAAGCCCGCCAGCTGTCTCCATCAGACCGGGTCGTCCTCAATGTAGAGGACGGCTCTTCCGTGGATGAAATTGTCCCAGTTCTCCTCGACGGAGCTTCGGATAGCCTTCGAATGGTCCTTTCCGAGGGCACTGAGGCTCTGCAACTCCGCCGCAGCGTAATGGCAATTCATAATGATCAGACCATCGAGCCGGCAACCCGGGATCTCCTCAAAGACGGTGACGCACTGAGTCTCCTTCCTCCCATGTCGGGAGGGTAAGAACCACACCATGGAACTCACCGACAGAGAGCGTGCCATCTACGAGTGGCAGATCTGGGTCAAGGGCCTCGGGGAAACCGGTCAGCAGAAACTAAAGAACTCCACTGCGCTTGTCACCCGGGTTGGCGGATTGGGAGGCCCCCTCGCCCAGTCTTTAGCTGCAGCAGGACTTGGTAAACTAATCCTTGCTCATGGAGGAGACACCAAGTCCAGCGACCTCAATCGCCAGATCCTCCAGACTCATGACCAGCTGGGAAAACCGCGTATCGAATCCTGTCGCAGGCGATTGCTTGAACTAAATCCCCGGATTAAAATCGAGACCTGTGGAGAGAACGTCACTGAGGAAAATGTCAGAGGGCTTGTTTCGGAAGCTGACCTCATTTTCGACTGCGCACCTCTCTTCGAAGAGCGGCTTCTCCTGAACCGAGAGTGCGTGCGACAGCAGAAACCGCTTGTGGATGCTGCGATGTTTGAAATGGAGGGCCAGCTCACCACCATTATTCCTGGGCAAACCCCTTGCCTTGCCTGCCTTTATCCCGAGGTTCCGCCTGGATGGAAACGCGAATTTCCGGTGATTGGCGCGGTCTCGGCAACTATGGCTAATCTTGCTGCGCTTGAGGGACTTAAACTCCTCGCGGGATTCGGCGAACTCCTGACGAACAGGATGCTAATCTTCGACGCGCGATCCATGGATTTCAGTAAGATTGCCATCCAGCGTCGCCCGGACTGCCCGGTGTGCAGCTCTTACAAGCCACCCGCAGCTCAAGAGCCGATCTAAGCTCCCTGCTCCAGGGCCTCTGTGATTTGCCCGGCAAAGCGATCTGCTAATTCAGCGGGCGAGCCCTCTTCCCCATAAATGACTCCGCGGGAAACATTGACTATATTTGGGGCCTTTCTCCCAGAGCCCCACAGAGCAGAGAGGTTTCCACCCTGCGCTCCCAGACCCGGAATCAGCAGAGGCACATCTGGCAGGACTGCCAGAACATCTGTCCCCGCGTTGGTCAATCCCACGACAAGACCTACATCGGTTTCCCGTCCCTCCTCACTGGCCCGACTGGCAAATTGGCCCACGATCTCAAAGATCTTTACTCCATTGCTTTCACGGCGCTGCAAATCCGCACTGCCCGGGTTCGAGGTGACTGCCAGAAGGTAGATCCCCTTCCCCTCGTAATCGAGGAACGGCTCCAGAGAATCGTAGCCCATGAAGGGATTGATCGTCACCGCATCCGCCCCGAATCCCTCAAAACAGGCTTCAGCGTAACGGCGCTGAGTTTCGCCAATATCGCTCCGCTTGGCATCAAGAATCACCGGCACGCCCTCAGGGATTCGACCAAGGACCCGCTTCAACATCATCAGACCCTCGGGCCCCATTGCTTCGAAATAAGCGCTGTTCGGCTTATAACAGGCGGTCTTCGGCAAAGTCTGCTCAATCACATCGTCAAGGAAACGCTCTACCTCGATGATGTCATCACCATGCTGCTCGATTCTCGGGTCAAGACCGACACAAAGATTAGAACCCGTTTCCGCGGACCTTGCGGCCAGTTGATCTGAATAGCCTGCGCTCATGTCAGGAGTCACCTTCACCCACAGTCTTCAGGGACGAAAGCGTTTCCTCCGTAATTCTGGCCAACTTTCGCTCTGAGAGCAGTGAAAAGGTCGATCCGGCAACCATCCATCGGGCGAAAACACCGGACAGACGCTTAGGGTTATGATTCAACAGTGCGGTGAACTCTGTCACCGACCTTCTTCAAAGCCTCATCCGCATTCCCTCCGTCAATCCTGATGGGGATCCCGGGACAGAACAGTGCGGAGAGGGAGAGATCGCCGAATGGCTCGGTAACTTTCTTGGAGACCGGGGTTTTAACATTACTGCGGAGGAGGTAGAGGCCGGACGCCCCAATCTGATCGCCCGAAGCCCGGGTCCCCCCACCGACTCCAGACCCCGAATTCTCCTCGGCCCGCACCTCGACACTGTCGGAGTAGGCGGAATGACCATCGACCCATTCGGAGGCGCACTTCATGACCAAAAGGTCTGGGGCCGCGGAGCTTCCGATACCAAGGGGCCAATGGCCTCCATGATCTGGGGCCTTCTCAACAATCACGACCGTCTCGCCGACCTTCCAGTTGCTGTGGACTTCGTGGCTTTCATGAGTGAGGAGTCCGACCAGTTTGGCTCCAAGCACTTCGCAAGAAACCACGCCCACGAATACGATTTCGCAATCGCCGGCGAACCTACTGAGCTCGACATTGTCCATGTCACCAAGGGATCTCTCTGGGCTACCTTGGAGGCCACTGGAGTTTCCGGACACTCCTCTCAGCCCGAGGCAGGGGAAAACGCGATTCTCAAGATCGTAGATTCGATTGCCGTCCTGGACCAGGAATTGAAGCCTCTCCTCGAGGGGTTTACCCATCCCGTTCTTGGCCCGGCAACTCTTAACGTGGGGATCATTCAGGGAGGAACCCGAGCTAATATCATCCCCGACCAGGCAACCACCCAGCTCGATATTCGCTACCCCCCCTCTCTGTCCCAAACGGGAACTGCCACCGAAATGCTGGCGAGTTTTCTTGCCGACAAAAGCCTCCCAGTTGACATCTCAGTTTCCGCGGACAACCCCCCCATGGAACTACCGGCAGACCACCCGTGGCTCAGCCGGATTCGATCCATTCATCCTTGCTCAACCCTCGTCGGAGCTCCTTGGTTCTCCGATGCTGCCCATCTCAACGCGGGGGGACTACCCGCCATCTGCCTTGGTCCTGGATCGATTAAACAGGCCCATACCAAGGACGAATTCATACGAGTCGCAGACCTTGAATCCGGGGCTGCCTATTTCACAGACCTCATCGCCGGGCTGCAGATTTGAACCCCACTCAGTGAGCCCCTTTCACTGTTGACTGGTAATTGCCACAAGCCTTTCAAGATCCTTGATCGTCAAATCGATGGCTGCGAGGCGATCTAGCCGTAAAGCCTCATCTCTCACCTGCTCGACAACCTGACGCGTCGCCCGAGCCTTCAAAAGGCCCTCCAGAGCCTTCTTGCTGACCACCTCGAAATTGCGCACCTTATTCGCTGCGTTCATTTCTGTATTTAATCGTTGCAGGTCGGACACCGCATTCAGGTAAAAAGCATTCAACTCGCTATCTGACGGCCTTACAGGGAGCGCTCTTGCAACCGGGCGGGTGGCAACAACAGGAAGAGCCTTACCACGGGGAGCGCAGGAAAAGGTGCCGAGGCCCAAAATCACCATGCACACCCAACCCGCGACCACTCTTATCATCAAAGAAGAACGGAGGACCAGCAACAACCGCACCGCACCCGCGACATGAGCCTTCAGCCTCCAGCCTCCGAACCCCCTCATTTTGGTATCTCGGGCCCTCGCTCAAGAAACTTACCACCCGACACATCCAGCATTGGTGGTGGCTGCACCACTTCCTCCGGCATAACGGCCTTGAGCATCAACTGCTCTCCAATATTTTCCTTCGTCTCGTTTTCACGGAAGGGCTCAATAGTAGACCTCCGGTCTGCCATGATTCCAAATTTCGAGTTTCTTTCAGTCACGTTCCCCTCCATCCCGGCGGTGGTCCCTTCTCCTTCAATCATGACCCCCCCTAGAAGATTCTCTTCCACTCGATTCGACCTGAGGACCGCGATGGCCCCATTCGAAATGCTGACCCCTACTTCCCGATTCCTGTCGATCGTGCACTGAACCAGTTCCGATCGCACCCCACGGGACATGATTACTACACCCGCAAGACCATTCTTGGTGGCCCGGGATGACTTCACCGTGACTCGCCCCCCTCCCCAGGCATCGATCCCATGGTGGAAATTTGAATCAAATCGACAGTCCACTGCATCCGCAACGCTTCCGTCTCCATTCACTGCCAGCCCATCCCATCCACATTTCAGGACCCTGACATTCCGGAGGCTCGCCGATCCTCCATTAATAACGGCAACCCCATGACCCGCACCCCCCTCGATTAAGCAGTCTTCCAGCACAAGCTCGGCTCCATCCGCAAGCGCTACCGGGTAGCGCTCTGCCGCGAGAGAGATTCCGGTCTGCCGGAGAGTTAAGGCCGCCACCCTGCTACCGGCTGCCTCCTTTGAAGAAAGCAAAACACTGGCTTTCTCAGCCTCACACTGAATGATGGATTTGCCTGTTCCCGCTCCTTCAATATCTACCTTCACATTCAAGGACAGGGCCTCGGCAAAAACTCCTTCCCCAAGCCGGATCTTATCGTTGGACCGGGCTGCAGCAAGCGCCTCAGTAATAGTCGAATAATCTCCCGGCACCTTCAGGAGCCGCGTATAGGCAGACATCTTATTGTAGAGGTCCTGGTAATCCTTCCGGTTATCCAATCGAATTGCCTCCCGCAAGGTCTCGAGGGCAGGCTCAGAAAACTCGCCATCGTCGAGGGCGAGGGCCTTCTCATACAACTCCCGAGCCCGAACACGACGCTCCTCCAAGACTCTCATGCCCTCTGCTGTAGCAGCCTTGAAACGAGCGAGATGCTGATGATCGGGAGAAACGGTCTCCAGCTTGGCGGTATGATCTGCCAGCGCTACCCATTGCTCTTCCTTGAGAGCCTCTTCCGCCTGTTCCAGCAACCCTGCAATGCGGTCACTCACCCGCCCAGCCTGAATGACCTTGATGAAGCTCCCAATCTCAGGATGACCGACCTCCATTTTCCGAAGGTCTCCGAGTAATTGCTCCGCCTCTTCCCAGCTCCGCCCTTCCACGGCAGCACGGATCGATCCCACAAGGAATCCCAGTTTCTGCCTACGAGCTTCTGCCCTGCCATCAGCAACACGGGCAAAACCCGCCCTGACCTTTTCTGAATCAGGAATAAGATCATCCAATTCTGCATATACTGCCTCCGCACCACTCCAGTCCCTGCTTTCCTCGGCCAGCCGGGCCATCGCTTCGAGGTTTGCGATGCCTTCCCGGTCACGCAAATAGCCCCCCTCTTCGATCCTCCTGTTGCCATACCAGGCGGCAGAAACTACGATCGCTACAGCGAGAAGCGCCAGTGCAAGCCTGAGCCTCATACCCGAACCTCTCAAGGGTGGCTCGCGATCACGCTCTGCTCCGACCACTCGAAGAGCTTCGTTCAAGCGGTTCAACTCATCGCGGAAATTTTCCCGCAGATACTCATCTTTGGTCGTGCTCACCAGAGCCTCCAGTTTACTGGCAACCTTTCTAAATAACGGGAGATGAGGCGAAACGATTGCACCAGGCTCGTATCCGAGAACCCTCATGGCGTCCTCATAACTTAACTGGTCCTGATCTGACACACTGCTCACCTCCCGAATTTTTGGACGATAGGGATCCTCCTTCCAATCCCAAAAGCCTTCGAAGTTACCCTCAGACCCGGAGCAGCCTGATGTCTTTTCCACTCATTGAGGTCCACCTGACGCTGAACCCACAGCACGGTTTTCTCCTCAAACCCATGAATCTCAATGATCTCCTCCGACGAAAGCTGCTTTTCGACGTATAACTCGAGAATCTCATCGAGAATCTCGTAGGCCGGGAGAGTATCTTCATCTTTCTGGTCCGGTCGAAGTTCGGCACTGGGAGGCTTTTGGATTGTATTCCACGGAATAATCTCTCGATCGCTGTTCAGCCAGCGAGCAACACTAAACACCCGCGTCTTCGGGAGATCACTAATTACCGCAAGACCTCCACACATGTCCCCGTAGATAGTGCAGTAGCCAACTGCGAGCTCGCTTTTATTCCCCGTGGTAAGGAGAAGATGATTGAACTTGTTCGAGAGCGACATCAGGTAGAGCCCTCGAATTCTGGCCTGCATGTTTTCTTCAGTCACATCCTCTGGAAGATCTCCGAATAGGGGTGCCAGCGCTCCCCTTACCGCCTCGAATGACTCTGCAATAGGAACCGTCTCACAACGAATACCCAGGTTCGTAGCGAGGGAGAGTGAATCATCAACGCTCCCATCAGAAGAATAAGGACTCGGCATCGTGATCCCCAGAACATTCTCTGCTCCGATTGCCTCAACTGCTACGGCTGCGGTTAGGGCAGAGTCAATCCCCCCGCTCAATCCGATGCAGGCTGTCTCAAAGCCGCATTTATGGATGTAATCGCGCACCCCTAGCACGAGCGCCCGAAACACCTCCTCGTCTGGGTGCAGATTCTTCCTTTCCGACTGCAGCGCAGAACGGGAGACCGACTCCGGCAAGATCTCAACAACTTCAATCTGCTCAGCGAAGAAGGCCATCTCCTTGCAGGGCAATCCGTCGGGGCTCATTACGAGCGAGCCTCCATCGAATATCAGCTGATCGTTGCCACCAACGGAATTGCAATACACAAGCGGCAACTCCGTCTTTTTGGCCAATTCTCCAAGCAGCTCCCGCCGCACTCCACCTTTCCCCGCATGGTATGGAGATGCACTCAGATTCAGGATAAGGTCCGCACCCTTCTCCTTTAGCTCATTGACCGGATCCCGTTTGTAGAGCGGACGGTGGAGAAAGTCCTCGGTCCATATATCCTCACAGATCGTAATTCCAATTCGGCATCCACCCCATACCACTGGCTGGCACTCGTCGGATGGCTCGAAATAGCGCCGCTCGTCAAAAATATCATAGGTCGGCAGGAGGGTCTTAAAGACCTTGGCCTTGATCTCGCCGCCTACCAGAAAGGCCGCTGCATTTCTGAATGGTTTACCCGGACCACTGTTCTCATTGTGATCAACGTAGCCAACCACCAGCGGGACATCTCCTATCTCTCCCTTCAGATAATCCAGCGCCTGCAGACATTTATCCACAAACCCGGATTTAAAGACCAAATCCCTTGGTGGATAACCCACCAGAGCCATCTCAGGCACGAGGACGAGCTCTGCACCCTCGTCAATAGCCTCCCGGTAGGCGCCGACAATGCGTTTTGCATTCGCCGGGAAATCGCCCACCGTACTATTGATCTGCGCCAGTCCGACCTTCATCTGTATTGCCGCCCCTTTATTGATCCGACGACGGATGGACTAATATGGCACTCCTGAGCGGACTTGGAAACCGCGATTTGATCCTGGGGTCAAGCAGTCTGGAGAAGCCAGCCTTACCAGAGCCCATACTTACCAAAAGAAAGAGCATACCATCCCATCAGGAAATTTGCTACCGCATGCATCACCACACATGCGCCAAGGCTTCTTGTCCACACTGCGCACCCATACATCAACGTGCCCCAGACAAAAGCCGCCGCCCAGTCAGCGGGCCCATGAATAAAGACGACCAGAGCAGTTACGATGAGGTAGCTTTTCCATGAAGGCTCTCCAAAGGGCTTCGACCAGTAATCGCCATCAGGATTGAGCAGAAAACGCATCAGGAATCCCCTCCAGAGTAATTCCTCCACTAAGGAGACGACAACAACGGCTCGCAACATCCGGAAGATTGTTGCTGTCCACCATGCTGCCGAGCTTTCAAATATGTCGGGATCAAACCCTTCCCGGCGTGGGAGAATACCCAGCGCCTGCTTCCATCCGCCAGGTTCCGCTTCTTTCATCCCCCACCAATCGTAAAGTTGGGTAGGTAAAATCCAGATCCCGATCCCAACCACGCCGAGCAGGGCTCCGAACAGGAATTTGCGAGGCTCCCAGCGCAACTCATAGTGCCGCCACCACAGGACAAGAAGCCCTCCCGCCATCAGCGTCTGGACCGGATAAATCCAATGCTCAGGGTAGCGCCGCCACCATGACAGGTAAACGTGATCACGAAACAGGCCATCGAGCGAACCTGTCACAATAGTCAGGATCCCGCCTGCCAGCATGAAGACCACCAGAGGCACGACATGAGCCAGCGTACGATCTCGTCTAAATCTTGCGAGGCTCATGGACGAGCAAGAGTGGCGACAAAACGTTCCATCCGATCCAACGCTTCCCTGAGCTGATCAAAGGCAGTGGCATAACAGCACCGGAGGAACCCCTCACCGCTGTGACCAAATGCGTCGCCGGGAACAGCCGCTACGTTCTCTGCTTCGAGCAGCCCCATGGCGAAATCCCGGCTACTCAGCCCTAATCCACGAATATCGGGGAATACATAGAACGCCCCCCCCGGGGAGTGGCACTCCAGCCCAATTTCATTCAACCGTCTCACGATGAAATCTCGCCGCTCATGATAACTGGCCCGCATCCTTTCAACTGAGGAAGCTCCATTCTCCAACGCCTCCAGAGCTGCAGCCTGGCTCGTGATCGGCGCACACAACATCGAATATTGATGAATTTTCATCATCGCCTCAGTTAGCGGTTCTGGAGCACAGGCATAGCCAAGCCGAAAACCTGTCATCGCAAAAGCCTTGGAGAACCCATGCAGCAGGATCGTCCGCTCCCGCATTCCAGGAAGAGCCGCAATCGATTGGTGCCGACTGTCGTCATAGCGTAGCTCGCTGTAGATCTCGTCACTGATGACAATCAAATCTCGTTCAACGCAAAGCCTTGCGATTCCTTCGAGGTCCTCCGAGCTCACTACTCCTCCAGTAGGATTTGTAGGGAAGTTCAGCATGAGAACGCGCGAGTTTGGCGTAAGGGCTGCTGAGAGGGCCTCTGGCTTCAACGCGAAGTTGTCCTTCCTGCTCGTCGGGACCGCTATCGGCACACCGTGAGCCAACAAGACGCCGGGCATGTAACTAACGTAACAAGGCTCGTGATAGATCACCTCATCACCGGGGTTGAGTAGAGCTCTCAGCGCGAGATCGAGGGCTTCAGAGACCCCTACCGTCACGAGAATCTCCGAGGAGGGGTCGTAGCTAACATCGAAAAAATCTCCGACGTAGCTTGCGATCTTTCGCCTCAGGGACATCAGTCCGAGATTAGAGGTGTAGGAGGTATTACCCCGCTCCAACGAGTAGATTGCAGCTTCCCGTATATGCCAGGGCGCCGCGTAATCCGGCTCCCCGACCCCGAGAGAAATCACCTCGTCCCGTCCCTGTACGAGCTCGAAGAAATCGCGGATCCCAGACCGCGGCACGGCGGCTACCTGCCGCGATATTTTCGAGAGGTAGTCCATTCCTCCTAGGGCGCCACAGGCAACCGCTCTGGATCTTCATCACCCCCAAAGGCGAAGCCATTCTCCTTATAGGTTTTCAACCGGAAATGGGTGGCAGTTGAGAGCACTCCCTCCATCGTGCTGAGCTTCTCTGATACAAATCTCGCAACCTCCATGAGATCCTCACCCTCCACCACCAGCAGCAGATCATAGGCTCCACTCATCAGGTAACAGCTGAGGACCTGATCGAACTTGGCGATACGGCTGGCGAGCCTGTCGAACCCACCCTCCCTCTCAGGGGTAAGCTTTACCTCGATAATGCCAACAACTGAAGCGTGCCCCGCCCTAGCCTGATCAACCACGGCCTGATAGCCGAGCACAGTTCCATCCGCTTCCCAGGCGGAGATCTGCTCATCTACCGCCTCTTCAGATAATGAAGTGCGCTCGGCGAGATCTGCGCTGGAAGAACGGCCATTGCGCCGAAGAATTTTGAGCAATGAATCGTTAGTCATGGGGAGGGGCTTCTAGTGAGATCTAACGGGCATGGCAAGCCGTAGCTGCTCAAGCAGGCCTCCGAGACAGCTTCCTTTGCAGGCCCCGAGCACCAGACTAGCGAAGATGCTCAGCAAAGAAACGCAGAGTATCCACCAGATGTCGCTCCCAGTAAGACCATTCGTGCCCACCGGAAAACTCCTCGTAAACGTGCTCTATTCCGCTCTCCGCCAGGGAACGATGCAACTCTCGGTTAGCGCTCAGGAGGGGGTCATCAAGACCGCAATCAAAGCGGGTTGGGGGTAATTTTTCCCGATTTGCAATCAGGGTCTGCAGGACCTCGAAATCCCCCTCATGACAGGGACCAGAAAGCAAAGATTCTTCTACAACTTTGTCCAACTCACGAAGGTCTGTCACCGAGGAGTGAGCGGAGATTGCCTCGAACTTTTCTCCAAACCTTGCCCCGAGACTCAAGGCCCCAAACCCACCCATGCTCAACCCCGCGATAAAGCACGGTGACGCATCAGAGACAGGCGCACCAGCCTCCCGGGTCGCAACAGGGACTTCGTCGACTATCCAGCGATCGAAGTCCTTTCCATGGTGTGCAAAATAACCGGAGCCATCTCCCCATAAGCCATCGCTTGGCATGGCAAGCACTAGAGGCGGAATTTCCTCTTCCGCGATCAGCCGCGCGGCAGTGCGATGAGCACCAGCGCAGTAGGACCATCCCCAATGAGAACTATAAATGCCATGCAACAGAATCACAAGTGGCAGGTCGCGCTCTTCTGCCTCCGGGAGAAAAACCGAAAGGTCAGCCCGGTGTCCCAACGCTTCGCTCTTCACGGTCACATACCTGAGACCATCCCGTTCAAAGCGGGGTATACTGGATTGAATGGTATGAAAGTTACTCACTGTCTTTGTTTGATCCCTCAAAACAGGGAAGCTGCAGAGGGCCTCTTCCTCGTCTCGCTCTTGACCAGTTCACTGATTTCAGGACAAATGGCAGGCGAACCAATCGTAGCTCGAGAGATCTTTTCCCCGGAAAACTCATAAGAAGCAGGCCTGCAAAAATTGTGAGGAGCCCTTGACCTGGCAAAGCGAGAAGCACCACTCCTAAAATAACAAGGGCAGCTCCCAGCAGGTTTCTCAGGCCCAGAATCACGCACCGGCGAAGCTGTAATACCGGGGGCCGGACTACCTTCTCATTAGGGAGGAAATATTCCGCACTGATCAAGGAAAGTGCCCAGGGAGTAAGAAACAAAGCCATGGCCACCGAGCATGCCGATAACAGCCCCAGCAGGACAAGGATGGACTCATACTCCCTGAACCAATCAATCATGAGTTCCCCCTTGGAAATTCCTATGGGGTTGAAAATCGCCCACACACATGCGCCCTACAACCCCCTGATAAAACACTTCATGGGAGAAGGATAAAGGATTTATAGCGCGGGACATAGGGCGGGAAGTTACGGAGACACCTTAACAGGGCTCCCTCCCTTCTTGATGATTTTGCGGTTCTTGAGGTCGAAGAATCCTCCGGTTCGAATAGTTTCCCACTTTTCTTCAGCGGGGGTCCTTTTACCCCATTTACGCGGATCATACACGAGCACTTCCCCGCCTTTTTTACCGATCACCTCAAATTGATCCCCACTCACCACAATGGCAACATCCTCGTCGATGCCAATACCCAGCAACGCTGCTCTATCAAACTCCTTCCGCATTTTCTTTCGCGGGTCTTCCAGAACCTGAATAAGATCCCTCTCGCGACCTCTGGCGATCAGATGCTGATCAATTGCCGTATTGCGCATAAAGCCAAATCCACGCTGCACGTCACCAATCATGATTGTATTACCGCTGGTATCACCCCTTGCCAAAAAGGATCCCTGGATAGTCGCCCCTGCTGACGACCCCCCTACAACCCCACCACGAGCCAACAGCTGATGGAATTCCCTCTCAGCCCGAGTCCCCCCATAGGCCTTGGTCAATCTCCATTGCCTTCCTCCCCCAAACCAGATCCCGGTAGCCTCTTTGATCGGTTTTACAAATTCTGCGGTATCTGCGACCGCCCTTTGGTGGGTGTGCAGAACGCTCACAGCTGCAACCTTCATCTTCTCGCGGGCGAGGTTGGCAGCCCAGGACCGGCCGTAATCGTAGCCCGGGGCGCTGGAAGCCGCGGTGGGAATAACCACAATCCGTGCCTCTGGCCCTCCCGCAAGACTCACGAACTTTCCAAAAATGCTGGCCATCTCCTTCCCGCCTCCACCCATGATAACCAAACGCCCCTTAGGTGGGCCAACCACTGGAGAGCCCTGGAGGCAGAACGGGGCCATGATGAGGAGGCTGCTAAAAACCCTGTGGAATCGACGTCTCATTTCCTGATAGAATCCCTCGATTCTGAATCATTACAAGTGGCAAGCGCAGCACCCCGGGGGCCAGATCTCTCCGCAGCCAGACTGCCGCCCGCCCAGCCCCATTGACCGCCCTCATTCCACCTCCTCCGCAGGCCCCACCTCATAGCACTCATACACGGGCACTCTTGACCCGAAGACCGGCTCGTATCAACTTTCGGAAGCGGAAGGATAAAATCAGGAACTCCCATGATCCGGGTGCGGAATTAATCACTACTCCTCTGATCACACCTAAGGCCCCACAACCCTGTGCTAAGACAAGATTACATTCTTCGTGAAATCGAACGCACGGTAGAGTTCTGCCTGCGAGCCGCCGGGCTAAAAAAGCCGGACATTATCTCCGACCTTCAGGAATTCCTCGAAGAACATTGCGAGTTACTGACCGGAGTCCCCCTGCAAACCTTACTGGGAACCGATGCACAGAAACTAGTCGCTCTTCTTTACCATCCCGGAACCGCCAGAGTTCCTCAACTGGTTTCCTCGGGAGCATGGCTCTGTGAGGCTGCGGACCTGAGCCTGCTGTCAGGACGCTTGGACGAGGCACGCCGGCTCTTTCATGAGGGCGTCCAAATCCTTGCCTTCATGGCTTCTCAGCACGGCGAAGATGACGGTTTCTCACCTCTGAGGGATCACCTCGGAACTCTTCAGAAGCGACTCTCTGACTACCAATTTGAACCTATCCAAAACGAAAGAATCCAAGGCCTTCTGGTCGCTGGCAGAGCCCCTCGAGCCAAGTGACCCTTTGTTCGCAATCACAACTCTGGATCCTTGCCTCCGGGCGCAACCGCCCTTAGACTTCCTTCATGGGAGTTTCACCCGGTGATCTTATCCGTCATGTCGTGACCGGAGCTGTTGTGGTAGCAATCGCCATCGTCGGCTTGAAGGCGTGGAATAAGCATAAAATGGAGAAACAGATCGTCAGCGAATTGCGGGATCTCGCCCACCCCACCACCTCATTCGAGGCCGCCTACGACGCAGAGGCTACCTCCTCACTTTTCAAATCAATGGGGCTCCTCCACAAGATCAAGGCCGAGCTCAACAAGGAACCCAACGAAATCCTTCGGGAGGTCTTTCATGGAGATGACGAGGGAGCTCTTTTTGGGGAAATGGAGTCCGGGAGCAATGCCTCTCCTGATCCACAGGCCGAATTGATCGGCAAAGGTCTTCTGCGGAACTATCAGCACTGCCGCACCCTCGGCATCTTTTCTAACAGCGAAAACCTTCGGAACCTGAAGGCCGGAAAAACTCCAATCATCACATCGGGACCGGACTCCAATTCAAAAGCTACGATCCGTTATATTATCGATCCAAGTGTATCCCCGGGCGCGGAGAGGATCATTCCGAATATGATTATATCCCCTCCCGATCGTGGGGAGGGCAGCAAACCGACTGACATGCAAATCAGCCAAGCTAAGGAGTTTGTTAGGGCTCTCTATGACGCACGCGTCATAGAGCGTGACACTGGTGACCGCTTAAACCAACACTACGAATCTTTTAATTCGACCGCGGGAACCGTATCCGTCCCGGAATCTGAGGCCCCACCAGAAACCCTTGAGGAACCCGATCCAGCCCCTCAACCTGCT
>JAQWTV010000133.1 GCA_029242545.1 Roseibacillus sp.
CACCCAGTTCAAGAATGTTCTGGATACATCCAGAATGAAGGTGCCGTTCGGGATCGCCCAGATCGGCAAGGCGTTCCGAAACGAGATCAACCCCCGTAATTTTACGTTCCGGTCCCGGGAATTTGAGCAGATGGAAATCGAATACTTCTGCCGGCCAGGGGACGGATTACGTCTGACGGACGAATGGCTTGAGAACAGGCTCTCCTTCTATGAGGAGATCGGCCTCCCCCGAGAGAAACTACACGTCCTCGATGTCCCGGACGGAGAACGCGCGCACTACTCCGAGAAAACCTACGACATCGAATTCGATTTTCCGTTCGGTTGTCAGGAGCTTGAAGGTGTGGCCTACCGCACAAACTACGATCTCTCCAAGCATCAGGAACACTCCGGAAAACCGATTGAATATTTCGACGAAACCACCAAGGAAAAGTTCATTCCCCATGTAGTAGAGCCTTCTGCCGGATGTGACCGCACGGTCCTTGCTCTGCTCTGCGAGGCCTTTGACGAAGAGGACGTTGTTGACACCAAGGGGAAAACCGAGACCCGCACCGTCATGCGCCTTAATCCGAGAATCGCTCCCATCAAGGCAGCTATTTTTCCCCTTCTGAAAAAGAATGAGGATCAGGTGAAAATCAGCAGGGAAATTCAGGAGGAACTGGGAAGCTTCATGCACGTCTTCTATGACGAAACCGGAGCAGTTGGCCGGCGCTACCGGCGCCAGGATGAAGTCGGCACGCCATTCTGTATCACCGTGGACTTTGAAACCCTCGGAGAGGAAGACCCGGAACTCAAAGGCACCGTAACCCTTCGCCATCGGGACTCCATGGAACAGGAAAGGGTAGCCATTGCAGACCTCCTGCCCCGTCTCCTGAGAGAAATTAGATAGGGCGCCCTGACCTTCAGGCGCTCTGCTGCTCGTCCACCGTGAAACTACGAATCCTCGCTATCGGAAAGCCCAAGCTTGGCTACGCAGGAGAAGGCGTACGGGAATACACCGGGAGACTGAAGCACTATGCCCCACTCGACCTTGAATTTCTCAAAGGGCACGACGAATCATCCTCACTTCTCTCCCGAAGCAAGGAGAGCTACCGGATCGCTCTCGATGAGAGAGGCTCGCAGCTGACTACCCTTGAGATCAGTGAAGGGCTGACCCGATTTGAAAACAGCCCCGGAATCAAGAAGGTGGCGTTTCTCATCGGAGGCGCAAACGGCCACTCTCCAGAGCTTCGCGACCAATGTGACGAAATATGGTCTCTCTCGACCATGACGATGCAGCATGAGCTGGCCCTGGTGGTCCTCCTTGAGCAGCTCTACCGAGCCTACACTATCAAACGCGGGGAGCCTTATCACCGAGTCTGATGTTTGGACGCTCTTGTCCAACTCTGTGCCACTTCTGACGTTGCAACAGCGAAGCCGAGGATCGTCAGCTGTCTGGCGGAGGTTTCGAATGAGAGTTTCCCCTCAAGCCTGGCGAACGAAATGGGGAGTTATTGTCCAGACTGGCCGGCCATCCTCAGCCGACTTAGCGGTATGATCTCCTCGTGTACAACCTCGCCGGACTCCTTGCGACCCTGCAGCGTGATGGTCGTGTCCTTCCCCGCCCAATCTACCTGGATCACTCCGAAGTTCCGCCCCGGGAAGACCTTCCCCGGCAGACGGTACGAATTCACCGATGTGTACCACGTTCTGCCAGGTGACTGGTTCAGCCCGCTCGAGGTCAGGTCGTAGAGGGGGTAAGGCCCCTCGTCCTTCGCCATGGACAGCTCCGTGAAGTGCACATCCCCACTGATAAAGAACGCCCCCTTCGCCTCAGTCGTCTCGATCAGCTTGAACAGCCGGTCACGCTCGTGCGGCATGTTGCCCCAGCACTCCATACCCTTCTCCCACGAAATCACCTGAATGCTCGACACGATCACCCGCACCTCCGCCGGCTTCTTCAGTTCTTCTTCCAGCCAACTCCACTGGTCTTCGCCCAGTAGCGTCCGGCTCTTGTCCTTGGTAGGCCTGTACCACCCAACGATATTCTTCGGCCTCACCTCACCCGGCTTGTATTTGTCGAGGTCGTCACGGAAGTAGCGCGTATCAAGCAGGATGATCTGCACGCGGCGGCCTTTCTCGCCCATAATCTGGCTGCCGTAAATACCTTCACGAGTTCGCCGTGGGTCGTTCTTGGGAACGCCAAAGAAATCGAGGCAAATCTTGGCTGACTCCTTCTTCTGCGGGTAGTTCTTGCCGCCGTCGTTTACGCCGAAGTCATGGTCGTCCCAAGTCGCCAGCACCGGACAGGTCTTCAGCAGCTTCCGGTAGCCCGGCTGTCCGGCAAGCTTCGCATACTTGGCCTTCATCACGTCCATGTCGTTCGTGTCGGCGTAGATGTTGTCCCCCGCAAAGATAAACAGGTCCGGCCCAGCGGCTACAACTGCTTCCCAGATCGGCTGGGGCCGATTCTCATGCGCGCACGCCCCGAACGCAATGACTGTCGCCGCTCCGGACTTGGCAGGCTCAACCTCATCCGCGGAGATCAAGGCAGGCAGCATCGCGAAGGTGACCGCAACAGGCCCAATAAGTGTAGTTAGTGGTTTGAGATTCATTTCTTTTTCTTCGTTCCTTTTGTTGGTCCGTTATTCTTCATGAGTTCGACGTCCGTAAAATAGGCTCCGCCAGCTCTCCCTGCCTCGTCGTAGAGAAACGTCTGCAACTCAAACGATCCCACCGAAAGGTCCAGTTCCAGCCTTGCCTCTTCAGAGCCGGGAGATACGAGTATCTCCTTTTCTTTTCCCGCGATCGCTATCTTGGCCCGAACCGCCACGAGGGGTTTCTCCGCGGCAACCGGCCACTGCCGTAAGGTGAAGGCATACCGACCGGCCTGCCGGACCTCGACCATCCATGACCCGGTCACTCTGGGCAGTTTCCTGATCGTTCGGAAATTCCACGGGGGATTTCCCTTCTCGAGATACCAGTCCTGCGAACACAGCTTGGTCGGATTCTGGGCCGGGTTGCCAAGATGGATACGCACCGATCTCATGCGCACCGAAACCTTATTCCAGAACGGCCGGTAGGCCTCACGCAACCGGTTTACGACCTCGGGATACTCTCCGGAAACATCCTGACGCTGCGCAGGGTCCACCTGAATATCATAGAGATATTGCCCGTTCTGGTTCACGAGGCGCCAACGCTCTGTCAGCACCACCGAGTGGGCGAGAGGTTGCGCGGGCAGGGCGCCTGCACCGGGCCCCCCATGATACTGGATGACATGATGCTTCCTCGGCCACGGGACCTCGGACCCGTCCAGCAGTGGCTTCAGAGAGATTCCATCCGGTTCATACCCCTCCGGCACCGGGATACCACACAAATCGGCCAAGGTCGGCAGGACATCAATGTGTGCGGACAACGTATCAATATCCCGCCCCCCGGTCAGCCCGCCACGGGGCCAGTGAATGAAGAAGGGCACACGGTGACCACCGTCGTAAATTGACGACTTCCTACCGCGCATTCCGGCGTTGAAGCCCGACACCGCCTCGGAATCAAGCCCATCGAATCTGGCGCCTGCTGAAGTTCCATTGTCGGTCATAAAAACCAGAATCGTGTTGTCCGCCAAGGCAAGCTCGGCAAGCCGCTTACGCAGGAGGCCCATGTTGTGGTCAATGTTGGCCACCATCCCAAGGAAGTTGGGATTCGAAACCTCCTCCCGGTCCTCGTAAGGTTGCGCCCATTCCGGGGGCACCCGGTAGGGTCCATGCGGTGCATTCAGTGCGAGGTAGAGAAAAAACGGCTTGTCCTTGTTTCTTTCCACGAAACGCAGCCCCTCCCTGAACCAGACATCCGTACAGTATCCCTCGAATTTCTGAAACCTGCCCTGCATGTTCCCCACACCCGCACGCTCATAGGTATCGTCAAAATAATCGTTGCCCCAATAGTCCGAGGCCTGCCCGATTCCACCGCAGCGATGCCAGAGGACATCCTGAAATCCACGGTCCTGCGGTCGATGCGGCGCATTGTCACCCAAATGCCACTTGCCGACCATTCCCGTGGCATAGCCCGCACCCGCAAAGAGGTCAGCGACCGTCTTTTCATCCGGGTGCATCATCGTACGTCCCGAGCTGGTGCGGTAGGCGCCCGTGGAGCCGGGGTGGTTGCCGGTCATGAGCGCTGCCCTTGTCGGCGTGCAGAACGGGCTCACGTGAAAGTCCGTAAACCGCACGGCATCCCCGTGCATCCTGTCGAGGTGCGGTGTCTTCAGGACCGGGTTGCCGTGGCAGCTCAGGTCCCCATAGCCCTGATCGTCAGTCATCACCAGGATGACGTTGGGGCGCGGTGATGCGGGCAGCGAAGAACACAGCACCATCGCGATGAAAATTACTAACCCGCAATGCATGAGAATCTTCTCAGTCTATCTGTAATACCCACCGCCTCCAGAAAAACCCGGCAAGCCTGCAGCCCTAATTCTTCCCAGCTGCAGCCTCTTCTCTCTTCTTCTCAAGGGAGGCCTCCCGAAGAGTTTTGAACCGGTGGGAGATCTCAACCGCCT
>JAQWTV010000074.1 GCA_029242545.1 Roseibacillus sp.
GTTGGTCACGAGGTCTACTCGGGCGCGCGAGTCAATTCTGCCACAGCCGCTGATTACGATGGTGATGGGTGCCAGGAGATCATCTTTTCTGCCGCTGGCAAGGTATTCATGTTTCATGGGCCCGATTATAAGACAAAGCAGGTCTTGGCTTCGCTTGAGTCGAAACGCCCGAAGTCAAAAGCCCAATGCATTCACAGTGTCCTGCATGACGTGGATCACGATGGGGACCTGGATTTCGTGGGTTCTTATGTCCGCGGACTCTTCTGGCTTGAGTGCCCCGGGGAAGAGGCCACCACCACCACCTGGAAAACCCACCAGATCACCGACGAGATCCATGGTGTTCACTGTATTCGGTCTTTCGATATTGATCGGGATGGAACCCTGGACCTGATCGCCAACGACTTTACGGACGGTAAGGGGCCGTATTCCGGCTCGATTTGCTGGCTTAAGCCATCCACTCCTCCCGGGGCCGGTGAAATGAGATGGTCGATCATACCAATTGCCCAAGGTAGTGCGCCGGGAGGTAGCCACTATTTTGATTTTGGTGATGTCAACGGGGACGGTCGACCGGACTTCACCCTCGGTGCAAAAGGAAAACCCTTTGCTAACGGAAACTATTTTGCCGTCTTTTATGCCCCGGAAGATCCTGCTCAGCCCTGGCGCCGGGAGTTCCTTCCCGATCCCGGAGGGCAGACTGGTGCCACACATGCGTCTCCTGCTGATGTTAATGGGGATGGTGAGCCCGATATCCTGGCGAGCCGAGGACACGGCAAGGGGGTGGTCTGGTTCGAAGGACCGGACTGGAAGGAGCACGTGATCGACGAGGACATCCTGTTCCCCCACTCCACAGATTTTGGAGATATTGACGGGGATGGAGATATAGACCTCTCCAGCGTTGGTTTTGGCTCGAAGCTCGCCGCCTGGTATGAAAATGATGGGCGGGGCAACTTCACCCGACATGTCCTCAGTCGTAACCAGATGGCCTACGACACAATGATCACGGATCTCAATGGTGACGGGGACAAGGATGTCCTTGTGGCAGGGCAGCAGAGCGAGAATGTCATTTGGTTTGAGAACCCGGGTAACCGTGGAGATTGATATTTCGCCCCGGGGTTAGGGAAGAAAGAGAGATACAGGTGTCATGCCGATCGGCTCTTCCCGGAGTCGCGAGAGTTCGCGGGTTGATGCCTGCATCCTCGGATTCTCTCTTTCAGGAGTCTGTTCTCCAGAGGGTGTTCTGTGGTTACACCCGGAAAGGGGAATGAAAGCGAGGAGGAGACAGTGTTTTATGATTCGGGTGCCGTGGTGGCATTCGCTGTTTGAGCCCTTCTTTTCCTGAGCGTGAGCTTGATCGCAATACAAGGGATAAGGAACAGGAGCATAATCACCAGTTTTGTCGTGATAATCCCTACGTAATTAATGAGCTCGAATTGTGATTCGGGCATGGAGGGCGCGAATTTAGAGTGCACCTCGTAGACGAAATCCCCTCCCAATGCCAAGGCTCTCTACCACCAGAAGAGCAGAATAAAGCCCATGACCGTACAGCGAGAGAGGATCTGGGAGATTGTCTCAAGCGTCTCGTTGGAGGAATTCATGACACGGCGTCCCTACTACGAATCGTAGGCTGGGCGGCAACGGGAATCCTTGGCAGGAGGGTTTCTGGAGAGATGTAAAGCCCTTCTTGTCAGGGCACTTCCGATATGTCACTGCTTGATCATGAAGCGAATCTTCTCTTGTCTTGTTGCGTTCTCCCTTTGCGGGGCTCCTGTTGTTTTGGCGGACCACCACAAAAAAGAGGAGGGAGAATTGGGTCTTCCGACCAGCTGGAAAAATTTCCTGTCATTCAAGCGGAAACAGAAGTCGTTCGGAGTCTGGTCGAATGAGGGGAAAACGACAGATATCTGGGAGGGGATCCCTGCGGGTCTGGACTACAGCAACACTTTTACCAGTCAATTGAGTGCCGATGGCACCAAGATCCTGACATCTCACATCATGCAGACTGCCGATGGAACGGTGTTGAGTACTGGATCCGGGATGGAGACTTGGGATCCAAAGAGGAAAAAGATCGTTTCCAGTTCCTCCGGATTTGATGGAGGCAAGTTTTACAGTGGATCTGCAGAGCTGATCGGTGTCGACGAGGGCGAAGACCGGTGGAAATACACGGAGAGTATTTCGGGAAAAACCTACGAGGTGATGGTCACCTGGAAAAGTGATGGTCCTGATCGGAGAAGTCAGGCCCTGTCGCGGGCTGGGAAACCAGAAAAAGTGACTGTAAACAAGTTTACGAGAAAGCCTCGCGTCAAGAAATCCAAACCCTGAGCCAGAGGAAGTCATGGGCAAGATGGCGCGGGTTGGCGAGTGGTTCGCCGGTTTGAGCGCGGTTCTGGTCCTGCTGGGGACCGGAGCTTACGGGGTCGAGCGCATGGTTTCGGTGGGGGTCGCCAAGGTTGATGTTACGCCGCTGCACCCGGTGGTTCTCGCTGGATATGGAGGGCGGCAGACTGAATTCGAAGGAGTTGAAACCCGGCTCTGGGCCCGGGCGATGGTGATCGGTGATACCGATCCAGTCGCGGTAGTGGTTATCGATAATTGTGGAGTCCCGGGGCTGTTGAGGGACATTCTGGCGAGGAGGGTTGCGGCGATGGGTATCTCCTCCGAACGCCTAGTGGTGTCCGCAACGCACACTCATAACGCTCCGAATCTCGCAGGGTATGCCCCTATCCTATGGGCTGGAAGGATGACACCCGGACAGGAGGAGCGGATGAGGCGCTACACGGATTTCGCGATAGAGAAGATGGCTCAGGCGCTGGGGCAGGCCCTTGAGAACCGGGAACCTCTTGCCCTGAGCTGGGCGCAGGGGCGTGTTGATTTTGGGGGAAACCGCAGAGTTTTAGGTGATGGTCGCTGGCAGGGATTCGGCTTGGAGCAAGGAGGTCCGGTAGATCACAGCCTGCCTGTGCTGGTAGCCCGTGATGAGGAGGGAAAGGTGAAAGCTCTCTGGGCAAACTATGCCTGCCACTGTACCACTCTGGGTGCTCGTAATCATGTGCACGGGGACTGGGCGGGTTATGCCAACGAAGCAATGGAAAGAAATTTTCCTCTTGCAAGGGCTCTCATGACGATTGGTTGTGGAGCGGATATAGGGCCCCAGCCCTCGGGAGGGGCTGCCGTTGCAAAGCGGCACGGGCAAGCTATCGGGGACGAGGTTCAGCGACTCGTGGAAGGCGGGTTGAGGAAACTGAATGGGGCTCCTACTGTCGCTTCGGTGACGGCAAGCCTGCCCTTGGTCGAACCGAAACCGAGAGAATTCTGGGAGGGTCTGAGGTCAAAGGGTGGATTTGAAGGAGAGCTTGGGGTGGCGATGCTGAAGCGACTTGATGAGGGAGAAAGGATTCCCAATCAGGTGGCCTACCCGGTGACGAGCTGGCGCTTTGATAACGACCTCGCCATGGTGTTCCTGCCTGGAGAGGTGGTGGTAGACTACTCCGTCCGATTGAATAGGGAGTTGGCGTGGCCGCGCCTATGGTTGACGGCCTGGTCCAATGGAATGCCGGGTTATATTCCTTCGAAGCGAATTCTCAAGGAAGGTGGCTACGAGGCTGATTTCTCGCAGGTCTACTACGGGCAACCCGGTCGCTACCGGGATGAAGTGGAGGACGAGGTGGTAGGAGCTGTCCGCAAGGTGGTGGGTGAGAGTTTCCTCGCCCCTGCGGATCAGGAGAGGGCTCCCTTTCATCGCCTTCCCAGTCAGGAACGCCGGGTGATCAGACGTCTCTCGGAGAGGGCGAAAGAACATGGTCCTCCCGGGAGCTCTGTATTGAGGAAAGCTTTCTACACCCATTTGCGGCACGCCCTGCCGGCTCTGCAGGCAGTCATTCCGCTGACCGCAGAGGAGACTGCCTGGCATAACTGGGCAGGAGATTTTGTTCCGCGATTCTTCATTCGACAGGAGAAGCGGGCTCAGAAGGTGGGCTGGCTGGGGAGGGTTCCTGCCCGGGGTGACACTCCGAGGGTTCTCTGTTTTTCTGGGGGTCTCGGGTGGAGCAGTGAGCCCACGACGGGGGGGTTCTCGCTGGTGGTGGGTGGTCAGGAGCGCCTGCGCTTTGATCTGGCCCGCGAATTATCCTTTTGGCAGGGCGTCGATGGGGCTCTGGACTTGTATTATCTTCCAGCTTGGAAGTCCGAAGTTGATACGGGTGGAGTATTCCTGATCGTTCTGGGAGAGCAATTTCTCGCCAAGGGTGGTCAGGTTGAGTTTCGAGTGGAGTCCGTGGGTGAGGGGTCGAAGCGCTGGTTCGCTATCGATGCTGAGCAGGAGATGGAGCGAGTCACCCCTATGCTGTTAGATGCTCTGAATCCCTGGGGCAAGTAGAGGTGGATCTTACCGCTCTCCATAAAGATCGAGATAGCGCTGAAGCTGCTTGATGCGCGACCTCGTGAGTTGGGCTTGCTGGCCGTAGAACAGAAGTGGGGCTGCAGATCCGCCCCGCATCGCATCGGCATGGGAAGTGGCATCGGCATCTCGAAAGGTGAGCCATGCCCGCTGGGACTTCCGCAGGAGTTCGACGGCTTTTTCGTCTGGCAATAGTGCGATTACCTCTTTGTAGACCGTGTTCAGTTCTGCATCGGCTTTCTTGAGGTCCTTGCGGGCCTGGGAGTTCATCTCCTGTTGGGACTGCGCGTATGCGGGAAGAGACAGCAGCAGGGCGCATCCCCCGAGGATTGTCAGGATTGAAATTCTCATGGATGGAATTCTGTGTCTTCTGGACCCTGTGTCAATCGAGTGGCTCGGGTGTTGATGTTTCGGGCGCCAGGACTGTCGAGATGTTCCAAAATGCTCTGAAGTGGGTGGAGTAGTAAAGTGGGCGGACGGGCTTCCGGTGGCCTGATGCAGTCCGTGCGAATCTGGACTAAGTGAGATTGCGCCTTTCCTCCGGTTTCCGGTTTGTTTACTGCTCGGGAGTAATATTCCGTTCAAAACATGAAGAAAGGAGAGATGAATATACCTGTGTCTAGCGCCTTTATTGCGCTTTCCGTGTTGGGGCTTAGCGTGGGGGACGTTTTGGCAGCGGAAGCGACAGAGGTGACCAAGGCGCGAGTCAGTGAGCTTCCGGGCGGAAAGGAGGCGGATGGAATCATTGGGGATTTTGTGTTGAGGAGTGACAGGGTTGAAGCGGTGATATCGCACAAAGCTCCGTTGCGTCGGGCTAACATGAGCACCTTTTACGGAGACGGTGGCGCGACCCCAGGGTGTCTTTATGATCTGACGCTTCGTGATGCCGATAACGATCAGATCACGATTCTGGCTCCGCTCGGACAGCGGGGGGAGGTGTCGTATGTGCGGATTGTTCCCAGAGAAGAGGTCGCGGCCAATGAGGCGGCTGTGGAAACAGTGGTCACGGCGGCGTTGGGCAAGGGTGTCTTCAAGCGTTACCGCTATATTGTGACCGATGGAGTGCAGGGAGTGACCGTTCTGACCACGCTGCGTAACGAAGGAAAGGCCCCGGTTTCGCTCAAGATGCAGGATAAGTGGACTGGTCTCGGGCGGGCGAATTATGCAAAGGGATTTTTGTGGGGGGATGCGGTGGATCCTGCTGACAAGGCAGGTTACGCCTTGTCTTGGGTCAAGTCCCATGGGGTGGATCGCATGCCAAAGGGAACGGAGATTCTCAAGTCAGGCGAGGAGTTGACGGTTTCGCGCTTCCTCGCAGTGGGGACATCGCCCCTCGAAGCGGTGGGTATTGCCGGATTGCGACGTGGCGGAGTGATAGCAGCCGGGGTTTCCCTGCATGATGACAAAGGGAATCCGGCCCGCACTGCGGCCCTGCTGGTGGAAGTTGAGCCGGGGAAGACGCTCGTGGGTTATCCGGATGACTCGGGTAAGGTGTCGTTGGCGCTCCCGGCCGGGACTTATGCGTGGAGCGCTGAGGATCAGGGGCGCGAGACGGTCACGGGAACGATCAAGCTTGGAGAAGGGGTGGAGTCGGTGAGGCAGGAGGTGAAGATGGGTCCGCAATCGGTGGTGATGTTCTCCATCAAGGATAGCGCGGGGAAGTCAATCCCCTGCAAGGTGCAGTTCGCGGGGAGCGAAGGGACAAAGAATCCGAATCTGGGACCGCAGAACCGGGCGCACGGGTGCCGTGATCAATGGCACTCGGAGCGGGGCGACTTCCGCGTGCCGCTGGCCGCCGGCAAGTATCGTGTTACAGTGACCCGCGGCATCGAGTATTCGCATTACGTGAAGGAGATCGAGCTTGCACAAGGGGAGACGGTGGCGGTGGAAGGCGAATTGAGGCGACTTGTTGATACAAAGGGCTGGGTCAGCACGGATTACCACAACCACTCCACCCCGAGTGGAGACAATACGTGCGGCACGAAGGACCGGTTAATCAATCTCGCTGCAGAGCACATCGAGTTTGCCCCGACGACGGAGCACAATCGACTCTACGACTGGGCGCCACACATTACGGAACTGGGTTTGAGTGATGAGCTGGCCACCGTTGCTGGAATGGAACTGACTGGTCCCGGTGGGCATCTCAATATGTTTCCCTTGAAGCCGGTGCCGCGAACTCAGGACGGCGGAGCGCCAGTATGGGAAAATGATGCGCGGATCAACGCGTTGCATTTACGCGACTTTCAGGGGTTGGAGCCCGACCGGTGGGTACACTTGAATCATCCTCGGATGGAGATTGAGTTTTTTGACCGGAATGGAGATGGAACGCTTGATGGAGGCTACGTCCTTCTGGGAGAAATGCTGGACGGGCTGGAGACGGAGAATTTCGTCACGCAGTTCCGGTATGGGGACGGCATCCTTGCGGGGGTGCCTTATCGTGTGCGCAAACAGGGTGAGCGGAGTGCCGGAAGCATTGCCATGGTGCGTGAAGTAATCTGGTTGCAGCTATTGAATCAAGGGACGCGTGTCTGGGCGATTGCGGTTGCCGATGCGCATTCGGTGTGGGGTAACGGCGTAGGAGGATGGCGCACTTATGTTCCCAGTTCGAGCGACGACCCGGCGAAGGTTGACTGGCGTGAGTTGTCCCGGAAATCGAAGAAGGGGCAGATGGTGCTAACGACCGGCCCGTTTCTCAATGTGACTGCCAATGGTGCCCTGCCGGGTGCGGACATAGAGGCCAGAGAGGTCTCGCTCGATGTCAGGGTGCAGTGCACGGACTGGATTGATATCGACCGTGTGCAGGTTCTGGTCAACGGGCGGCAGCGCAAGGATTTGAATTTCACCCGAAAGTCTCATCCGGAGATGTTTATGGGCGGGGTGGTAAAATTCGAGCAGTCCCTGAAAGTGGAACTCAAGGAAGACAGTCATTTAATCGTGGTTGCGACGGGAGAGGGGTTCGATTTAAAAGCCGGATATGGCACGAGCGATCAGGCTCACATGCAGCCCTGTGCGTATAACAATCCGATCTTTGTCGACGTGGATGGTAATGGATTCAAGGCCAATGGGGACACGCTGGGATTTCCGCTCCCTACCAAGAAGATGAATCCTGAGCGGGTCATCGAGTTGATTGAAGAGGCGAAAAAGTAGACTGGATGAAGGCGATCCTCGGAACGCTAGCGTTGCTCGCTGTCTTCTCGCAACCGGTCACCGGATGTTCGTTGTGCACTGATTTCCCAGGTGCTTCCGGGACCTTGAGCCCTAGATTACTGGAGATTGCCTCGGCCATTCGACACGAGTTGGATTCGGGAGGGCTTGAGCCGAATCCCGCCGCGCCGCTTCCGACCAGTGGGCGGGTGCTGGGTTACCGAATGGCGAGTTTGCTGCAGAGGTATCCGCAGTGGAATGAGAGCCTGGAGCTTGTCCTGATCGATAGCGGCGCCCGGTTTCGTTTTGATCCGCACATTCCAGAGAGTGGATTTGAAGCCGTGTCAAAGAAGAGTGAAGTTCGTCCCGCGAAGCAATGGGTCACGGGGTTAGAGGTGTTTCATGCCATTCTCGATGGTCGTATGCCGATTGATACGGCAGAAATACGAGGTGTGCTTGTGGTCGATCCATGGAAGGAGGGCGAGTTGCTCGGAGAGGAATTACCGGCTTCACCCGGTCCCAGGGATAGTGGAGGGGTAAATGGAAAAGAGAACGTCGCGGAGTCGGGCAGAGCCATTACGATCGTTCTGGTTGTTGTATTAGTCGTTCTCGTGGCGATACCGGTCCTGATGGTCCTCGGATCGCGCAAGAGGCATGTCGCGAGCACTTGATGGGCCGCATGCTTTCGGTGTCGGCATAATCGCTTCGCCCATCTTCTGGAGAGAGCGGTCTTTGATCACGGAATTGAAACGTTCCGCTCCCAGCGGGTGTGCCACGCATGGGTAGCCCAGTTATCCTGAGTGATATAGGATCGTACCACGAAAACGTCGTTTTCCGTGCCCGGGGCGTCGACGAGTTCGGCATAGAGCAGGCCATGGTTAATGCCGACTGCCTTTCCCGGGTTGCGGCGGTCGGTTTTGGCGGCGCCAGAGTCGTCGGGATTGAAGACGTCGATGGAGCCTGGGAGATTCCGCCCGAAGGTCTTGCCGTCCCAGGTGAGTTTGCTGGGTGGCGATCCGTGGGTATGGCCGTGAACGAGGGCGATTACGTTATATTTGGTCAGGGTGTCCCAGAAGCCTTTGAGGTCCTCGGCGGGCCAGTCGTATTCGGGGCCATTGGGGTGGAGGTGGAATGAGACGATGATGGGTCTCCCAGAGTTGCCGACCTTTTCAGCGAGGTCTTTTCGCAGAAACTCGAGGCTAGCGCGGGCGGCATAGTGATGTCCGTCCCGGCGCTCCTCGCCTTCCCCTGCGAAGATCCCAACCGAGATCCCGTGGAGAGGCCCCCAGTCCCACGAGTAGTGGAGACCGTTGGATGAGATATGATCGACATGAGGACGGGTTTTATTGCGCTCGATGAGGGCGTCGGTAATGAAGGTGTCACCCTGCGGACCATCGTGGTTGCCATGAAGGTCGTAGACCGGCCACGGGATCTTTCCATCCTTGCCGGTAAGACCGTAGTCGCGGACGTAGCGGCGCCACTCGTATTTCCCCATGGCGTCGTAGTGGCCGCCGGTTTTGTCAAAGCTATCGACAAGATCGCCCGTGACGATGACGCCAAGGATGGTTTTCGCAAGGTGGCCACCGCCGAGACTTTCAGGAATGGGCTGTCCCGGAAGTTCATTAAGAATCGTTACAAAGCGAGAGTTCGCCTCTTCAGAATAGGGGTCGAGTTTGGTGGGTTGGGGAGCCTTTTCAGCGAGATACTGAGGGTCGCCAGTGATGAAGAAGGCGTAGCGTCTGGTTTCTCCGGCGAGCGGAAGGCTCGTGATGATCAGGGTGAGAAAAAGTGCGCGGGTCATGCTGGATTGTTTTAAAGGTTGGAAGGTTGTCGGTAATGATGCCGAGGATCCTTGCCTCGATCAGGTTGGTTCGGAGGGGCTGAATACGGTTTCGGGAATTCTTCCGAAAGAAGCGCCCTCCCCGCAACCCGATTCTTGCGGCCCACTTGGATGGTGACGGGACGCTTAGCCATATTATTTGTGGCACGGGTTTCGGATGGCATGGGGGTAGAGTGGCGAGAGAGTTCTTCCGTATCTTGGCGTTCTAAATTTTATCGTGGTTCACGGGGCAGATCATATCAATACTCGAGAGAAGCTGTGAATTGTCACCCAGGTTGCAATCCCAAGAGGTCTTCAATGATGAAGAGTGCAGGCCGGTATATCGTCGTGGCTTTCTGGATGGCCCTCGGGCAGGCCGAGGGGGCTGTTACCGTGCCCGGAGTGATTAGTAGTCACATGGTCTTGCAGCGGGATAGGCCACTGCCAATCTGGGGTTGGGCCGATGCCGGGGAAGAGGTCACTGTGGAGTTTGGTGGAATGACGGCGAAGGGCAAGGCGGACGAGCAGGGGAGCTGGAGGGTTGTATTGCCAGTCATGAAGGCGGATCGCACAGGCCGCCGTATGATTATCCGCGGTAAGAACACGATTCAGTTGGATGATATCCTCGTTGGCGAAGTCTGGGTAGCCTCGGGACAGTCGAACATGGAAAAGCCGTTGGGGCCGGCTATTGGCCAGACACCATGCAATGATTGGAAGGAGGAAGTTGCAGCAGCAAATTTCCCCCAGATTCGTCTTTTAGAGATGCGGCCTAGAGATGCGGAAGAGCCTGCATCAGACGCCGATTGCGACTGGTTGCCCTGTTCGCCGCAGAACATCATGGTGCAGCGAGGGCGTGGTGCTGGTTACTCGGCCTGCGCCTATTTCTTTGCCCGGAAACTGCACAGGGAGCTGAAGGTCCCGATCGGGATGATTGCCGCAAGTATCGGAGGCACGCGGTGTGAGTCCTGGACGCCCGGACGAGACGGCAGGTTGTTTAACGGCATGATCGCTCCAGTGACTCCGATGGCGATCCGAGGGGCAATCTGGTATCAGGGCGAGTCCAACGTGGGAGATGGCTTACGGTATGCGAGCAGGATGCAGGCTCTGATTGAGGGCTGGCGAAAAGCATGGGGGTATGAGATCCCGTTCTATTTTGTCCAGATTGCACCCTTCTCGGGCTATTCCTCAGGCAGCCTCCCTATGCTGTGGGAGGCTCAAGTAAACAACCTGAAGATTCCAAAGACGGGAATGGTAGTGACGACCGACTTGGTTCCTGCCATCAGCGATATTCATCCGGTTAACAAGATTGATGTGGGCGAGAGGCTCGCCCTGTGGGCCCTGGCCAAAGTTTACAAGACCGATGTCGTTTTCTCAGGACCGATCTATAAGTCGATGGAGGTCGAAGGAGGTAAGATCCGGCTGTCCTTTGCGCATGTTTGGGGCGGGCTCAAGTCGCGAGATAGCAACCCTCTGGTCGAGTTCGAAATTGCCGGCGCGGACGGCAAGTTTGTGACAGCCAAGGCAACTATAGAGGGCGACACGGTCGTGGTTCAGTCCAGGGAAGTGCCCGTGCCAGTCAATGCCCGTTTCGGCTGGTCGAACGAGGCCTATCCCAACCTCGTCAACAAGGAAGGCCTTCCGGCGTCACCCTTCCAAACCAAGGATTGGCAGGGCGGCACAGGGGAGTAGCCGGGTGCGAGCCCCTTTCTTGCCGGTCGCTATTCCGGTTGAACCAGGCAGAGGCGCAAGCCCAGGTGGCGGCCGTAGCGTCTTGGCGAATTATGGTCGCGGTAGGCTGAGCGGCTTCTCCACGCGCTGGCGCCCCAGAAGCCACCGCGGACCACGCGGACTGTCCCCGCCGCTGGACCCACGGGATCTTCTGTCGGTGATTTCTCATAGTAGTCGGGCTGGTGCCAATCCTGGCACCACTCCGCGACATTGCCGTGCATGTCATAGAAGCCCCATGCGTTGGGTTTCTTCTCGCCGACTGGATGGACCACGCTTTCGGAGTTCTTAACGTGCCATCCGTAGTCCAGGAGTCCGGGCTTATCTCCTCCAAAGCAGAATTTATTCTCACTCCCGGCCCGGCAGGCATATTCCCATTGAGCCTCGGTAGGCAGGGCATACTTCCTCGCCTTGGTTTCTGCCTTGGCGTTGAGTTTCGCGATGAACTCCTGGCAGTCGTTCCAGCTAACCCGTTCCACGGGATTAGCGGCATTTGTGAACCGGCTCGGGTTGTTGCCCATCACGGCTTTCCACTGCTCCTGAGTCACTTCATACTGACCCAGGTAGAACGGCCGGGTGATTTTAACGGCATGGGAAGGTTTGCTCTCGTTGTCACCCATTGTGAACTCACCCGCCGAGACCATGATCATATCAATTTTCACCTCCCCGCCTAGGTCCACGGCGAGCTTCTCCGGCCCCCCAACGCTCGTGGCCGCAATTTCGCGTTTCAGATCAACCGCTCTCTCAATCACTTCAGCAAGAGAGGGGGTTGCGGAGAGCAGACCGAGAGTGATGGAGGTTACGAGTCTTTTCATATAACAGTCTTACCCTCTACTGAGGGTTGGGGTAACAGGAGGGAGAGAAGCTTGTCGTGATTTGTAATAATCCTGCTGGGGTGGCGATGTTTTTGGGTAGGATTCCGGGAGAACATGCTGAATCCGTGACCCGAGTCTGACCACTGCGCAGGTCACCACAACCATCCACAAAAAACTCCCCGACCACAACGGTCGAGGAGTTCGAAAAATATTTATGGGAGGGTCAGGAGTCTTTTTTCTCGCTGGCGATCTTGGCAAGAAACTTCTTGGGGTCTTTTGCCACCTTGCCCTTGCAGCCTCCGCAGCACACAGCCACAGAAATTGTCGCAGTGGCATCTGGATCGTTGTCGCGGCCACTAATCGGGCACTTGCCATCAGCGGCCTCGGCGACCTTGGCGAGAAGAGCGGCAGGATCCTTTTCAAACTTGGCCAGACACCGCCCGCAGCAAAAACCAATCTTAACCTCGACGGCAGTGCTGCCATCAGCAGCTTTTCCTTTCACCGGGCAGATTTTGTTCACTGGGCCGGCGAAGGCGGGGAGTAGAGACAACATCAGTCCGCAGACAATAAGAGAAATAATTTTCATAGGCTTTTCGGGGTGATCCTGTTTGGGACCTAGCCAACCATCCCATGGGCGTTAAAGTTGTCAAGTCCGCCTTGCAGGAGCACGGGAATCCTCGCTAAGAGGCTGGCATTGATCTGGGAACAGGATTCCAAACTAAGGTGGAACCGTTTATTTGCAGCCTAATCCCATGCGTAAGAGCCAATCACGAAGACTCAATGCTTGTCCTCAGGTCTCTCTTGGGCCAAGCCATGAGAATGATTCGTCAGACCCTTCTATTGCTCGTTCTCTTCGCTTCGCCCCTCTACTCGGATGATCGCAAAGGGGAGATCAGGCATTCCTTTCTGGGCCTTGGGAAGGGGGCTCGCAGCTCGATCATTGCCGAGGACGGAGCCGTCTCATGGAAAATTGATCTTCCAGCCAGTGACGGGTGGGTTCTGCCAAACGGAAATGTCCTGCTGGCAGTCTACCCCTGCCAGAAATACCCGAGAGGCGGGGTGGCGGAGATAGAGCGGGCGTCGAACAGCACGGTGTTCTCCTACCAGGGGCAACAGAAGGAAATCAGTACAGTTCAGCTTCTCCCCGATGGTAACTTTCTTGTGGCTGAACTAGGACCAGAGCCTCGTGCTCGGACGATTAATAGAAAAGGAGAGATCCTTCATGATATGCCATTATCCTGCCAGAAGGGGAATGCACATATGCAGACCCGGATGTTGAGGAGGCTTCCCAATGGGAACTATATTGCGCCTCATCTTCTGGATTTCGCGGTCAAGGAATACAACCGAGAGACAGGAACGGTGCTAAAGACCTTTCCTACGGATGATCGTGGCCGGGAAAAGCGGGACTGGCCTTTTACCGCGATTCGTCTGGCTGATGGGAATACCCTTATTGGCTGTACAAATGGCAACCGGGTGATTGAGGTTGATAGTCAGGGGGAGATTGTCTGGAAAGTAGATAACGAGGACCTCGGCAAAGAGCTTCTCGATGATGCCTGCGGTGTGCAGCGCCTTCCAAACGGAAATACGGTGATCACCAGTTATCACGCTAGTGGCAATCGCGTGAAACTCACCGAGGTGACCAGAGAAAAGAAGGTGGTGTGGACATACAGTGGGGGGAAACACGGGTTCCACCACTTTCAGGTTCTCACCACCAACGGAAAGCCGCTCAAGGATAATACGATGAAGTAGAAGGGGCTTGCGGCTTGTGCGAGTTCTCGGGTGTGCTTTAATCGTGGGTCGCATTTCCGAGTGCCCTGAACCACCGAGTGGAGTCTAGAAAACAAGCAATGCCCAGAAGGAAGGAATCATCGAAGGCCTCTGATAATGGTCTCCTTGCAGGAGGGTGCTTCATGGTCATGCTAGTGGTGGGCGTCGTATTTACTCTCTACCTCTATGCTGCAGCTCCTCCATGGATGGCGGAGTTACATCGTTTCTTTGAGAGTAACGAGGGCCGCACCTACGGAGTCGGTCCTCAGCCCTCGGATTTTAAAACTAAAGATGACGTTGTTTCGATGATGGTCGGTCTTAGCATTGCTAATGCCTGTATCACGGCCTTCTTATGGTTTGTGGGTTACAAGGTTTGCCAATGGATGGTCACCCGGCCTCTCAAAAAGACGAGATCCAGATCGACGATACTCGCCCGTGCCGGCTCCTGGGCGTTTTTGATTCCTATTAGTTCGCCTGCTGGTGCTATGGGTGTGTTTGTGAGCGTGATCTTAGTCAGCTCCGGAAACGCACAGGAGCACCCATGGGTCCTCTTGAATTTAATTAGCCCGGTAGGGACCGTCGCGGTGCTCCTGCTGCTTTTCCCCAGGTCCAGGGACATGGACGAGGCCTTCGATGTCATCGCTCCGGATGTTCCTGAAGAGGGTCAGCCATCGGATGAGGAGGAGCCGGGGCGGTAAAGGGATTGAATAGGTGCGGAGGTTTTTGTCAGCGAACCAGACAAGCTTCATCGGGGTTGCCTTGGGCGGCGGTGCCACAGCCGGGAACTTCCAGGGGTCCTTACTTCTCTTCCTCGGGTTGGTTTTTTTTATGTCCCTCTCCCGTCTTTCCGACGAATTCAGCCAATAGCATGGTGAGTGCCAAGAGCGCTAAGAGAGCGCCGCCCATCACAAACGGGAAAAGCCACCCAGGGGCCCACGAGAAAGAGATCAGCCACTTCGCGGCCAGAAATGCGCCCCAAAGGCAAAGCGCTACGCGGACACTATTTACAATGCCGCCGATGAGAAGGGAGCGCTTCTCTTCTTTGCGTTGATTCTCCATGACGCCTCTGAGCTCTGCGGCATAGGCCATGATTTCCTCTTCGCTCATTTCCTCAGGCTCTGATGGATCTTCGCTCATTTAATGTTCTTCCTCAGGCTGAGTCCTTATGATTTTCATTCGCTTCTGTAGCCATAGATAGCCATACAGACCGCCAATACAGATGATGATATAGGGTGCCCCCCTGAGTGCGAATCTCCACCACAGGCCTGCAAACTGCCACAGGAACGCAAGGGTCACGAACTTGATGATCAAGAGGCCAATGACGAATTTCCAGATTGTCCAACTACCGCGGGTCACCGTAGCGACCATCCCCGGCAATGGCCGGTTATGCAATAGATTTTGAATTTGCCGCACCTCTGAGAATGAGCCGCCAAGCGGGGGATTCTACCTCCCTGCAGACAAGCTATTGTGATTAGGTCGGTTCGAACGAGTCCACATCTCAGCATGCGGCTACTCACTGGCGGTAGCAGCCACTTTCACGAAATGAACGGTGTTGAGTTCCCCTTTGCGTTTTCCCAGCCGCATGAGTCCCTCGCCGCAGGTCACGATGTATTCGTTGTCGTTGAGACGACATACTCCTGAATTCCCCAAGGTCGCATGGTTTTCCGGAATAAGAATTCGTTCGGTGCTACGAATCACGCGCAGGGTTTCGGGGTGGACCTGCCCGATAAAGAGGGGAGCACGATGTCTGAAAACGTGATCGTTGTTCGCTCCTTTGCGTGTGTAGATCAGAAACAGGCCGCTTCCGACTGTAATCCAGTGTTGCTGCGTGTTGTAACTTTCCAGCGGAGCCCCGTCATCAAACTTCCATTCGCGAATGGGCTCGAAGTTGATCCCGTCATCGCCCTTCGTCACAAAGGCAGAATGATCTGACCGCAGGGTCAGGTAATACCTTCCCCCAAATTCAGTGAGCGATGGTTCGTAGAGACCGCGATCCCGTAGAATGTTCAACTCCGACCCATGCTCCTTGTAAGTGAGGGTCTTGCCGTCGAATCCACATCGAACCACCACGCTGGTGTAGTTGCGGCGTTTGAGGCCTCGCTGATAACGAACAGGGAGAAGGATGTCGCCGTCGGCGAGGTCGACGCGCTGATTATTGCCGGCATTCGCAGCCACGATAGCTTCTCCCGAGTGATCATTTTCCGGCATGGCCAGAAACTTCATGGCTCCCCATGTTCCGCTCTGCGGCTGCATGACCGCATACGACACCTTTTCCCGGGTGAAGATTTCACGCTTGCCGCCTTCAAAATTGAAAGTCTTTCCGGTTGTGAGCACCACCTTTGACTTCGCATGCCAGGTTGGCCAGAGGTCTCCGATGGCTACTTCAAACCCATCGTCCAGCCTGGCTCGCTTCAGGGAGGGAATGATCGTTGGCTTGCTCCAGGTCTTGCCCTCATCCCTGCTCAGGGTCTGATAGATGTCGTGAAAGTCATGGGATACTTTCTTGCCGGTCTCCGACATGGTGGTAACCCACAACGGTTCCTCACCCGGAACTTGGGCCGTGCGGGCTTGCCACCAATCCCACCGGTCTGTCCCCGGGATGGAAGCGAGCATCTCCAACCGGAGCTTCACACTTTTGATCGGCAGCACTCCTTGCGCGCACATGAGGGTCGACCATGGCTTATGGTCTATGGAGGGTTTCTCCGGTCGTAACCTTTTCAGCATTTTCTCGCTGAAGGGCATAGGCCTCTTCTTGCGGAGGTGATAGTGGCGGTAAGGGAGCTCAAATACCGGCACTCCCCAGCCACGCCCGACCTCTGAGATCTTGTGATGATCGTACCACCCACCGATGCTCACGTAGCGCTCGAAAGGAACCGCGTGTCCCAGCCCGTATTTGGCACAGTATTCGAAGGCTGCAGCCAGTCTGTTTTCCGCCGTTCCATAGAGATCCAGTCCCTGATTACGGGCGATCTCCGCGGCCGAGGCAAGATAACCGAGTCCCATCAGAGTGTGATGCTGATCACGTCCACTTTCCTGACACTGGCCCGAAGGCTTGACGTAGTTGGTGAGACAGCCGTTTCCCTCACCCTTGAGAAAGTAGTCGACCCCGCGTTGATAGATGGACCGGTCGTCGAGGAAGATCCCAATTCCCATCATGGTCTGGATCATGGACGCGTCCCAATTGCCGTTGGCTCTTGGATAAAAGTTCTCGATCACCGGATAGAGAACTTCTCGTAACATCGTGCTGAAACGGGCTAGATCGTCTGGATCCCAGTCAGCTTCGCCATGTGCGATTAATTCCGCGGCGTTGACGAAGTGAATCCCAGTGATGCCCACAAGAAGGCGGGCGTCGTGACCTTCGACCGATTTCAGGGTGCGGGCGTAGTCATTCAGGATTTCGATAGCCTTGTCGGAGTGAGCCCGCTCGCCGCTCATCGACCAGTGAAGGGCGTGGGTGTAGGCGGCCGCAGAATCGTTCATCAATTCGCTCATTCCCACATTGTTCTTTCCGCGCCGGCCGCGCACGACATCCGCGTGTGCCATTGGGGTGTAATCGAGAGAAGCCCAGCGATGGGCTCTGAGGGACTCCCAGGCCGAGGCCCAAGGCTCTTCTCCCGACGCGATCTTTCCGCGTACGAAGTCGAGCTCTGACACGCTGTGTAAAACTCCGGGATGGGTAAAAGGAACCGGTTTCTCTGCAGAACACGGCTGTTGGAAAAGAGCGCAGAGAAGAAGAAGGGTCCGTGGAAGAGGCACACCAAAGAATCGGGCCCGGGGATTCATGCTCAAGAGCAAAGTTTCCAGTTAGAATGGGGAGGCTCTAGGCTCATAAATGCCAAGCCACAAAAATTTCGGCTGTTTTACCCCTGCAAATACTGGGCTCAGGGATGTGGGGGCTGAGATCTCCTGAGTCTGGCGCCGCCGTCCGCCCGCCCTCGTGTCCGATATGGTTCTTAAAGGCCGTGCCGAAGCCCCCTCCCATGATGTGCGCAAAAGTCATGCCCAGACCGGCAAGCTCCGCATACAATTCTTTGCGGAGGGAGAACGGAAAGTTGAATGCCATGAGGGTGGTTCTCTGGGTCGCGGTCCCTCGGAATTCACGTGGCAAAGCGGGGAGAGG
>JAQWTV010000090.1 GCA_029242545.1 Roseibacillus sp.
GCACTGATGTGCGTGTCAGCAAGCAAGGCAACGCGGTTTTGGTCCAAGCCAACACTGTTGCGATCCGGGGCTGCCAGCGCGCGCGAGTTCATCATCGCCGTGCCGCCAAGAGCAAGCGAGCGCTTGATGAATTGACGGCGAGTGAGCGGCGGAAGAATAATGGGCATCTTGTGGGCAGGAGTGTGCTTTTTGGGCGGGGTCTTGTCGAGAAGGGAGACAGGAAGGCTGACCGCCAAGAGCTTGTCGAATCTTCCTTCGATGCGGCAGCCTCCAAGTGTGTTCCTCGGCGCGTCGCATCATGTAGTCGATGCCGTTCAAGACTCGAAGTTCCTTCGCGTATCGTTCGAAGAAATTTTCGTTGCTCATCACCATGATCAAGTTCGCCGATCACCTTCTGCAGCGTCGCCAGATTTATGGCATTTGATGCAAGGCCGGGAAGCCACTTTCGTCCACACCTTGTCAGCATAGTAGTTGTCCCTCTCAGCGGGACGCGAGGGCTCGGATTGTTGCTACTATGTAAGCTTGCGCCCCCACTTTCCCCGGGCCTTCAGCCTCTAGGAAACCCGGCCTGAGAAAGCAATTTACTAGCAGTTCTTGATCTTGCCTTGGTGCCGATAAAACCGGCTCCGGTGCCAACCTAGGATTTCGCAGAATTCCTCGATGGTAACACATACCCGCTCGGCGCGTAGCTGCTCCCACAAAGAACCTGCCCGTTTTGTCTCAATAGTCTTTTTAGACATTGAGAGGATTGTCTCAGAACAGGCTGGCTTTTGTCCTTAGCGATATTTTTAGCTAATCCACTAACCCTGACGCCCTACCCCTAGCTGTCCTGCGACGCTATGCGCTCCCAAAAATCGTTCAAGCCACTAGCTTTCCAAAGGGGCGCCCAAGGAGCATTCGGGCTGGGTTGGTCAGTATACTTCTCTCGCCTAGCGGTCATATACTTTCGCAACTCAACCTTGCTCGGAGGAGAACCCGTTTCTTTCCAGTAGTCACTCACAGCACTCCAAGCGTGCGCCTCCCGAGGAATAGGGCGATCAATATTGCCCTTAATCTTGGTAAGTGTCGAAACGAGATCCTTGAAGTGCTCTGGCTTGCCACTTGCCATCGACTTAATCAGCAGCTTTCCGAGCGCGGCTGTAACCTCTTCCACCAATTCTTCCGAGTCTGGCTGATTCCATTGGGGGTGATTCGCTAAATATCCAGCAGCAACCAAAGTAGTCACAGCATCCACGTCCCTTTTCTTTGGGCTAAACCAATGCATCAGACATTGCCAATGGCAATACTCAGGGGAGTCCTCCTCTGGGGGCGCGTCTAGGTCTTCGCTCATTGCAACTTGGTCGCGGCCTCCTGTTGCGCTTGGTCGTTAACCTGCAAATAGACTCTAAGGATCGTTTGCGCCTCATCCCCCATCCATTGTGCCACGGTGTTAATGTCTACACCTGAGAGCACGCACCAAGTGCAAAACCAAGATCGCAGATCGTGATGAGTCATTCTTTGAATTCCCACATGAGCACAAGCGTGCTCCAAATACTTCCTCAGATTGGCCGTGGGCATCACGCGCCCCTCTTTCCCGTATATCTGGGCGATTTCATCAAGAACCTCCTGCAAAGGTCCGTTGATATGAATCTTGCGGCGGGAGTTCTCAGTCTTGAGCTCTCCATCGCTGCCGTAGACTTCAATCCTTCCATCAACAATATGCTCCCAATGAACGCCAAGGGCTTCACTGATCCGCATTCCAGAAAAGGCGAGGAACCGTGTTGAGAGAGCGGCCCCCCTTCCCCCTGCAACCGATTGCCCCTTGCCCCTCTTGGAGAACAAAACCTCCATCGAATCACAGACTCCATCAAACTGCTCGCGACTGGGAAGCGAACGCTCTTTGCGCCTGACTTGAGCCGGAACAATTCCCTTCAGTGGGTTGAGTTCAATCTGGCCCAGGTTTACTGCTCGCTCGTAACTACCCTTGATCAGTTCAAAAATCTGCTTCCTCCAAGACGCCGACAAACCGCTCTCCTCAAGAGGCTTCATAAAGTCGGAATCCTTAAACCGGGAAAGCTGCTTATCTGGGAAAAGCTTATGCGCCCTGTTGGCAAGTTCCCGGTGGGTGCCGATCGTCCTACGAGATAGTGGCCGAGACGCTCCCCTACGAGTTTTGCGGAATTCTAGGCACTGTTCGATAGCCTCATAGAGCGTGGGTTGCTTCCGGCTCACCACGGCCATGGGCTTGCCCGTCTTCAGTTGTGCCAGCGCATCCTCGGCCTCCCGTTTCTTGCTCGTATTGAGTGAGCGGTAAGTTTGCTTGCCCCCAACGGTGATCCTCGCGTAGAACCGCCCCGCTCGCTTGTAGAGCGATCGAACTCCATGAACCTTCACGAACTTGCTACTGGTTTCCATACCGTCGCGATCAGTGGTGATACGCTTCAGTATATAACTAGTATACAAGATCAGGAAAGGCCCATTTTGTTCCGTCGTAACTCATTGAGCATCAAATAGCGGAGGGGTGGCAGAGCGGTTGAATGCACCAGTCTTGAAAGTGGTCCCGGAGGGTTTTCAGTGTGTTCCAAGGCGTTCTTGAACGTCTATTTTTAAAGGGCTAGAGGCTCATTTCGCGACAACTCGCGACAAGCCGAAACAACACTTTTGGGCCCCAACTAGTATACAAATAAGTATACAATCTGGGCGAGGCCCCCTTCCCCTTTGAATACCGAATGGCCTCCGCTCCTGATCCGGCCGGAGCGTTTCCGAACCAAGGCGAAGGACCGGGGGAGATTCTTCAATTTTCCTGATCCTCCTGATACATTTTCGTTCTGGTTTCCGCTTGAGACCATGAAGTGAAAAACCTTTTTGCGGGCACCTCCGCCCTCCTCCTTGCCACAGCTGCACTCCTCCTCGGTGGAGTATTCCAAGCTGCCCACGCCGGCGATGCCGAGAGCTACTACGAGTTTTACTCCTATTATCATGCGGCCTGGGAAATTGAGGAGGAGAGCGAGGGCAAGAAAAGAACCTATACGGGCAAGTGCCATGGCAGTGATGGCGGCTGCAATATCTATGTCGATGAGCAGGAAACGTCGGTGTGGGGCTTTGACCCCAAGACCAAGCAGTGGACCGGTGTCGGACAACTTGATGGCGGAAGCCGCTTCGTCATGGCTATTTCAAAACCTCCCGGCCCCAGGTTTTCCGCCGGCATGGTCTTCACCTTTACCGGAACCATCTGGCACGCTGATGGGAAGATTCATTACGTGACCTCGAAGCAAACCTGCATCGATGCCGACACCACACGGACTGTGATGACGGGCACCGATCAGGATGGAAAACCCCTCCCACGGGTAACCCGGACCTCTAGACGCAAGAAATAGCAATAGCGACCTTCCTGTCGACCCCGGGGGCGCCCCCTGGGCAGATGGGCCGGAAACAGGGCATCTCAACCGCTCCAACGGCCCCACAACTACCCTTTGCCCCCTCTCCTGCTTGCCTTCCTTTCTCCAACCTGTGCACCATTAAACCATGAATACGCTCACTAAACTGTGTTTCCGTAGCCTCTCCCCGGTCCTTGCCGCCTGCCTCCTGTCCTGCGGACAGGAGCAGAAGGTGACCGCTACGCCATCAAACAAGGAAAAATTCGACGCCTCCACAAACGAGTTTCTTGATCTCTGGAACGCCGGGGATGCCGAGAGCCTTTCCATGCTCTTCGCCGAGGACAGTGTCCGGGTGGTCAGCAATGATGGTCAGCTCCCCAGCGTGGGGCGAAAGGCCATCGCAGCCTCCTTCAGGGAAGGCATTCGGAAATTCAAGACCTCGCCGGACAACCTGCTGAGCTCCAAAATCAGCAACATGGTGGAACTTGAGGGAGGAATCATCATGGCCCACGGCACGTTCACCGTAGCCGGCGAGGGCGGGTTCAACGGCAAGTGGGCAAGTATCGAGCGGAACACGGAAGACGGCATCGAAATCCTGATGGAATCCGCCCACGTCACGGAGTCCTCCCTCGCCGCCCCAATTGATTTCGCTTCCGTCGAGAGAGTTCCGACCCCCGATGCCACGGACTATGGCAATGCCGCGAAATTCGAGGAGGCCATGAACCGAATTATCACGAACTACACGAAGGGTGCCACTACCGGCGATGCGGCCTTGATTGCGAACACCTTCACGTCAGACGGCATCCAGATCGTCTCTCGCCAGGACGAGGCCCTGCACGGGAGAACCGCCATTGAGGAAGCCATTTCAGCGTCCTTCTCCGCGGATGACTACACCCCGGAAACTCTGTCCGCAAAAACGCTGCGGATGCGGAAGGTAACCGACTCACTCCTGATCGCCAACGGGACGTGGCAGGTTGCCGACAAGGAGGGTCAGATCACGCGCTTCGGTCAGTGGGGAAATATATTCGAGATTCAGGAGGATGGGTCCCTTTTGATGAAGGTGGAGTGTGCCGGCGCTTTTGTTCCCGCTCCCTGAGGGAGGCAAAGCTGCCTCATGAATCTTTACGGCAACAGGACATGCCAGACGACCGCCATACCCACTTCCTGCTCGCCAGGAACAACGGAGGCAGAACCGAGGCAGCCGAGCCCAGGAATTCTAATCAAGCTAGCTTTTGGGAATATCCGCAAGGAGTTCCCGGTGTGGTCTAGCTGATTATGAAAGGGGGTTAGCGCACTTATGCCGGGTTAGGGCTTTTTCCTGGCCCGCGCTGTGACCCGTGATCCTTCAACCACTCGTAGAGTGCGTGAGGATCTTCGACGGGTGCACCCTTGCCGCGCAGGAAGCGAATCCGTCCGCCAGATACCCCGTAAAATTTTCCTAATGCGTCGCCCGTGATATTCGACGAGCCTAAAGAAGGCCCTCCGTCTTTGCCCCAGTAAGGATCGCCTCAAGCGCCGACCCCAGTAGGGTTTCCGCTTATTAGAATCTCTAACAGTTTTGCATTTTTCTGCCGGCGTGACGTGACCTTTCAGCGGTCTGGCGAGTCCGTAGGGTTCCCGCGATCCGGGGCAGGTGGGGGCACAGTCCCTGCCGAGAGTCGGCTCATCTTGGTCCGGGGCAAAAAGGACTGGCGAATCAGGTCCCGGCTCAGCTGGCGAGAATCCTGGCAAGCTCCAGCAGGTTCGCGGGCAGCTCGCGGGTCTCTTTCCAGGCCAGCTCGAGCTCGACCAGAGTGACCTGTCCATTTCGACTGGCCACCAGCTTCGAGGACT